>JAGNTK010000104.1 GCA_017987575.1 Novosphingobium sp. | reverse complement strand
CACCGGCCGCGCCTATGTCCGCTTCGCCCTCGCCCATCCCGCGCTGTTCCGGCTAATGTTCAGCCAATGCGAACCAATCGGCGCCAGCGTCTTTGGCGAAAATCTGGCCGCTCGAATGCTGCAGGACAAAGCCGCAGTGGCTACCGGTGGTAACCCAGAGGAGACCCGGCGGCTGATGATCCAGGCCTGGTCCGTGGTTCACGGCCTCGCCATGCTGATGCTCGATCAACAGCTGCCGGCAGACGACGCCTTGATCGACCAGGTGATCGATCAGGCGACGCTGTTTCCGCGCTAGGCGGCCGGCCCGAACCGCGCCGCGATCCGCTTCAGGCCTTCGACTGCGGCGCCAAAAAACAGTGCGCCAACCACAGTGGAAATCGCCAGCTCGACAAAATCGACCTTAAGCTGGATCAGAGGAGCCGCTGCCACGGTCAGGAACAGCATCGCCGCTGCGTTGAACAGGAACGGGATCGCCGCAATGATCTGCAGATAGATCGCCGCGACCATGATCAGCAGGCCAATAATTGTGCCTGTACTGCCCATCTGCTGGGTCAGGTAAACCACCTGCCAGGCTAGTGCGATCCCGACCAGCGCCCCGGCGATAGTGGCCGGCATCCGCTTGATCTCCAGCGCTTCAAGGTTGGCCCAGTGCCACAGCAGCAGGAACCCGCCGAACAGCGTCAGGTCCGAAAACAGCATCGTTCCGATGATCGCCCAGGCGAATACCAGCACCACCACGATGGCCAGAATACCCAGCCCGGCCACCGGCCCAGGCGCCGCCGCTGCGGGCGCCGAAGTTGCATCTGTCATTATGAAATCCCCTCCGCCGCGTCGCTATCTTCATGCGCGGTAAGCAATCAGACCCTAATTGCCATCGCGATGCAAGCGGCGCTGCGTCAACCGTCAGGCAGCAGCAGCGAACTATCGCCATAGGAGTAGAACCGGTAGCCCGCCGCAATTGCATGGGCATAGGCCGCCTGCATCCGATCGCGCCCCATGAGAGCCGAAACCAGCATGAACAGGGTCGATTTGGGCAAGTGGAAATTGGTCATCAGGCCGTCGACCGCTTTGAAGCGATAGCCCGGGGTGATGAAGATCGCCGTGTCATCGCTGAACGGCTGGATCGTGCCGTCTTCGCTGACGGCGCTTTCCAGCAGGCGCAGGCTGGTGGTGCCGACCGCGATCACCCGGCCACCAGCTGCGCGCGCAGCATTGAGCCGCTCGGCGGCCTCGGCGCTGATCGTGCCCCATTCGGCGTGCATCCGGTGATCGGCGGTGTCATCAACTTTCATCGGCAAGAACGTTCCTGCGCCAACGTGGAGCGTTAGTGTCTCAGTTCCGATCCCGGCAAGCGCCAATGCCGCCATCAGTTCTGGCGTGAAATGCAGCGCGGCAGTCGGCGCCGCAACCGCGCCGTCCTTGGCCGCAAACATGGTTTGGTAATCGGCTTTGTCCTGCGCATCGGTGGGGCGCTTGCCCGCGATGTAGGGCGGCAGCGGCATTTGCCCAGCGCGTTCGAGCAGCACTTCGACCGGTTCCTCGCCCACAAACGCCAGCGTCCAGCTGCCATCATCGCCGCGCGTCTCGGCGATGGCCTGAACCCCGTTCGCAAAATCAATTGTATCGCCGGTGCGCAGCCGCTTGGCGTTGCGGACGAAGGCCTGCCAGCGGCGCAGGTCGATCCGTTTGTGCAGCGTTGCGCCAATCCGGGCATCGCCGCGCATCCCTTCAAGCTGGGCCGGGATAACGCGGGTGTCGTTGAATACCAGCACATCGCCGCGCCGCAGCAGGCTGGGCAGATCGCGCACAGTCAGGTCGGCAAGTGCTCCAGCTTCCGATACGTGCAGCAACCGCGCTGCATTGCGCGGCTTGGCGGGACGCAGTGCAATCAGCTCTGGCGGCAGCTCAAAATCGAACAGATCAACGCGCATGGAAGCGCCTTAGTGCTTAGTTCGGCTTTGCGCCGCTCAGCATATCGGGGGTGATGCTGATCGCAGCTGGCGCTGCTGGAGCGGCCGGACGCGGCTTGTTTTCTGACAGCATCGAGGCCTGAACAATCCGGGTCGGGCTGCTCGGCGGTTCGCCGCGCGCGATTGCGTCAACCACATCCATCCCGGCGATCACGCGGCCGAAATTGGTGTAGCGATGATCCAGCGCAAAGCGCGGATAGAACACGATGAAGAACTGGCTGTTGGCGGTATCTGGCTGATCGGTACGCGCCATTGAGACGGTGCCGCGAACGTGCGGCAGATAGTTGAACTCTGCCTTCAGGTCCGGCAGCGTTGATCCACCCTGCCCGGTTCCGGTTGGATCCCCCGTCTGCGCCATGAAGCCTTCGATTACACGGTGGAAAATAACACCGTTGTAGAAGCCCTGCCCGGTCAGTGTCTTGATCCGCTCAACATGTCCAGGTGCCCAGCTCGGCATCAGGCGGATCATCACCCGGCCGCCGTTGGACAGATCGAGTACCAGAATATTTTCAGGTTCAAACGCCGGATCCAAGCTGACCACTGCGCTGACCGGTGCAGGTGCGGGTGCTGCGGCGTCCTTTGATTGTGCCATGGCAGGGGCGGCAGCCAAAGACAGGCTGAAGGCAAGCATAGCGAAAATTCGGCGGTTCATAGGGGGCGTAACTCGCAGTTGATCAAAGCTTCGGCGGCGGGATAGCGCCGCAAGGCTGTCATGGCAATGAACGGGTGCAATCGGTCCACCGCGCTTAGCGCGCGGGGATGCGCGCCATCACATCGGCGCGCACGGCTGAACTGACAAATTTGGAGATATCGCCCCCATAGATCGCGATTTCTTTGACCAAGCGCGATGCAATCGGCTGCAGCGCGACATCGGCCATCAGGAACACGGTCTCAACCTCGTGGTTGAGCTGGCGGTTCATGCCGGTCAGCTGATATTCGTACTCAAAGTCGGTCACCCCGCGAATGCCGCGGATCACCACCTGGGCGCCCATCGCATCGGCAAAGTCCATCAATAACGAGTTGAACCCGACCACCCGGATCTTGGCATTGCCAACCCGCGCCACTTCGCGCTTCACCATCGCGATCCGTTCATCATCATCGAACATCGGCGATTTGGCGATGTTGGTGGTGACCCCGATAATCAGTTCATCAACCAGCTTCGCGCCGCGCTCAATAATATCCATATGACCAAGCGTGATCGGATCGAACGTGCCGGGATAAACCCCAATGCGCTTTACCATTCAGTGGTCCCTTTCCACAATAAAGCGCGCCAAGGCCCGCAGCAGGTCTGCCTCTTGCCCATAAGAGCCGAGATGCGCAATCGCTTGATCGGTCAGCATCTGCGCCTGTTCGCGCGCGCGATCTGCGCCGACTAGCGCCACAAAGGTCTGTTTGCCCGCCGCCGCGTCTTTGCGCAGCGCCTTGCCAGCTTTGGCCTCGTCGCCAGCATGGTCCAGTAAGTCATCGGCGATCTGAAATGCCAACCCGATCGCCCGAGCATAGCCTTTCAGGTGAACCCGGCCTTCCGGGGGAACCTTGCCCATCACAGCGCCCATTTCGACTGCAGCCGAAAGCAAGGCGCCAGTCTTAAGCTGCTGCATCCGGGTGATAGCCGGCACGTCGAGCGCTCGCCCCTCGCCCTCAATATCGAGCATCTGCCCGCCGACCATCCCGCTCGCACCCGAGGCCCCGGCCAGCACTTGCACCAGTTCGGCCCGGACGAAGGGATCGCCACTGGTCGCAGGATCGGCCAGCACTTCGAAGGCAAAGGCCTGAAGCGCATCGCCCGCCAGCACCGCCACCGCCTCATCAAAAGCGGCATGAGTGCTTGGTTTTCCGTGGCGCATGGCATCATCATCCATGCACGGCAGATCATCGTGAACCAGCGAATAGGCGTGGATCGCCTCGATCGCTGCGGCAGCTCGCAGGGCCTGGCTGCGATCGGCACCGTGCATCGCAGCAGTCGCTGTCAGCAGCAGCGGCCGCAGCCGCTTGCCCCCGCCAATCGCGGCATAGCGCATCGCTTCGCCCAACCGTCCTTCAGCGGGCAACAGGGCGTCGAACATCGCGTCAATATCGCTGGCGATGGCCGTCAAGGCATCACCCAGCAACGGATCTGGCACCGCTTTCATTGCCTAGTCAGCATCGAACGGCGTGACCGCAGCCGCAGCGCCATCGGGCCCAGCCACGATCTTTTCTATCCGCATCTGCGCTGCATCGAGCCGGGCCTGACAATGTAGCCGCAGCTTTTCCCCGCGCTCGTAAAGATCCATGGTCGCATCGAGCGGCACTTCGCCGCTTTCAAGGCTGCGAACAATGTCTTCCAGCGCCCGCAGCGCCTCTTCGAAACTCAGCGCGGTGATATCGGAATTGGTCTCGCTCATGGCTTCAACCATTGACCGCGCGCGCCGCAACGGTCAAGTTAGGAAGCATATGGCGCGATGCGCCCTTGGGGAGAATTTCTAGATGGTTGAGTTTCTGAAGCTGTGGTCCGTTGCAATTGCGGCGGCTGGCGGCGTCTTTC
The DNA here is from genome assembly GCA_017987575.1 of Novosphingobium sp. GTDB lineage: Bacteria > Pseudomonadota > Alphaproteobacteria > Sphingomonadales > Sphingomonadaceae > Novosphingobium. The sequence continues at coordinate 2,064 of JAGNTK010000104.1, read as the reverse complement.
TGATTGTGGACATGATCTGGCTGCGCTTCGCCGTGCCGATGTTCTATCGCCCTGTGCTGGGCGAGCTGCTCGCCCCCAAGTTCCGCACCGGGCCAGCCGTAATCTTCTATCTGATCTATTTCGCCGCGCTGGGCCTGTTTGCCGTGCTACCGGGCTTCATGTCGAACGGCGCTCCGGGGCTGCCGCTGGCCGGTGTGCCGCTGTCGGTGGTGTTTGGCGGCGCGATCGGGCTGACTGCCTATGCGACCTATAACCTGACCAACCTCGCGACGCTCAAGGGCTGGGCCTCGCAGCTTGCCTTGCTCGACATGGCCTGGGGTACCGTTGCCAGCGGGCTTGCCGCAGGCAGCTCAGCATTGTTGCTGATCAAGTTCTGGACGGCCTGAGGCGGTGTTTATCGGGCACTGGGCGCCGGCTCTGGCGGTCGCAGCGCGGCCAAAGGCTCCGGCGCTCGGCCTTCTGTTCATCGGGGCACAGTTAGTTGACTGGGCGTTCTTCGGTCTGCTGTTGACCGGGGTGGAGCATATGCGCGTCACTCCGGGGATCAGCGCGATGAACCCGATGGACCTCTATCATATGCCCTATACCCATTCGCTGCTGGGATCGGTGATCTTTGGCGGCGGGGTTGCGGTGGTGATCTTGACCTTGACCAGAGACAAAACCGCCGCGCTGCTGACCGGCGCGGTGGTGGTGTCGCACTGGTTCCTCGATCTGCTGGTCCACGTGCCCGATCTGACACTGACGGGCAGCCCGCCCAAGTTGGGCTTCGGCCTGTGGAATTATCCGATGCTGGAAATGCCGCTGGAGCTGGGGATCACCTTCGGCGCGCTGTGGCTTTACGTGCGGGCCAAGAACCCGGCCCCGCTGCGGGTTGGCGTGCTGGCGGGCGTTCTGCTGTTGCTGCAGGCGGTCAACTGGTTCGGCCCAGTTGAGCCGGAAGTGACCACCGGCACATCGGTGCTGGCCTTCGTAGCGTTCGGTCTGGCGACCTTAGCTGCATGGTGGATGGGGAAAAGCGCCACAAAACCGGCCTGAACGGGCTGGATTGAGACGGCTCACCCCGCTAAGGCCCGCGCATGGCCGAGATTACCGCAGATGTCGTCGCAGCCCACGGGCTGTCGGAAGAAGAATATGCCCGCGTGCTGAACGCGCTGGGGCGTGAGCCGAATATGGTCGAGCTCGGCATATTCTCGGTGATGTGGTCGGAGCATTGCAGCTACAAATCGAGCCGCCTCCACCTTAAGAAGCTCCCCACCGAAGCGCCCTGGGTGATCTGCGGTCCGGGCGAAAACGCCGGGGTGATCGACATCGGCGATGGGCAGGCGGCGATCTTCAAAATGGAATCGCACAACCACCCCAGCTACATCGAACCCTATCAAGGCGCGGCGACGGGCGTTGGCGGCATTCTGCGCGATGTCTTCACCATGGGCGCGCGGCCGGTGGCAAACATGAATGCGCTGCGGTTTGGGCGGCCGGATCACCCGAAGATGAAATCGCTGGTCAAAGGCGTGGTCGCGGGCATCGGTGGCTATGGTAACTGCGTCGGGGTGCCGACTGTCGGCGGGGAAACCAATTTCCACAGCGCCTATGACGGCAACATCCTCGTCAACGCGATGACCGTCGGTGTCGCCGAGCAGGACAAGATTTTCTACTCCGCCGCCACCGGGATCGGCAATCCGATCGTCTATGTCGGCTCCAAGACCGGGCGCGATGGGATTCACGGTGCGACCATGGCCAGCGCCGACTTTGGCGAGGATGCCGAAGCCAAGCGTCCGACAGTGCAGGTCGGCGATCCCTTCACCGAAAAGCTGCTGATTGAGGCTTGCCTTGAACTGATGGCGACCGATGCGATTGTCGCGATTCAAGATATGGGCGCGGCGGGGCTGACCAGCTCCAGCGTCGAAATGGCGACCAACGGCAAGGCCGGGATCATCCTAGACATGGACAAGGTGCCATGCCGCGAAGAAGGCATGACGCCGTACGAAATGATGCTGAGCGAGAGCCAGGAGCGGATGCTGATGGTGCTCAAGCCCGGCAAGGAGCCGATGGCTGAGGCGATCTTCA
>JAGNTK010000103.1 GCA_017987575.1 Novosphingobium sp. | reverse complement strand
GGTCGAACAGATGATCCGCGTGGCCTACGGCGAAAAGCTGGCCATGACGCAGGACGATATCAAGATTGACGGCTGGGCGATCGAAAACCGGGTCTATGCCGAAGACCCCTATCGCGGGTTCCTGCCCAGCACCGGGCGGCTGGTCCGCTATGATCCGCCGGTCGAAGGCTGGGAAGACGACGGTGCAGGCAATGGCCGCCGCGGCGTTGATGGCGTGCGGGTAGATGACGGCGTCTATGAGGGCGGCGAAGTTTCGATGTTCTATGACCCGATGATCGCCAAGCTGATCACCTGGGGCGAAACCCGTGATGAGGCGGCGGACAAGCAGATTGCCGCATTGGACGCGTTCGAGATTGAGGGCCTTGGCCACAACATCGATTTCGTCAGCGCAATCATGCAGCACCCCCGCTTCCGCTCGGGCGAGCTGACCACCGGGTTCATTGCCGAGGAATACCCCGATGGGTTCCACGGCGCGGCGGCATCAGACGAAACGCTGCGGCATCTGGCCGCCATCGCCGGGTTCGTCGCGACCGCGCGGGCTGACCGGGCGCGGCAGGTTGACCAGCAACTGGATGGCGCGCTGGAGCCGCCCTATGACTGGTCGATCACGCTCGGCGGGCAGACCTTTGTGGTCAGCCTTGAAGCCGACGTGCTGGTCGATGGCGCGCCGGTTGAAATCGGGATCAGCTACACCCCCGGCGACCGGATGGTTGAGGCCCACGTCGAAGGGCTGACCTATGGCGTGAAGATCGAACCCACCCGCACCGGCCTCAAAATGACCACGCGCGGCGCGATCCATCAGGTGCAAATCCTCCCCGCGCGGATTGCGCACCTGACCAGCCACATGATCGAAAAGGTCCCGCCAGACCTGTCACGGTTCCTGATCTGCCCGATGCCGGGGCTGCTGGTTTCGCTGAGCGTTGCAGTGGGCGACAAGGTTGAGGCGGGTCAGCCGCTGGCGGTGGTTGAAGCGATGAAGATGGAAAACATCCTCCGCGCTGAAAAGTCCGCGACGGTGAAGGCGGTCAATGCCAAGGCGGGTGACAGCCTGGCTGTCGATGCGGTAATTCTGGAGCTGGAGTAGGCCCGCTTCAGTCCTTTGCACGGTCCTGCGCGGCGATCAGCAGCAGCAGGACCAGCAGAGCGACGCTGTATTCGCTTCCCCCGGTCCCGTGTTCGCCCACAAACCAACCCAGCCGGGCGTGGATCAGCACGATCCCGCCTGCGACAATCGCGCCCAAAGGCACGGTGGCCAAACGGATATGCCGGCCCACGATCAGCAACGATCCGCAGATCAACTCGGCCAATGTGATAATCCAGACAACCACCGTCCCACTGGGGAAGCCCAAGGCTTCCATGAATTGACCAAACTGCGGAATCGAGCCGTTAACAATCCGCACCCCGGCATGGGCCATGAAGAACACGGCGGTCATAATCCGGGCCAGCGCGAACGCGCGATCAAGAGACACAAAGGGGTAACGGCTCATCGCAAATCCTTAGGCTTGCGGGCCGTCAGTCCACCAACGCCACCGCCCGAATCCAGCCTGCACTTGCACCTTCTATCTTGACGGGGAAACAGCTGACGGTGAACCGGTGCGCCGGAAGCGCGGCCAGGTTCATCAGCTTTTCGATCTGCCAATAGGGGCGCACGCGGCCGGCCTTGTGGCCTTCCCAAATGATGCTGGGGTCGCGGGTTTCGGCCCAACGCTTGGCCGTGTGGCTGAACGGCGCGTCCCAGCTCCACGCATCGGTGCCGACTACCTCGACGCCGCGTTCGGTCAGCCACAGGGTGGCTTCGGCGCCGAGGCCGACACCTTGATCGGTGAAGTTGTCCGTTCCGTAAATCGCGCCTGACTGGATCAGCACGATGTCGAGCGGCTGCAGTTCATGCCCGATCCGCGCCAGCTCCGCCTCAACCTGCGCCGCGCTGACCACGGTGCCGTGGGGGAGCGCGCTGAAATCGAGCTTCACGCCTGGGCGGAAGAACCGGTCGAGCGGGGCCTCGTCGATCGTCGGGGCGGGGCGGGTGCCGTCATTTGTGGTCGAGTGATAGTGCCACGGCGCGTCCATGTGGGTGCCGTTGTGGGTCGACAGCGTTAGCGTCTCGACCGCCCAACCTTCGCCATCGGGCAGGTCTTCCTTGGTCAGGCCGGGGAAGAACAGCGCGATCTGGGCCCAGGTCTCGCTGTGATCGGTGTAGCTGATCTGCGGCAGCATGACGGGCGGGTCGGACACCACCTTGGTGGTGATCGGGATCGAAAGGTCGATGAACTTTGTCATGATAGAGCCTATCCTGCCTGGGTCGATGCGCCGTGATTGGCGTAGGAAGCTTCTCGGCAAGGAGCCTTGTGCAGGGCGGGCTGGTGGCCCGTCCAATCAAGGCAACGCAGACCGAGGGGCTTCCTACGCCAACCGCGAAGCGGCGGGCCCCTTTTGGCCGATTGCGGCGTCTCTCGTCGATCACTATGCGACGACATGGTTCTCTCCTCGATCCTTGCACTCGGCCAAAATCGGCTCCGTCACGGCCCATCAATCCAGGCAAGATAGGCTCTTGAGGATTGACCCGGTTTCCGTTTACGTCAATGGAAAGTGGCATGAGCCTTCCCCAAATCCTTGCCGCCGCGCGGCCCATCGACGGTGGTTTTGCCGCCACTATCCCGGCTGACTGGATGCAGGGGCGCACCAGCTATGGCGGGTTGTCGGCTGCACTGGCGCTGGTTGCGGCGCAGCAATTGGTCGATGATCTGCCGCCGCTGCGTTCGGCCACGGTCAACTTCGTCGGGCCGCTGGCGGGCGAAGTCGAAGTGCGGGCCAAGCTGCTGCGGCGCGGGCGCAATGCCAGCTGGATCAGCGCCGAGGTTGTCAATGAGGCCGGGGTTGGCTTGACCGCAACCTTCGTGTTCATGGGCGCGGTTGAGGCGAGCACTTTGCATCTGCACCAGGTGCCGATGCCGGACTATGCCGTCCCGCTTGATCAGGCCAGTCCGCTGCCGGAGAAGGCCGGGCCGAGCTTTGCCCCCAATTTCGAACGCCGCTTTGCGCAGCCGCGCGGCGATGTGAAAGTGCCGGAGATCCTCTGGTGGGAACGGCTGCGCGATACCGCCGGGCTCGATCCGATGGTTGCCATGATCCTGCTGGGCGACGCGCTGCCGCCGGGAGTCATGCCACTGACCGGCCCGGCGCCGATCAGTTCGATGACCTGGCTGATCAACCTGCTGACCCCGCTGCCCGAAACCGACGACGGCTGGTATCTGCTGCAGGCCAAGGGCAACTATGCCGAGAAGGGCTGCTCCAGCCAGGACATGGCGATCTGGAACACCCGCGGCGAGGCGGTTGCGGTGGGCATGCAATCGATCGCGATTTTCGGTTAGCTGCGGCCTATGTCAGTTCCCAAAACTTCGTCATTGCGAGCGCAGCGAAGCAATCCAGAGCCGCATAAGCCGCGCTGGATTGCTTCGCTGCGCTCGCAATGACGAGAACTCAGAGGAAATTAGTTCTAGGCTTCCTGTTCCAGCCGCTTGCCGATCAGCGCCTTGAACGCGACGAACCCGACCAATCCGGCTGCAGCCGTGCCGACATGGAGCAGCCAGAAGCTGGGCGTATCCATGGTTGAATACCAGCCGCCAACGATCCCGACAGTCTTGTTGGCGGTGAAGAAGGTCAGGTAATAGATCCCGACCACCGTTGCCAGGATCGCCTTGGGCGCAACCTTGGTGAACAGCGCCAGACTGACCGGCATGATGTGGCTGAACCCGATCGAGTTGAACAGGTGAAACATCACCGGCCAGAACAGCCCGATCTTGCCCGAACCCTGGGTCAGCGCGGCGAACCACAGGCACAGTCCGCCCGCGATCACAAAGAAGCTGCCGATGATCATCTTGCCGATCTCATCGGGTTCCCACGCGCCTTTATCGCTGCGCCATTTCCAGAACAGGGCAACCGCCGCGAGCATCGCAAAGCTGAGCGCGGCGTCAATCGTGATCATGTAACTGGTGGGCAGCGTCACCCCAAAGAAGGTCAGCTGGAACTGCTCATCGGCCCAGACCAGATAGGCGTTGAAAATCTGCTGATTGGTCAGCATCGCCAGCGCGAGAATGGGGATCAGCAGCAGCAAGGCGAGCAGGCGGGGACGATCAGTCGGTACGACCGACGCCAACAGTCCCACCGCCACCCCAAGGCCGACCTGCCCGGAAATCCCGGCGGCATCGATGGCTGGAACCGACGGGGCCAGCAAGCGCAGCACGACGACAACTACCGCTGCTGTTGCCAGCAGTATGGGAAGATTGGTCCCGGCTGATGATGCGGCCTTGTCCGCAGCCCGGTTCTCTTTGGGCAGCCATGGCCCGGCCTTGATATAGAGCAGCAGCCCGGCGACCATCACCACGCCCGCGGTGCCAAAGCCATAATGCCAACCGACTTTCTCACCCAAGGTGCCCGAGATCAAAGGCGCGATGATCACGCTAACGTTGATCGCGATGTAGAAGATCTGGAACGCCATGGCCCGGCGCAGGTCCTTGGGGCTGTACAGCTCGCCAACCTGGCTGGCGATATTGCCCTTGAACAGGCCGACCCCGACGATCAGCGAAAGCAGTGCGAACAGGAACAGGCCTTCGAAGGCCATCAGGAAGTGGCCGATTGCCATCACGATCGCACCCGCCAGCAAAGTGGCGCGGCGACCCAGCCAGCGGTCTGCAATCAGGCCGCCGACAATCGGGGTCAGGTAAACCAGACTGGAATAATCGCCATAGATTGCCGAAGCGAGCGGCTGGCCTTCCTTGCCGCCATAGGCCGCGCCTTGCAGCCATTGCAGCCCCACCACGCCGCTCATATTCGCAGGCAGCAGCAGATACTTGGTCATGTAAAGGACCAGCAACGTCTGCATCGAATAATACGAAAACCGCTCACACCCCTCAACAAAGGCGAGGTAGCCGAGGCCCTTGGGGTGACCCAGAAATGCCTTGTCGGTCACTTCGTCCCATTCGGGCGTGGCTTCGGCTGCGGTCATTGGAATCCCCAAGTAGTATCACTTGCAACGGGCTAGCGGCTCATGCCTGACGCTGCAACTCCCGATCCAGAAATGCAGAGACATCATCCAAGGCAACGTCCTTGGCCAAAAATGCCGCGCCAATGCCGTTGAGCAGCACAAATGGCAGCGTGCCTGCATCCATCTTCTTATCGTGGAGCATATGCGCGGTCAGATCGGCACCGCTGCAATTGAGGCCCAGACTGGCGATCTCGCTGGCCATGCCGACGGCGGTAAAGTGGCGCGCAACCTGCTCGGCAGCATCCACCGCCAGCAATCCCCGCGCTGCCGAAAACCGCGCGGCGAGAACCATGCCGAGCGCGACGCCTTCGCCGTGGAGCAACCGCGCGCCAAACCCGGTCTGCGCTTCCAATGCGTGGCCAAAGGTATGCCCCAGATTCAGTAGCGCCCGCAGGCCCAGCGTTTCCTTCTCGTCTGCTTGCACAATCCGGGCCTTGGCGGCGACCGAATGGGCCACGGCAAATTCGCGCAAGGCAGCATCGCCCACCAGCAGTGCCGCGCCGTTGGCCTGACACCAGCCGAAGAAATCCGCATCGCCCAGCAGGCCGTATTTTACGACTTCGGCGTACCCCGCCTTCAACTCGCGCTGGGGCAGGGTATCGAGCACGGCCAGATCGGCCAGAACCAGCGAGGGTTGATGGAACGCACCAACCAGATTTTTGCCCGCCGGAGTATTGATCGCGGTTTTTCCGCCGACGCTTGAATCGACCTGCGCCAGCAGCGTGGTTGGCAATTGAATGAATTTGCAGCCGCGCTTCAGGATGCTGGCGGCAAACCCGGTCAGATCGCCGATTACCCCGCCGCCCAGCGCGAGAATGGCATCGCCGCGCTCTACTTCTTGCGCCAACAGCCAATCGACGGTGGCGGCGAGCTGTTCCCAGCTCTTGCTGCTCTCTCCTGCAGGCAAAATCCGCCAGACGGCCTCGTGCCCGCCTTGGCTAAGCGATTCCTCTACCGCCGCGCCCCATGCGGCATGGACCTGGGTGTCAGTGATGATCGGCACAGGCTTTTTTCGCAGCAGAGCGCCGCATTCGTCGGCCAGATTGGCCAGCAGTCCGGTGCCGATCCGCACTTCATAAGGGGCACCGGCAATGTTGACCGGGATCACAGCCACTCGGCAATTCCTTTCAGGACTAGCGCGACGGTGCGGCCTTGCGGGCCAGCACTGCTTTTCACATGGATAGGTGCTTCGGCATAGGCCGGTTCGCGTTCCGCCTTCAGTCGGCCCAGTATTTCGCGCGGATCGCCGTTTTGCAGCAGGGGCCGGGTGTTTTTGCGACCGACCCGATCCAGCAGTACGTCAAGATCGCTGTCCAGCCAAACGGTGATGGCTTTCTGCAGGATCAACGCGCGCGTCTCAGGATTGACGAAGGCACCGCCACCGGTGGCGATCACCCGTTTTGTACCGGGTTCATCCATCAACCGTGCAATCACGCGCCGCTCACCATCGCGGAAATAGGGCTCGCCAAACTGCGTAAAGATTTCCGCGATCGACATCTGCGCCGCGCTCTCAATCTCATCATCGGCGTCAA
>JAGNTK010000025.1:5860-24989 GCA_017987575.1 Novosphingobium sp. | reverse complement strand
TCCCTGCGCCGCACCGGTAATCAGGGCCTTCTTGCCCGCAACACGTCCTGCCATTCTCAGCGTCCTCCCACTATTCCCGGAGCCAGCAGCATCAGCAGCCGAACGTCAATCCCCAAACCGCGTTTGCGCGCGGATTCGATGAAATTGTGCAAGTCGGATAGCGCGACGCGGTGGACGGTAATGTCCTCTCCATCGGTCCCACCGCCCGGGCCGATCTGACTGAGGTCATGTGCGCGCAGCAGGGTGAAACTTTCGCTGACCATTCCGGGGGAAGAGTAAAATTCGCCGATCAGTTCCATCCGTTTGGCGGTGTAGCCGGTCTCTTCCTCCAGTTCGCGAACGGCAGCGGTAGCGGCGTCTTCGCCCGGCGCGCTGTCATCGTCGCCGATCAGGCCGGCAGGCAGTTCTAGACAGGCCTTGCCAAGGGGGACGCGAAACTGCTCGACCAGCAGCACGTGGTCCGCGTCATCAATCGCGAGGATCACGGCCGCTTTGATCCCGCGGGCACGCGAAACATATTCCCACTTGCCCTGGACTTTGGCGGTGATGAATTTGCCCTGCCAGACGACTTGTTCCGGTTCTTTGCTCATTGCCTAAAGCTCAATCAGCCGGTCAGGCAGTTCATTCTTGTCATCGTCGGCGCGGGGGAAGTGCTTGGCCAATACGGCACCAACCTGCTCTACGGCGGCGACCATGCCCGCGCCGGGGCGGCCTGCGCGGATCTCTGCGATCAGGGCTGCCATGGCATCACCCCAGACCTCGGGTGCGACCTTCTCAGCGATTGCAGCGTCAGCGACAATCTCAGCGCGGTGTTCGGCGAGGCTGAGGTAAATCAGTATCCCGGTGCGGCCGTGGGTCCGGCGTTCGGCACCGACCTTGAAATAGCGCACTGCCCGGTCACGGACCCGCGCGTGCTTGAGCGGGGCAGGGACCAGTGCGAGACGGAGCGGCTTCCACAGCAGCAGCAGCCACATCGCGAGGAACTTGGCGGTTGCGGCAAACAGCCCAAGCGCGAGAACGTGCTGTGCAGACCATTCGCTGGCCCAGTTTCCTAGCAGCCAGTCGATTTTTGCCAGGTAGAAGCCCGGGAACAGCGTCAACACGGTGAGGGCCAAAAAGGCAATCAAGGCCGACCACAACAGTGCAACGTCGTGGAACGAATTGCTCTCGCCCGCGATGATCGTCACGATCTCGCCCGCGCTTTGCGCTTCGGCTGCGGCCACAGCCGAACTGACCGCAAGGTGATCGGCCTCACTCAGGTGAATAGGTTGATGGATCATCTGCATCTGTTACCAGCTCCCCGAAGCGCCGCCGCCGCCGCCGCTTCCGCCGCCGCCGCTCCAACCCCCGCCGCCGCCGCCCCAGCCGCCACCGCCGCCACCAGAACCGGCACTGCGGGCCGCTGCGCTCAGCACTTCCCAAACGATCACAGAGCCGATCCCGCTGTCACGGCGATAACGTCTACCACCGCCAAGACGCCGCATAAGCGGCAAGACGAAGAACAGGAAGAAGATGATAAGCCAAATCACTACGCCAAACGGAACTCCTTCAGCCGTTGGCTTGGTATTGGCTTCAGCCGCAATCTGCTGGGCTTGATCAGCAGGCAAGGTCAGCTGTTGGATGATGGCGTCGGTTCCAGCCTCAATCCCGCCCGGCATATCGCCAGCCTTGAATCTGGGGACGATCTGACGGTTGATGATCAGGAACGAAAGCCCGTCGGTCAGCACAGGCTCAAGGCCGTAACCAACTTCAATCCGCAACTTTCGCTCGCTTGGCACCACGATCAGGATCGCGCCGTCATTGCGTTCCTTGTCACCCAGCTGCCAATGACGCAGCAGTCTGTTGCCATAGTCGGCAATTTCATAGCCTTCGAGGCTGGCCAGCGTAACTACCGTAACCTGTCGCTGCGACTGCGCCTTTAACGCAATCAGCTTCTGGCTGATCCGCGCTTCGGCTTCGGGTGGCAGGACCTCTGCCTGATCGACCACCGGGCCGGTCAGTTTTGGAAACGTCTGGGCCATGGCTGCGCCAGGCACCAGCAAGGCGGCGAACAACAGGATCAAAACCTGGCGCAACAGGGCCATGGTGGATCAGTCCTTCCCGATGGTTGGTTGGGTGCGCAACACAGCGCTGAGCGCATCGGCCCCAGCGACCGCTGCTGCGTCAACATTTCCGGCACGGAAATGCGGCATCATTTCGTCTTCGATAATCCGTTTGGCTTCCGCATCGCTCAGCACAGCGGTCAAACCTGCGCCCACTTCGATCCGCACCTTGCGCTGATTGGGGGCGATCAACAGCAGGACGCCGTCTTTGCGATCGGCATCGCCGATCCCCCATTGCTTGACGATCCGCAGCGCATAATCGCCAATCTGCGCGCCGCCCAGATCGGGCACGGTCATCACCACCACTTGCGGACCGGCAGAGACGTTAAGCTCGGCCAATCGCGCATTGAGATCGATTATCCCTTGCTTGGAAAAGACCCGCGCACCATCGATCACATAGGTTGCGCGCGGCTCGATTGTATGCAGGCGCTTGATTGCAACTGGCGCTGCGGACGCTTGATCGGCCTGCGCCGAACCTGCCTCCAACTCCGTCGAGGCAAAGGTCAGCGCCGGTAGATCTGGCATTGTCCCACCGAACCACGCGTAATAGCCGCCGCCCAGTGTCAGCAACACAGCGGCGGCTATGGCGATCATCCGGCCGGGGCCTTCAGGGTTGTCGATCGGGTTCTGCCCGGGATGGCCGAGCATCGGCTGGCCCCCTTTCAGAGCTTTCCTTCAAGGCTGGGGGCCACTTCGGCGCCCGGGGTGCTGGCCTGATAGGGAACCATCGGCTGCGCGCCGTGGATCACCTTGGCGCCGATGATATCGGGGAAGGTCCGGATCGTGGTGTTATAAACCCGCACCGCTTCGTTATAATCGCGGATCGAAATGCGGATGCGGTTTTCCGATCCTTCCAGTTGGCTTTGCAGCATCTGGTAGTTCTCGATCGACTTGAGGTTGGGATAGGCCTCGACATTGGCGAGTAGTCGCCCGAATCCGCCGATCGTGCCCGAAAACTGGTTCTGCGCGTCTTGAAACGCCTTCATCTTGGCCGGATCGTTCAAATCATCGGCGCTGAGCTGGATGCTGGTCGCTTTGGCGCGGGCTTCCATCACGCCGGTCAGGATGCCCTTTTCCTGATCAGCAGCGCCCTTGGCGACAGCGGCCAGGTTGGGGATAAGGTTGGCGCGTTCCTGAAAAGCGGCCTGAACGTCGGCCCACTTGGCCTTTGCGGCTTCCTCAGCCGAAGGGACCGAATTGATCCCGCAGCCAGCGACAGACGCAGCAGCGACGGAAACCAGCGCAAATCGGCCAAATGTGCCAAAGCGGTCAAACGAAGCGGGCATGGGCAAGAATCCTTCCTGTCACCCGCCAGTTGCGGGCCGAGACAATGTAGGTTGCCCCCCGGCCAGTTCAAGCGAAACCGGACAAGGGCGGTTGCCCCGCTGGCAAGTCCATGGCAGTTTCCGCCCACTCGGTGGGTTGCACCAGGGGAGAATCGAGATGCTTAATGAATTCAAGACCTTTATCGCGCGCGGTAACGTGCTCGATCTGGCAGTCGGGGTGATTATCGGAGCCGGTTTCGGCAAGATCGTCTCGTCGCTGACCGACGATGTGATCATGCCGGTGATCGCGGCGGTTGTCGGCGATACCGATTTCAGCAGCAAATATATCGTGTTGAGCGGCGCTGCACCCGAAGGCGCCACTCTGGCCGCCGCCAAGGAAGCCGGCGCCAACGTGCTGGCCTACGGCAGTTTCATCACGGCGGTGATCAACTTCCTGATCCTGGCTTTCGTGATCTTCATGATCGTACGTCAGGCCAACAAGATCATGCCGAAGCCCGCCGAAGCACCGGCCGGACCGAGCGAAGTCGATCTGCTCACCGAAATCCGGGATTCGCTGAAGAAGTAGCGGATATAGCGATGAAAATTCCGGGGCGGGGGCTGCACTGCAGCTTCCGCCCTTTTCATTTATCCATTTCAGCCTATATTGGTTCCTGCCGGGTTCGCCCGGCTATGGCGATAAATTGTTGCGTGCAATAGGCACAGCGGACCCGGGGGCGGTACCCGGCGGCTCCACCATCACCACCTTGCTTTGGGCAAGGGCTCTGTTGTCGCAGAGGTGCTGATGGGGCCGAACTAGGATCGACGTGTGTTGAAAAACGCAGTTTTCGCCCGGGCTGAGTAACCCGTCAAAGGCTTAAAACACACAAGTGCCAACGACAACGAAGCACTCGCTCTCGCGGCGTAATGTGACGGCCTAACGGCCTGAATTTACAAAGCTAAAGCGCGGTTGGGCCGACCGGGCAACAGAACGGATTCCGGGCGTCCGGGGGTACGTAGCAACAGAAACCCCCACTCAGACCTGTCGTGATTTACGCCATGCCGGGCTGCGAACAGCAGTCCGCTGCGCTTCCGGTGCTCACGACCCAAATGGTCGCTCCGCTCCGGTTCTCGCGTACCGCTATTCTCGCTCCGGCCTGACGAAAATCACGACAGGTCTGGGGCGCTCACCGCATTAAAACACCGTTTCGGGATTTTCCTGAATGCGTTTTTCGTGTTTCAGGCAGTCGAGGATCTTGCCTCCGGCCATAAACACGGCACCGGTGCAGGCAAGGAACAGCAACTTGCCGCCGAAACCGGGGAACTTCGTCAGATAAATCGACCCGCGCTCAACCGCGCCCAAGGCCAAGGCATAGATGATCAGATAGGCTTCGACCGGGGTCTTGATCACAAACAGCCGGCTAATCTTCTTGAACATTCTGGTCCTCGAATCCTTAACGACTCTCAACGCAATCATCATGCCAGTTCAGGATTTGTGCGCAAGGTGGTGGTTAAGGTGCGGGCGAGTGTAAGGCGTCCCGACAAGAGACACGGATCAAGCCAGTTCGGACAAGTCCAGCGCGTTCAGCAGAGCTAACCGTGCGGCGATCACCTTTCCGGCAAGTTCAGGTGTTCCAACATCGGCCAAGGCGATTGCTTCGGGCCAATGCGCGGCAATCACAGTCTCGATCTTTGCCGCCTTCGGGTCGTCGAGAAGAAAACGCGGATCGACTGTATCCGGATCGGCCACCACTCGCAGCCGCAGGCAGGCCGGACCGCCGCCGTTGGCCATCGACTGGCGAACATCGACCGGCAGCACGCGCCGGATCGGGCCATTGCTGGCGAGCATGGCATCGAGCCAGGCGCGGACCCGAGGGTGCTCCCACGCCTCGCTGGGGATAACCAGCGCCATCTCACCGCTGGGCAGTGTCAACAACTGAGCGTTGAACAGGTACGACTTGATCGCGTCGGCCAGGCTCACCGCAGCGGCTGGCACGACTACAATCTCGGCATCGGGCAGAGCAGCGCGGATGGCGGCATAGGTGCCTTCCGGGTCCGCAAAGGCCTGCTCGTGGGTGAACAATACCCGCTCATTGGCGACAGCGACCACATCATTATGGAACGCCCCAGCTGCGATTGCCTCGGGGTTCTGTTCGACGAACAGCGTGCGCGCTGGATCGAGCCCATGCAGGCGCGCGACCGCACGGCTGGCCTGTTCGTGCTGGCGCGCGGGGAACGCGCCGCCGCTGGTTCCATAAACGAAGATCTCCAGCCCCGGCGTGTCGTGGCTCGTGCCCATCCGCATATGGTTGGCTGCGCCCTCATCGCCAAAGCAAGGCGGGACGGCATCGTGGACAGCAAAGCTGGCAAAATTGGCAAAGGCCAGCCGCAGCTGCTTGACGGTGTCGGGCCACTCCTGGCTGCGGTGCGGCATGGTCACCAGATTGGCGGCAGTAAGGTGGCAGCGGCCATCGGCGGTATCAGCGGCCGGCGAGACGGTGGCGGCGTTGGCCGTCCACATCGAGCTGGCCGACCATGCTGCCGCGGTCAGCCGGGGGTTTTCGGTTCCATCAGCACCGATTGCGCTTAAAAACGCGCCTTTGGGACGGGGTAGGGGCAGCAAAAAACCTTGCGCCAGTCCCAGCGCCAGATTGTGCCGCATCTTGGCCAGACCCTGCAGCGCTGCGGCGCGGGGGTGCGAGACGTCTCCGGCATGGCTGGACGAGGCAAGGTTGCCGAGGCTTAGTCCGGCGTAATTGTGTGACGGGCCAATGATTCCGTCGAAGTTGATTTCACGGACAGGCATAGTTCACCACCGCGCTACGTGGGTGATGGTCTGGCCCGGCTCGACCCCGAGCAGGCGGGCGCATTTGGGATCAAGCGCCACGCCGCCGTCGCGGGCTTCGCTCCAGCCATAGGCGCAACGGAAATCGGCGAACTTGCCGTGGGCAACCAGTTGCTTGTCGCCGCCCATGTGCTCGCCCAGCTTTTCGTCGATTGCCACGACCACGGCATCGGCAGCCTCGCGGACCGAGCGGATCTGATCGGTGCGCACGGTCATGGTCGGACCGCCATCAAAAATGTCGATGTAGTTCTCCCAGGCAAAGCCCTCGTTTTCGAGCATCCGCATTGCGGCCCGGCCGGTCGGATGGGGCAAGCCGATCACATGCCGCGCGGCTTCGGACAGCATGGCGATATAGACCGGGTGCTTTGGCATCAGATCGGCGATGAACTGGTTGCCGAACTTGGCATTGAATTCATCGGCGTCCTGAAAGTTCATTCCGAAAAAGCGGCCTGCAACCCCATCCCAGAACGGCGATCCGCCCGCTTCGTCGATCACCCCGCGCAGTTCAGCCAGACAGCGATCGGCAAACCGATTGCGGTGCCCTTTGATGAACAGATAGCGGCTGCGGGCAATCAGCATACCCAGCCCGCCAGCACGCTCGCCCGGATGCAGGAACAGCCCGCCCACTTCCGAAGCGCCTTCAAGATCGGTCGACAAGTTCAGGATATCTGCCCGGAAAGTGCGACCCAATTCTTCGCTGTGTTGGGTCAGCGCGCCGATCCGATAGGAATAGAACGGCCATTTGAGCCCTACCGCTGAAAAGATCTGGCAGGTCCCGCGCACTTCGCCGGTATCGGTGTTTTCCAGCACGAAGAAGAACAGATCATCACCGACATCATCACCTTCGCGTGTGAACCCGGCATAGGATTTGTCGAGCTTGGCGGTCAGCGCCTTGCGGTCGGGCGGCAGGTTGGTGAAGCCGCCCCCGGTGCGCTTGGCCATCTCATAGATGTGCTGCAGATCATCGGGATTGGCGGCGCGGATCACGAAATTCAAAGCGGTGCTCCAATGGCAAGGCGGTGCAGAACCAACGCGGACAGTTTCGCGCGTTCTTCGAGTGAGGGGACGATCATGAACTCGTCGGGTGAATGGATCGCCCCGCCGCGCACGCCCATGGTATCGACCACCGGAACGCCGCAGGCTGCGATGTTGTTGCCATCGCACACCCCGCCCGAAGCAATCCGAGTGATTGGCGCGCCAAGCAGCGCGCTGCATTCCTCGACGATCCCGAACAGTTTTTCGGCGCGTGCATCGAGTACCTTGGGCGGGCGGCTGATCCCGCCGTGGGTGTGGACGGAAACGTCATGCTCCGCCTCGATCCGGGCGATCAGCGCTGCCAGTTCGGCGGCGAACAGGTCGGCCATCGCTGCTTCGCGCGGGCGAACGTTGAAACGCAGCACGGCGAGGTCTGGCACGACATTGTTGGCGCTGCCGCCGTCGATCTTGGCTGGATTGACCGACAGGCCATCGCGGTGAAGCGCCTTGAGACCCAGTGCCAGAGCGGCTGCGGCGACCAGTGCATTGCGCCCATCGTCGGGATTGCGCCCAGCGTGGGCAGAGCGCCCACGCACGGTCAGGCTCCAGTTTCCGCTGCCCGCGCGAGCACCCGCCAACGTGCCATCGGGCAGGGCGGAGGGTTCATAGGTCAGTGCAGCGGCTTTGCCTTGGGCCAGCTGGGCGATGAGCGGGGCAGAGGACAGGCTGCCGGTTTCTTCATCGGCGTTGATCAGCACGTCATAGCCGGTTTGAGCGGCTGCATCGCTGGTCTCAAACGCTTTTAGCGCCGCCAGGATAACCGCGATCCCGCCCTTCATGTCAGCGGTGCCAGGGCCATTGAGCGTGACTTCATCGAGCCAGGTCTGTTGCTGGAAGGGATGGCTGGCTGGGAACACGGTGTCCATGTGCCCGGTCAGCAAGAACCGCCGCCCCGCTTCAGGGCGCACCCGCAACACCAGATGCTTGCCGTATTCGACCGGGAATTCGGCTCCACTCGCAGAGATCGCCGCGACTGCTGCAGGTTCTTCCAGCGCTATTTCACCGGGCAAGGCGGCAAAGGCATCAGCCAGTTCTGCCGCCTGTTTAGCTAGCCCCGCCATGTTGCCGGTGCCGGTGTTGATCGCGCTCCAAGCCTGGACCTGTTCCAGCATCGGCGCGGCATCAACGGCGTTGAGCAGCGCGGCTTCTGAGGGCGAAAATGCTTGCATCTGAAACCTCTCTAGCCGAGCGCAGAGGGCCTTCCAACCCCCGCGCGCAAATCGCGTTGCCTTCGCTTCGCAGCTGCGGCATAGGCGCTGGCATTCCTCCCCGGAATCGATGAAAGTCCAACCGGCTGCGCGGAGCGTTGCCGCAACCAAGGTATGAGGTTTCATGAGCGATCGGGTTGAGAAGGCCGGCCTGCAGGTCGATGCCGCACTGGCTGCATTTGTTGAAAGCGAAGTTCTCGCTCCGCTGGGCAAGGATGCTGCTGCGTTCTGGACCGGCTTCGCCAATCTGCTGGGCCGGTTTGTACCGATCAATCGCGCGCTGCTGGCCAAGCGCGATGATTTGCAGGCGCAGATTGATGCCTGGCATGTCGCCCGCGCCGGAAAACCGATCGATCAGGTTGAATACCAGACCTTCCTGCGCGAAATCGGCTACCTCGTTCCCGAACCTGCGCCGTTCCAGATCGGCACCCAGAACGTCGATGCAGAAATCGCGACGATGGCCGGGCCGCAGCTGGTGGTACCAGTGCTCAATGCGCGGTTCTTGCTCAATGCCGCCAATGCCCGCTGGGGCAGCCTCTATGACGCCTATTACGGCACCGACGCGCTTGATGCTGCGCCGGCCCGGCCCGGCGGCTATGATCAGGTCCGCGGCGATGCGGTGATCAAGGCCGTCCGCGCGTTCCTCGATAGCGCCATCCCCGGCTGGCAGGCCGCGCTGGAAGGCGGGACGAGTGAATATTTGGTGGCCCAGCGTGAGGGCGGATACCTGTTCCGTAACAATGGCTTGCATATCGAAGTTGTGATCGATCGGAGCCATCCGGTTGGCGCTACCGATCCGCTTGGCATCGCTGACGTGCTCTTGGAAAGCGCGCTGACCACGATCTGTGATCTGGAAGATTCGGTTGCGGCGGTCGATGCTGAAGACAAGCTGCTGGCCTATTCCAACTGGCTTGGCGTGATCCGCGGCGACCTGTCAGAAAGCTTCGAAAAGGGCGGCAAGACCCTGACCCGGACGCTGAATCCTGACCGCCACTGGGGCGATCTGGTGCTACCCGGGCGCAGCCTGCTGTTCGTGCGCAATGTCGGTCACTTGATGACTAACCCGGCGATCCTTCTGGCCGATGGCAGTGAGATCCCCGAAGGGATCATGGATGCGGTGCTGACCAGTGCGATTGGCGCGCTCGGCCTGGCCGGACTAGGCACATATGCCAACAGCCGCTGCGGCTCAATCTACATCGTCAAGCCCAAGATGCATGGGCCGGAAGAGTGCGGCTTTACCAATGACCTGTTCGATGCGGTTGAAGACCTGCTGGGCCTGCCGCGGCACACGATCAAGGTCGGCGTGATGGACGAGGAACGCCGCACTTCGGCCAACCTGGCCGCGTGCATCCACGCTGTTCGGAATCGGATCGTGTTCATCAACACCGGCTTTCTCGATCGGACCGGGGACGAGATTCACACCTCGATGCGGGCCGGGGCGATGATCCGCAAGGGCGCGATGAAATCCACTGGCTGGATCGCCGCCTATGAAGCGCGCAATGTTCAGATCGGGCTCGCCTGTGGGCTTTCGGGTAAGGCCCAGATCGGCAAAGGCATGTGGGCCGCGCCGGACCTGATGGGCGACATGATGGTTCAGAAGATCGGCCACCCCAAGGCCGGGGCCAACACGGCCTGGGTCCCGTCACCGACCGCCGCGACACTCCACGCGATGCATTACCACGCAGTGGATGTCTTCGCCGTCCAGCGCGAACTGGCTGGACAACCCACGCCGGGTCTGGAGCCGCTGCTGACCGTGCCGCTGGCCGATGGGGTCAACTGGTCCGAAACCGAAGTGCGCGAAGAGCTCGACAACAACGCGCAAGGGCTGCTCGGCTATGTGGTACGCTGGATTGACGCCGGGGTTGGCTGCTCCAAAGTGCCGGACTTCCACGACGTCGGTCTGATGGAAGACCGCGCTACCTTGCGGATATCTTCGCAGCATATGGCCAACTGGCTGCTCCACGGGGTTGCGACCCGCGATCAGATCATGGACAGCCTGCGCCGGATGGCGGCCAAGGTTGACGCCCAGAACGCGGGCGATCCGGCCTATGTGCCGCTGGTCGGCAACGAAGACGCCCCGGCCTTCCGCGCGGCGCTCGATCTGGTGTTCAAGGGTGTCAGCCAGCCCAGCGGCTATACCGAGCCGCTGCTGCACGCGTGGCGGCAGGTGAAGAAGGGCTAAACTATCCTTCACCGATGCGGGGAGGGGGCCATGCGAAGCAAGGTGGAGGGAGACCTGCGGGTTCTCCTGTGCTTTCGATGTACTGTACCCCTCCCCACTCTGCGGAAGGTCACCCTACCGCTTTGGGGGAGGAACTAGGCTGGTAAAACCGGCGCCACGCTCACAAACTCGGCACGCTGTGCGTTTCCGCGCGGCTAACCGGAATGGCCGTAAAGTGCCCTAGTTACCGAATTTTGCCAATACTGCCTTGCGGATGCCTCTGAACGGCACGTCTGGGCCTAAATCGGTGTTGCACAGTGCTGCAATGGTCACGTCTTGCCGAACAAAGGTTTGTACCATCGCACAAAAGCCGTAGAACGAGCCATAGTGAAGGATAGACGGACTGGCATCGCCCGGCCCGGTGACCAGCAGTCCGCTGGCGTATTGCGTTTCCCCGTAGTGCACGTCATCTGGCGAATGGCGGTTCGCGCCCGACAAGCGCCCGTCACGCAGCTTACCCGGGGCAATCATCAGTTCGACGCTGGTACGGCCGAATAACTTTCCTGACAGCAGTCCCTCATGCCAACGCACCAGATCGATGACGGTTCCGCGCATTGCCCCCGCGCCCCCGGCCTGCGAGGGGTCTACATAGGGCGCATTGGCAAAGGGGGCGGCGGCGTTGCCGGTCTGCGAGTAACCTGATGCCCTACCCTTGATCACCTCGTCCGGTGTATCCATGGCCATGCTGGTCAGGCCAAGTGGGGTGAACACGAGCGACTTCATTGCCTGAGCCAGCGAGGCCTTGCTGACCGCTTCGATCACGGCACCCAGAACGATGTAGTTGGCATTGCTGTAGAGCCACGCGGTGCCCGGATCGAAGTCGAACGGCTTGGCCTGATTGGCGATTTCTGCGGCCAGTTCGATCTGGCTTTTTGCGATTGTTGCTTGGGTAGGAGTGACTGCGCTCTCATCGCTGTGCAGGCCTGCGGTTTGGTGCATCAGCTCCAGCACAGTGAACGGCTTGAGTGGCTTGAACGCCGGAAGGAAATCGGAAACTGGTGCGTTGAGATCAAGCTTGCCCTGCTCCGCCAGTTTGATCGCTGCAGCGGCAGCGAACTGCTTGGTCACCGAACCGTACCGGAAGACGGTGGACAGTGCGACCGGCGTTGCAGTTTCCAGATTGGCAAAACCGAACGCCTTTGCATGGAACGGTACGCCGGAACGGGCTACGGCAACCGCAGCCCCCGGGATGCCGTTCTTTGCCAGACTTTCGGAAACTGCTGCCGCAATTCCTGGGGCCGGATCGGCCCTCGATACGGACTTCGCAAGCACTGGACTTGCCGTCAAAGTGGTCGTTGCGGTCAAAGCTGCGCTGCCAGCCAAGACAGCGCGTCGAGAAAGACGATCCAAAGTTACTCATCCCGGCAATATTAGAGTGACATGACTGCTAAATATAGGACATCAGGGGTGATGCAAGCTCAGCTCTCGTCCCACGCTGACAAACTCCGCCACGCTAAGCGTTTCCGCCCGGCGCTGGGGATCAATTCCCAGCCTTTCCAGCGCTTCCAGCGCACCGGGCAGGCCCTTCAGGCTTTGGCGCAGCATCTTGCGGCGCTGGCCGAAAGCGGCTTCGGTCAGGCGTTCCAACTTCTTTGCCGAGACACCCTGCGGCATGTTCGCTGGGGTCACGTGGATCACCGCGCTCATTACCTTGGGAGGGGGGGTGAAAGCGCTGCGGTGAACTTTCATCGCGATCTTGGCGTTTGAACGCCACTGCGCCAGCACCGCTAGCCTGCCATAGGCATCGCTGCCCGTTTCGGCCACGATCCGTTGTGCGACTTCTTGCTGGAACATCAGCGTCAGACTGGCCCACTGCGGCGGCCATGCCTCACCGCCCAGCCAACCAACGAACAGTGCGGTGCCGACATTGTAGGGCAGGTTGGCCACGATGTGGAACGGGCCTTCGATCCCATGCGGGACTTTGGTGGCATCGCCTTCGATGACGCGGAGCTGGCCGGGGAATGCCTCATCCAGTTCGGCTAGAGCAGGCAGGCAGCGGCGGTCCATCTCGATCGCGGTGACCTGCGCCCCGGCGCGCAGCAAGGCGCGGGTCAATCCGCCTGGGCCGGGGCCGATCTCCAACACCTGCTGGCCTTGCAACTTGCCGGGCAACTTGGCGATGCGATCGAGCAGTTGCTCGTCGAGCAGAAAGTTCTGCCCCAGCGCCTTGGTGGCTTGCAGACCATGGCGGGCAATGACTTCGCGAAGGGGCGGGAGCTCAGTCATCCAACAGGCCGTACCGTCGATCCGCGCAGTCTCTGGCCATCCGGATCGCGGCGATCATTGCGCCGGGATCGGCCTTGCCGGTTCCAGCGATGGCGAAAGCAGTGCCGTGGTCGGGGCTGGTACGAACAATCGGCAGGCCCAGTGTGACGTTGACTCCGGAATCGAAATCGAGCGCCTTCAGCGGGATCAGCGCCTGATCATGATACATGCACAGCGCCGCATCATAGGTTTCGCGCATCCGGGCGGTGAACAGCGCGTCGGGCGGCACCGGCCCGGTCACGTCGAGTCCTTCGGCCTGCAGGTGGGCGATGGCGGGGGCGATGATCCGCGCTTCTTCGTCGCCCATCCGGCCTTCTTCTCCGGCATGGGGATTGAGCCCTGCAACGGCGAGGCGGGGGCGCTCGATCCCGAAATCGCGGGTCAATGCCATCGCCACGATCCGCGCCTTGCGTTCAATCAAAGCGGAAGTGAGCGCGCCAGGAACGGCGGAAAGCGCGATATGAACCGTTAGCGGCACCGTCCGAAGTTGTGGCCCAGCTAGCATCATCACTGCATCGCCTGGTGCATAAGAGCAGGCTTGGGCAACGAATTCGGTCTGGCCGGGATGGCCAAAGCCGATCTCCGCCAGCCGCGCCTTGGCAATTGGGGCGGTGACAAGACCATCGACTTCACCCGCCACCGCCAGTCGGGTTGCTTCGGTCAGGCTGGCTAAGGCAAGTTCGGCCCCGGCAATGTCGGGCGAGCCTGGTCGATATTCACCATCGGCGCCAGCCAGCACCGGCAGGGCCTGACCAAACCATTCGAGCGCTTCTGCCGGATGGAACACTTCGCGCACCGGCACCTGCAACCCGCGTTGACGGGCAGCGGTACTGAGCACCTCGGCTCCGCCGATCACGATGAATGGGTGCAATTCCGCAGTATCGCGCGCAGCCCAGGCCGCCGCGATCAGTTCCGGGCCGACGCCAGCCGGGTCGCCCAGCGAAACCGCGAGCGGTGCCCCCCCGTCCACGCCGAACTCAGTTGCCGTAATCGATCACCGCATCGCGGCGAAGATCGCGCATATAGGCTTGTGCGCGGCGGTTGATCCGCTCGTCTTCCTTCTGCGTCTGAACCTCTTCAAAGGTCACTCCGCCGGCGACCTTGGGATCGTCGCGGCCGCACAGCATCAGCACCCGGACACCGTCCTTGATGGATCCGAACGGCGGGGTGGTTTCGCCTGGCGAAAGGCCCAATACCAGAGTTTGAAGCGGACCCGGCAATTCGCGTGCCTTCAGCTGGTCGTTGGTTACCACTTCGGCACCGAGTGATGCCGCGACCGCATCGGCTTGCGCGCAGCCTTTGGCCGCTTTCATCTTTTCGGCAAAATCCTGGGCGCGGGCGGTGGCCTGTGCCTCAGTTGTGCCGGGTGCGAACGAGATCGAGATCTGCTTGAGGCTGAGCGTTGCATCGCGCGGATCGGCGGTCAGTACCTGACGCTTGTCGATCAGCACAACAATTGAGAAACCGCCGCGCACTTCGATTGGGCCCGCCATCTGGCCCGGCTCCAGAGTCTTGACTACTGCATCGAGTTCCGGCGGCAGCACACCAGCGCGAATCCAGCCCAGATCGCCACCGACCGAAGCGGTTGAAGCTTCGGAAAACTGGCGGGCATAACCAACAAAGCTGGCACCCTTTTGCAGCTGTTCAACAATCTTCACCGCATTTTGCGCCACGGCTTCGCGGTTTTCGCTGTTGGCCGACAGGAAGATTTCGCCGACTCGGAATTCTTCGGTGCCGCGCGCTTCTTCCTGGCGCTTCATTTCGTCGCGCACTTCGTCTTCAGACACGTTGACATAGGGCGTCACGTTGCGGCGCAGCAGCCGCTGCCACGAAAGCTCACCGCGAATCTGACGCTTGAGCGAGGTGGGCGAAGAGCCGATCTTGACCAGATAGGCATCGAGCGCCTTGGGATCCTGACCAAAGTTCTGCTGTGCGATCCTGGCATAGGATTGCTCAACTTCCTCTTCGCTGACTGCCATATCCTGCGAGCGGGCTTCCTGAATCTGAAGCGTTTCGTCCATCAGGTTGCGCAGGACCTGCATGCGCAGCCGTTCCAATTCGTCCGCCGCAATCTTGCCGCCACTGGCAGCAACGATCAAGGCAACGCGCTGGTCAACATCGGTACCAGTGATCACTTCGCCGTTAATAATGACCTTGGCGGTACGATGGTTGGGATCGTTTTTGCCGAAGATCACCGGGTTTTCAGGCAGCGAGAACGTGCCTTGAGAGCCAGCATCCTGGGCCGGAGCGACAGCGGGCATTGCCATCGCAAGAGCGATCAGAGGAACCAGCGCGAGGCGGGCCGAGTGGCGGAAGCGCAAGGGGCGTGTCACCGTTTCAAAAATCCCAATTTCGGTGCAAGGGAATCCGCACCATATTTGCCGTCAGCTAAAGCCCGAATGTGGCTTAACCTTGGCTGAGCAAAGCGCGGATAGCCTGTTTGCCGGGGCCTGCCAATCCTCTGCGCCAGCCAATCATCAAATGCACGCCGCAGTGAGGACGTTTGCCTTCAGAAGCCCAGATTGCGCACGGCAATGTGGATCTGAAAGGTATTGCCTTTCCGCGCGTCCCCGGTCGCCACGAAGTCACGCCGCCAGGTGAAGTCCAGTTCGATGCAATCATCCTGATAGGCGATTCCAAGTCGCGTTCTGAGCGGTTGGAATCCATCCACCCCAACCAACAGCGGATCGTCGCTGATCCCGGTCAGGTCGAACACGCCAGAACCGAACACGGACCAATAGCGGGCAAAGCCGATCCGTCCGGCGATTCGGAGTTCCTCCCGGTCCTTCAGATCTTCGATCCCGCTGCTGACATCGCGGTTGAGCCTCAGGTAACCGACCTCAAGATAGGTTCGTTGGGTACCAACACCAGCGTCAAATTCGTTGCGGCGAACCGCTAGGGTATCCTTATCAAGCCGGAAGCGGTGAGTGACCTTTACAACGTCGCTGAAGCGCACTTCGGTGCGCCCGACAATGTCAGAGGTCCGATCAGTCAGCCCGGTGCCATCAGGCAGCAGCGTCGGATTTGTGGAAAGGCGGTAGGATTGACCGATAGTGGAGTGAATCCGCAACCCAGGCCGTTCAAACTGCCAGTCGATCCCGTAGGTAAAGCGTACGCCGTCTTCAATCCGGTCATACCCTGGAAAGCGGTTGAGCGCGAACAGGTTGGAATCTTCCAGATCGATCGAGCGAGCGTCTTCGTTCGGGACGGCCAGATTGCGCAGTTTGGGGCTGGCGACCACCTGAAAACGCGGGGTCAGAACTTGGGTGCCGCCCATAAATTCCCCGACCAGTGGCCATTTCACATCAAAGGCGAGCGCCGCCATGCCGCGCGCCTGCCAGCCGGGATTGCCGCGGTAGATCGCGGTTGCGGTTAATCCGTTCTCGTCGGAATGATAGACATCGCCGCGGGCCAGTGCGGTTACGGTCACTTCCTGTCCCCATGGGGTCAGGCGGCGCAGATCCCATTGCGCGCTGGCAAAGGCGCGCTGGGTATCTTGACCCGATGTGCGGGTGATCGCCAGGCTGTTGGCCTGCAATTGAACGCGCCCACCCAGCCATGGATCTGTCAGGCGGCGGCGATAGTCGATTTCGGGCAAGGCAATTGGCACCAGACCTTGCGAATCGCCCACCCGCAAGGTTTGCGTGGCCCAGCCTGCGATTGAAAAATAACTGTCTGCATCAATCCGCTCAAGCTGCGCCATCGACCGCAACCGATCATCACGGCTGATGTCATAGCGGCGCAGGAACGTGCGATCTGAAGCGACCCGGCCGGAAAAGGTCAGTCCCCAATTGGGTGTAAACTGGTACCGGCCATTGGTATAAAGATACCCGCGAAAATCAGGCTGACTGACAGTGCTGCTACTGCCGATCGGAATGCGCGAGGACCGCGTCAGATAGCCGGTCGCCTGAAATGAGCCCTGGCTGGTCAGCTGGCGATACTGGACCGAAACCATCGGCAGCGCCTCGGTAAAGACATAGCCGGTCACCGCCAGATCGCGGTTGTCTGACAAGCGCTGATACCAGGTATCCGAAAACTGGACGCCGTTGGATGCGGAAAGTTGCACGTCGGGGATCAGCAGTCCGTTGATCGGACGGCCATCTGTCGCCAGGACCAGCCCCGGCATCGGGAACAGCTTCAACCCGAAGATCTCAGCCCGGGCACCTTCAAATCGAATCGATTTCTTGTCGGGATCGAAAATCACCCGCCGCGCGGTGATCCGCCAGCTGGGATTGCGCGGGCAGCCTTGCGAATCTTCAACTGCGCAGGCGGTATAGGCGGCATTGTGGAGCAAGACCTTGCCGTCCTCCATCCGCTCACCTTTGTTTGACGCGAGCCGCCCCCCTTCGCGCAGAGCGAGGAGCATATTGTCCATTGCCCCGGCTTTCAGTTCATCGGTCAGTTCGATCTTGTCGCTGAAGATCTGATTGCCGTCGGCATCGACCAGCCGGATGTTCCCCTCTGCCAGAATAACTCCGGTCTTGCGGTCCCAGGTGATTTTGTCGGCCCGGACTGACTGGTCACCCCGGCGCAGCACGACATTACCAAAGACGCTGACCTGTTCGCTGTTGTCATCATAGCTGGCGCCATCGGCTTCAAACTGGACCTGCCGATCAGGATCGCCAGTTACGACAACGTCCTCAGTCTGCGCAGGTGCTGCGTCCTGCGCTTGCGCCGCAACAGGGCACCCCAGTGCCGCCAGCGCAAGCGCGGCGACACCGGCTTTCACCGATCCAGGGCACAACAAAGGAGGCGGCATATTGGGCCGCGCAGGCAGGAGCATGGGTTGCCTATCGCACCGCCCGCGCCTAACTGCAATCCACGTGGGCAGCTTGCGGCAACGCTTTGTCGCAGCGGCCAGCATTTCCCTTGGGAGCAACCATGCAAATTGAATTCCTCTCTGGTCCAGTTCTGCCGACATCCAGCCCGATCGCCTATGTCGTTGATACCGAAGCGCTGCCCGCTGGGCTTGAAGCTGTTATAGCCGATGGTGCCAAGGCCAGCCGCTTTGCTGGCAAGGCTGGACAGTTGCATGAAGCTTTTGTGTCCCGCGATGGCGCGTCGGTGCGGGTCGCGCTGGCCGGGGCAGGGGAGGCTGGCAGCAAGGATCGCAGCTCTGCGCTTGAACGCGCGGGTGCGGCAATTACGGCCAAGTATCTCGCCTCCGGCGAAGCCGCGGTTACGATCGATTTCACCGGAACCAAGCTGTCTGCGGCCGATGTCGCCGCTATCTTGCTGGGTGCGCGGCTGCGCGGTTGGCGTTATGATAATTATCGGACCAAGCTGCCCGATGATCAGAAGCGCAGCCTGACCACGATCAAGGTTGCGGGCGCCCCGGCAGGCACCGAAGCGGCCTGGGCGGTCGAAGCGGCGCTGGCCGATGGCGTTGAGTTCACCCGCGAACTGGTCACCGAACCAGCCAACATCATCTATCCAGAAAGCTTCGTCGAACGGACCAAAGCCCGCTTCGCCGGAACCGGGGTTGCGATTCGCGTGCTGGATGAGGCCGAAATGGCCGCTCTCGGCATGGGCGCGCTGCTCGGCGTCGCGCAGGGATCGGTGCGCAAGCCGCGCCTGCTGGTGATGGAATGGAACGGCGGACCGGCAGGCGAAAGGCCAACCGCCTTTGTTGGCAAGGGCGTGACTTTCGACACTGGCGGGATTTCGATCAAGCCTGCGGGCGGGATGGAAGACATGAAGTGGGACATGGGCGGGGCAGGGGCTGTCACCGGCGCTATGCTCGCACTGGCCAAGCGCGGGGCCAAGGCCAATGTGGTCGGGATCTGCGGGCTGGTTGAAAACATGCCCGATGGCAATGCTCAGCGGCCTGGTGATGTGGTTACGTCGATGTCGGGTCAGACCGTCGAAGTGATCAACACCGATGCCGAAGGGCGGTTGGTGCTGTGCGATGCGATCACCTGGACTCAGAAGGAGTTTGCTCCTGCTGCCGTGATTGACCTCGCGACGCTGACCGGTGCGATGATCATCTCGCTGGGGCATGAGCACGGCGGGATTTTCTCCAACGATGATGGCCTCGCTGCCAAGCTGGTTGCGGCTGGCAGCGCATCGGGCGACAAGCTGTGGCGGATGCCGATGGGCCCAGCCTATGACAAGCTGATCGACAGCCCGATCGCAGACATGAAAAACGTCGGCCCGCGCGAAGGCGGCTCGATCACTGCGGCGCAGTTCAT
>JAGNTK010000025.1:0-5760 GCA_017987575.1 Novosphingobium sp. | reverse complement strand
CGCGAAGGGCTGGAGCGCAATTATTGGCGGCAGGAAGACGGCAAGTGGATCAAGGCCGCGTAAATCTTGCAGCGCAGCATAATCCCCGCTAGGGGCGCGCCAACTTCTTCCAAACCATAACTTTCGCAAGGAACTTCTCATGGCGGTTACCCGCACCTTTTCGATCATCAAGCCCGATGCCACCCGCCGCAACCTGACCGGTGCGGTCACCAAGATGCTCGAAGAAGCCGGCTTGCGCGTCGTCGCTTCAAAGCGCATCCACATGACCCGCGAACAAGCCGAAGGCTTTTACGCCGTTCACAGCGAGCGCCCGTTCTTTGGCGAACTGTGCGATTTCATGATGAGCGAACCGGTGGTGGTGCAGGTGCTTGAAGGCGAAGACGCCGTCACCCGCAACCGCGACATCATGGGCGCCACCAACCCCGCCGATGCCGCCGAAGGCACCATCCGCAAGGCCCACGCGCTGTCGATCGGTGAAAACACCGTCCACGGCTCGGATTCGGAAGAAAACGCCGCGATCGAAATCTCCTATTTCTTCAAGCCCGAAGAAATCGTCGGCTGAGGCATAACGCCTCGCTGATCGAAAGGGCCGCCGGAGCAATCCGGCGGCCCTTTTCGTCCTTGTTCCTCTCCATTTTTGGCGAATGCCACAAATGGGGAGGTGGCAGTGCGGAGCACTGACGGAGGGGTATCAACGCTGGCGTCGAAACCCCTCCGTCTCGTCTGCGACGAGCCACCTCCCCATTTGGCTTCGCAAAATGGAGAGGATCTGTGCTAGCCTCTCGTCCAAAGGAGAGTTCCAATGAAGGGCATGGGCGCAACGGACGGGGAAGACTGCCCCTTCGCATTCAACTTTGATCCCGCCACCTTCAAGGTCGGCGATACGGTCAGCTATCGGGTCAGCACGATGGACGATTGGCCGTTCGTCGGCACCCTGCTCGAAGTCCACGCCGACCACGTGGTGATCAGCCCCGGCCCGGCCGAGCCCGATGCGCGGTATAAAGGCACGCGCGAAGAGCGGCCGATGGTGGATGGGAGTGAGATTGGTTAGGGGGCGGGTCATTTGGTGATGACAGCTTATCGCAGGATTAGCGCGAAACCTGCCCTTCCGGACACGACAACAAAGCGGACGTTCGCGCGGAGTTGGCTTTCGCTGACTTAGCGGACTCTGGCGAGATCAAGCTTCTGCCCTGATTGCTGACATCCGTTCATGTGGCGGGAAACAGTAGCGTTGGACGACAGTCGATGTACCGGAAACCTCGTCGGACGATGCCGAAACGTTCCAACTCGCTGAGGACGGCATTGGTCGCTGGTCGGGAGGCGCCCAGCATCGAAGCCAGCTCAGACTGGGTCAGATCAAGGCGAATCAGTGCTTTCTCTGAGCCGTCTGTTTCGGCGCAGAGACTGCACAAGCGGGCAACGGTCCGTTCGCGAAGGCTCATCAGGTTGAGTTCCTCGATTGCCGTCAGCGTTGCGCGCAAATTCTGCGCAGCGACGGCGGCCAGTTCCCTGTCGATCTCGACAAAGCGATCGCGGAGCGTCGCCAAGTGCGGTGTTGAAACGAAGTCAGTTGTCAAATCGGTGCGGGCCTCCACCGCTATCGGGGCAGGCTTGGCATCAAATGCAACGGTTTCTCCGAACAGCTCGTTCTCACGGACAATCTTGAGTAGCAGCCGTTTGCCATTGGCTCCGTCGATTTGAAACAACGCGGAGCCGGATCGAATCCTATAGAGTCCACTGGGCTGTTCGGTGCGGTTATAGATCAGCGCTCCGCATTGAAAAATACGTGGCTGCATAGCTGTCAACAGCGCAGCGCGCGCCTCTTTAGGCAGGCGGTCGATCCAGTTTGGTCTGGGCAAATGATCTATCGTAAATGTCATATAGATTACATCAAGCGTCTGGCATTTCGGTTATTCCGAATCAAGCCCATGCAATCGCGCAAACCGGTTCTGGGCTTGGGAGAGACGATGATGTCACGGATCAGATTTACTGCCTTGGCCGCACTTGCCCTGGGCATTGCTTCATTTCCTGTACAACCGGCTACGGCGCAGAGTGCAACAACGTCGGGTACCCAAACGACGTCCGAAGACTGGCGGGAGAATTATGCCTATTTGGTTGGGCTGCAGGCGGTGATCTACGGCTACCCTGCGGTGAAGAACCTCAACATGCGATACGGCATGGTTGAAAGGCCGGTCGGCGCAACCGATACGCCGCTGAGCCAGTGGTTCCATCTGCGGCGGCCCGCCGATGCCACCGACACGACCCACGGCTCGGTATCCAATGACTTTCTCTATTCGGTCGCCTGGTTCGATGTGCGCAAGGAGCCGCTCGTCATTTCGGTGCCGGATTCGGGCAAGCGCTATCTCGGCGTGCAATTCATGGAGTGGTATTCCGATATTTTCGCTTATCTCGGCACACGCGCTACGGGCGGGAAGGCCGGACGCTATCTGCTGGTCAGCGCAGACTGGCAGGGGGAGACGCCGCCGGGTATCGCAGGTGTGATCCGCGCCCCGACGCCCACCGGCGCCGTCATTCAGCGGATCGGCTTTCTGGGGGATCGTGCAAATCTGGCCCCGGTTCACGCGATGCAGGATGCCAGCGACATGCGGCCGCTTTCCAAATGGCTGGCGGGGGACAAATCGCCCTCAACTGACCGCCAGGTGCTTGATCCTGCTGACCGCGCAGACCCGCTGGCCTTCTTCGTCAATCTCAACCGAGCGATGACCGAGAATCCACCGCCTGCCAAAGATCGGCCGATCCTGTCGCTGTTGCGCAGCGTCGGACTTGGTCCAGGACAGAGTGACGACCTGTCGAAACTTGATCCAGGCACCCGCAAGGGGCTGGAACGCGCACTGCGCGACGGATTGAAGCTGATTGCCCAAGTGTCTGTCTCAGGCGGCGAAACCAAGTTCGTCAACCGTTGGGCTTATAACCAGAAGAGCTGGGGACGGACCGGCGAGAGCGATGATTTCCTGACCCGCGCCGCGACGCAAAGCTTTTCCGGTTTTCTGGAGCACCAGATCGAGGAAGTCGTCAAACTGCGCGCGCATTTCGATAGTGACGGCAAATTGCTCGATGGCAGCAGTGGTCGCTACACGCTGCATTTCAATCGCGATCAGATCCCTGAGGCCAAAGCCTTCTGGTCGGTCACCGTCTACAACACCAACTACGACTTGCACCCCAATACGCTGGACCGCTTTTCCTTCGGTAGCCATGACAAGGGGCTGAAATTTGACAGGGATGGTGGGGTCACGTTCTATCTTCAGGCCGATCCTCCAGCCAAGATTTATCAGTCAAACTGGCTGCCGGTGCCGAAAGCGCCGTTCAATCTGTTCCTGCGCGCCTATCTGCCGGGTGAGCCGCTGATCAAGCAAGATTATGTGCCGCCAGCGGTTGTGAAAGTGGGGGGGTAGCATGGCCAATCGCTGCTGCTTTTCGATCCTTGGATTGACAGTCTCCACCCTCTCGCGTCGAAGCGCCAAGGCGGCTTGGTGCTAACACAGAGGGTGGTCGAACTGGAAAGATATTAATGACGCCACCATGCAGCCAAAGGGCGCGGTGACAGCCCTTCAATAAATGCCGAGACGTCAGCTATTCGCTCGTGTGAGCACGAAACCTGCAGTTCCGGACTGTCCGCAAAGCGACTGGCCATCGTGTTCGGTGGACGTCAGCTTTCCCCAACAATCCGGCACTTGGACCCACCAAATCACTTCGTCGAAAGCAGTCATTTAGCAAGGGTTGAACTCATCAGGGCGGTCTAAAACCCGTCCGCCACGTCCATCAGCGCGGTCAGCTTCTTCGGCGCCACACTGCGCCAGCTCCGCGCCAGCCAATCGGCCACCGCATCCCAATCGGTATCGCCCAGATCGAGCCGCACGCCGATCCAGCCGTCGCCGAAATAGGGAGGGCGGTAATAGCGGGCTTCGTCCATTTCGATCAGCTGGGCCTGTTCCTCTGGCCCGCTGATCTTGACCAGCAGCGCGGTCTTGCCGTCGCCATGATGGTCAAGGCTGACCCAGGCGAATTTCTTGCCTTTGATGATCCCGAAGCACGGCATTCCGTGGCTCAGCGTTTCCTCGGCCTCGGGCAGGGCCATCGCGCGGGAGCGGACCTGCGCGGTTAGCCACTCGGGTGAGGTTTCGCGGCTCACCAGTGCGGCGATGCAGCGCGAATAGAGCTGGTGCTCGGCAATCAGCACCCGCGCGGCGAGGCTGTCGGCGGTGTCGCCGGGTAGCACCGCCACCGGGGTCTGGCCCAGCACCGGCCCATCGTCGAGTTCGGCGGTGACCAGGTGGACCGTGCAGCCGCCATGACTGTCGCCAGCCTCCAGCGCGCGGTCGTGGGTGTGGAGGCCCTTGTACTTGGGCAGCAGGCTTGGGTGGATATTGACCATCCGGCCTTCCCAGCCGCTGACGAATTCGCCGGTCAGTATCCGCATATAGCCCGCCAGCGCGACAAATTGCGCGCCGCTGCTCCGGATCGCTGCATCCATCGCGGTATCGTGCGCCGCGCGGTCCATGCCTTTGTGGGGCAAGGCGAAAGTGGCGACGCCTTCAGCCTCGGCCAGTTTCAGCCCGCCCGCATCGGGGTTGTTGCTGGCGACCAGCACGATCTCATAAGGGCAGTCCTCGGCCCGCGAAGCATAGAGCAAAGCCGCCATATTGGTGCCGCTGCCCGAGATGAGCACGGCGACGGGGGTGCGGGAGGTCATCAGATCCTCTCCATTTTCGCGCCAGCGCAAATGGGGAGGTGGCATTTGCGCAGCAAATGACGGAGGGGTCTCTGCCCTTGCGCCATCACCCCTCCGTCAGCGGCTTGATGCCGCTGCCACCTCCCCATTTGTGGCATTCGCCAAAAATGGAGAGGATCGAAATTAGGCAAGGTGGCTGGCTTCCCAGGCATCGCGCGATGACCACACTTCAGCCGCGCCTTGGACGGTGCAGCCGCGTGGGCCGGATTCGATGGCACCGATCACGTGGACCGTCTCACCCGCCGCTTCCAGTTCAGCGATCACGCCTGCCGCATCGCCCGCTGCAACCGCCAGCACCATGCCGATGCCGCAGTTAAAGGTCCGCGCCATTTCGGCAGGCTCAATGTGGCCCTGCGCCTGAAGGAACGCCATCAGGCGCGGCTGGTCCCAGCTGCCAACGTCAATCCGGGCGTGGAGCCCTTCTGGCAGGACCCGCGGGACATTTTCCAGCAAACCGCCGCCGGTTATATGGGCAAGGGCATGGATTCGGCCTGAGCGGATCACCGGAAGCAGGCTCTTCACGTAAATCCGGGTCGGTTCGATCAGATGGTCGATCAGCAGCCGGTCCGCATCGAACAGCGCCGGGCGATCAAGCTTCCAGCCCTTGTCCGCCGCCAGCCGCCGGACCAGCGAATAGCCGTTGGAATGGACCCCGGATGAGGCCAGCCCCAGCAGCACGTCACCTTCCGCAACCGCGCTGCCGGTTAGTTGCTCGCCGCGCTCGACCGCGCCGACGCAGAAACCGGCCAGGTCATAATCGCCCGCTGCATACATCCCCGGCATTTCCGCCGTTTCCCCGCCGATCAGCGCGCAGCCGGCCATTTTGCAACCTTCGGCGATCCCAGCGACAACCCGCTCGGCAATCCCGCTTTCCAGCTTGCCAGTGGCGAAATAGTCCAGGAACAGCAGCGGTTCGGCACCTTGAACGATCAGATCGTTGACGCACATCGCGACCAGATCGATCCCGATCGCGTCATGCCGGTCATGATCGATCGCCAATTTGACCTTGG
>JAGNTK010000102.1 GCA_017987575.1 Novosphingobium sp. | reverse complement strand
GCCAGGGCGCGGGTATTCTCAGTCAGGTCGTGCCTGATGGTCTCGCCATGCTGCCAACCGCGCTGCGCAACCGGCTGCAAGTGACCCAGCAGTGCCGCCCTGAAGATATCGAGGCGGTGCGCCAGCGTTATGCTGCCCACGAAATCCCGGCAGACCTGGGTACCTATTTTGAAAACATGGCCGAGCGACTGGCCGACGCGCACCTGTTCATCGGCCGCGCTGGGGCCTCGACCGTGGCGGAACTGACTGCGGTCGGCCGTCCAGCAATTCTGGTGCCGCTGCCGATCGCGACTGACGATCACCAGGCCTACAACACTGACGAGATTTGCGCGGCCGGTGGCGCCAGGATGATCCGCCAGGACAAGTTCACCGCTGCCGAACTCGCCAAGCAGATCCAGGCGATCGCGATGAACCCGCAGACTCTGGCCAACGCCGCGCATGGTGCGTGGAATTGCGGCTATCCGAATGCGGTGCGCGATCTGGCCGATCTGGTGGAAAGCTTTGGGGGGGCACCGCTGATGGATGTCATCCGTGTGGCCGAAGGCGCAGCGACGGCAACTGCAAACCAGGGCGTACCGGCATGAAGGCGGTCGGCACCGATATCGGCACGATCCACTTCGTCGGCATCGGCGGGATCGGGATGTCCGGCATTGCCGAGGTGATGTGCAACCTGGGCTATGACGTCCAGGGCAGCGACATCGCCGAAGGCTACGTTGTCGAAGGACTGCGCGCGCGCGGAATCCGGGTGATGATTGGGCATGCTGCTGAGAATCTCGGCAATGCGGCGGTGGTGGTGACATCCACCGCAGTCAAGCGCGACAACCCCGAAGTCGTTGCCGCGCTGGAACACCGCGTGCCGGTCGTCCGCCGTGCTGAAATGCTGGCCGAGTTGATGCGGCTGAAACGCACGGTGGCGGTTGCTGGAACCCACGGCAAGACTACGACGACCTCGATGGTCGCCGCCTTGCTCGACGCGGGCGGGGTCGATCCGACCGTGATCAACGGCGGGATCATAAACAGCTACGGTTCCAACGCCCGGCTGGGCGCGAGCGACTGGATGGTGGTTGAGGCGGATGAGAGCGACGGTTCGTTCCTGCGGCTCGACGGGACTATCGCGGTGGTTACCAATATCGATCCCGAACACCTCGATCACTATGGCAACTTCGACGCGATCAAGGATGCCTTCGTCGAATTCATCGAAAACGTGCCATTCTATGGCTGCGCGGTGCTGTGCATCGATCACCCCGAAGTGCAGGCGATCATCCCCAAGGTCCGTGATCGGCGTGTGGTGACCTATGGCTTTTCTGCCCAGGCCGATATTCGCGGGGAGAACATCGAGCCGTTCCCCGGCGGCAATCGCTTCGACGTGCTGATCCGTCAGCGCGATGGCGAGCAGCGCAAGATCGAAGGGATCGAACTGCCGATGCCCGGGCGCCATAACGTCCAGAACTCGCTCGCCGCGGTCGGCGTGGCGGTAGAAATGGGCGTGCCCGATGACGTAATCCGCACTGGCTTTGCCAAGTTCGGCGGGGTCAAGCGCCGCTTCACCAAGGTCGGCGAAGTGGACGGTGTGACGGTGATCGACGATTACGGCCACCACCCGGTGGAAATCCGCGCCGTTCTGGCCGCTGCCCGTGAAGGCGTGTCAGCCGGGCGAGTCATCGCCGTGGTCCAGCCGCACCGCTTCACCCGGCTGCGCGATCACATGGATGATTTCCAGGCCGCCTTCAACGATGCCGACGTGGTCTATGCTGCGCCGGTCTATCCAGCCGGTGAGGCCCCGATTGAAGGGGTCGATTCCGATGCGCTGGTTGAAGGGATCAAAGCCCGCGGTCACCGCAGCGCGCATACCATTGCCGGTGCCGATGCGCTTGCCCTGACCTTGGCGGACAGTGCGCAGCCGGGCGACATGGTGGTCTGCCTTGGTGCGGGTGACATCACCAAGTGGGCTGGCGGGCTGGCCGACAAGATCAAGTTTCTAAGGGCGGGCGGATGAACGCTGCCACGCTTCCCCAGGTTCACGGCAAGCTGACGCCGAACGCACCGCTCGCCCCGCTGGTCTGGTTTAAGTCGGGCGGCGCGGCGGAGTGGCTGTTTGAGCCGAAGGACGTTGCGGATCTATCCAGCTTCCTTGAGAATTTGGATCCCGGAATCCCTGTGATGGCACTAGGTTTGGGTTCAAACCTGATTGTCCGCGATGGCGGTTACCCCGGCGTGGTGATCCGTTTGGGTAAGGCCTTCTCCAAAGTCGAAAAAGTGGACAGCACGACCTTGCGCTGCGGTGGTGGGGCTAGCGGTATCCTGGTGTCATCAACTGCTCGTGACTCAGGCATCGGGGGGCTAGAGTTTCTTCGTTCGATACCTGGAACGGTCGGAGGCTTTGTTCGGATGAACGGTGGTGCCTACGGCCGCGAGGTGAAGGATATCCTGATTGATTGCGAGGTTGTGCTGAGGACCGGGCAATGCAAGTTCCTTGCTCTCACCGAGCTGGAATACACCTATCGCCATTCCGAGCTACCAGACGGTGCCGTCGTGGTGGCGGCAACGTTTCGTGGGCATATGGATTCGCCTGAAGCAATCCAGGCCGAAATGGACCGCATTGCCGCCAGCCGCGAAGCCAGCCAGCCGCTGCGTTCCAAGACCGGCGGCTCCACCTTCAAGAACCCCGAAGGCCACAAGGCCTGGCAACTGGTCGATGCGGCGGGTTGCCGCGGACTGACCGTGGGCGGCGCGCAGGTCAGCGAAAAGCACTGCAACTTCCTGCTCAATCTGGGCGATGCGACTAGCACCGAGATCGAAGCGCTGGGCGAAGAAGTGCGGCGGCGGGTGAAGGACATGTCCGGCGTCGAGCTGGAATGGGAAATTCAACGAGTAGGCAAGGCAAAGTGACTCTCCCCAAACTTCATGTTGCGGTCCTGATGGGCGGTTGGTCAAACGAGCGCCCGGTTTCGCTGATGAGCGGCGAGGGCGTTGCCTCGGCGCTGGAAGAACGCGGCCACAAGGTCACCCGGATCGATATGGGCCGCGATGTGGCGCAGCGGCTGGCTGAAACCGCGCCCGATGTGGTGTTCAACGCGCTCCACGGATCGCCGGGCGAAGACGGCTCGATCCAGGGGCTGATGGACCTGATGGGGCTGACCTATACCCATTCGGGCATGGTCACTTCGGTGATCGCGATCGACAAGGAACTGACCAAGCAGGCGCTGGTTCCGCACGGCGTGCCGATGCCTGGCGGGCGGATCGTGACGGTCGAGGAAATCTACGAGAAAGACCCGCTCGAGCGGCCTTACGTGCTGAAGCCGGTCAACGAAGGATCGTCGGTTGGGGTGGCGATTGTCACCAACGAAGGCAACTACGGCAACCCGATCAGCCCACAGGCCAAGGGGCCGTGGCAGGAATTTGGCTCCCTGCTGGCCGAACCGTTCATCCGTGGCCGCGAGCTGACTACGGCGGTGCTGGGTGACAAGGCGCTGATGGTCACCGAACTCAAGCCCAAGAGCGGCTTCTACGATTTCGATGCCAAATATACCGAAGGCATGACCGAGCATGTGTGCCCGGCGCAGATCCCCGAAGAGATCGCCCAGGCCTGCCTTGATCTGGCGCTGCGCTGCCACCGGCTGCTCGGCTGTAAGGGTTGCAGCCGGACCGATTTCCGCTGGGATGATGAGCAAGGCCTCGCCGGGCTGTTCGTGCTTGAAACCAATACACAGCCGGGGATGACCCCGCTCAGCCTGGTGCCCGAACAGGCCAAGCATCTGGGCATTTCCTATGCCGATCTGGTCGAAACGATCATCGCTGATGCGCTCGCCGCGAAGGAGAAAGCCAAGTGAGCGCGCGGACGATCAAACGCGGCGGGAAAAGCGCCCGCAAGGTCGCAGCTGCGCACGGCAAGGCGCAGAAGGTCCGTTCGGCCCGGGCCCGGACGGGTTCAGCCTTTGACACGGTGATGGCGTGGCTGCCGTTCAGCGAAGGCCAGCTCCACCGGATTTTTCTGGCAATGATCCTCGGTCTGGTGGCGGTCGGGGTTTGGCTGGCGGCCAGTTTTGCCGGAGTTCCGGCGATGGCGCGCGAACAGATTGCGGTGCTGGCCCACGACGCCGGGTTTGAGCTGCACAACGTTAATGTGCGCGGGACCAACAATCTGAACGAGCTGAAGATCTATCAGATTGCACTGGGTGACCGGGATCGGGCGATGCCGTTCGTCGATGTCGATGCGCTGCGCGAACGTCTGCTGGCGCTGTCGTGGGTTGAAGATGCCCGCGTCTCGCGGCAACTGCCCGATACCTTGGTGATCGACATTGTTGAGCGCAAACCGGTGGCCGTGCTGCAAAAGATCGATCGGCTGGTGCTGATCGACAAGGACGGAATTGAGCTTGAGGCGGTTTCGGAAGGCCGCGCCAAGGGCAAGCTGCTGCTGAAAGGTCCCGGCGCAGGTCGGCAAGTCGCGGGACTGTCCGAACTGCTCGATGCCGCTCCAGCACTGCGCCCGCAGCTGCGCAGCGCCGAATGGGTCGGCAATCGGCGCTGGAACCTGACGTTCAAGACCGGACAGATCCTGGCGCTGCCAGAAGGCAAGGATGTCTCGGCCAAGGCCTTGATGACCTTTGCCCAGCTTGATGGGCGCAACCGTCTGCTCGGCGGCAAGGCGGTGGCGTTTGATATGCGCGCGCCGGACCGGATCTATTTACGTCTGCCCGGGCGCACTGACGCGGTTGAGCAGCCGAAGCCAGCGGTCATCACCACCGCCAGCAAGGCTGAAACGCCAAAGCCGACTGCACCCGCCAAGGAGAAACAGTGATGGCTGCGCCCCGGATTGCGCGTGTCTTTGGCGCCGTCAACATCGGTTCATTCCGCATTTCGGCGATGATCGCGGGGATTTCCGAAACCGGTGAGATGGTCGTGCTGGGCTCTGGCCACCGCGCCGCGCAAGGGATCAAGCGCGGCTATGTCACCGATATGGCCGCCGCGACCTATGCTGTGCGCGATGCGGTTGAACGGGCTGAGAAGATGGCCAATACCTCGATCCAGAGCGTCTGGATCGGCTGTTCGGGGGCGGGCCTTGCCAGTCAGGTTTCGCAGGTTGAAGTCGATATCGGCGGTCGCCGGATCGAGGCAGAAGATATCGAACATCTGCTGGTTTCCGCGCGTGAAGTGATCCAGCCCGATGGACGGATGGTGCTGCACGCCCAGCCAGCGCACTATACGCTGGACGGCGCTGACGGGGTGTCAGATCCCAAGGGTCTGCATGCGGAGCGGTTGGGCGTGGATATCCACGTCATGCTGGCCGATGGCGCGCCGGTGCGCAACATAACGGAAGCCGTGCAGAACGCGCATTTGCAGGTTGAGGCTGTGGTCGGCAGCCCGATCGCGGCCGGTCACGCCTGCCTTTCGGCTGAGGAGCGCGAACTGGGCGTTGCCTTGATCGAATTTGGCGGCGAGGTGACCAATGTGTCGGTCTATGCCGCCGGGATGCTGCTCGGGCTGGTTACAATTCCACTGGGATCGGGCGACATCACGGATGCCATTGCCAGTGCCTTTGGCATTCGCCGGTTTCAGGCAGAACGACTGAAGTGCGTTCATGGTTCGGCTATCGCCAGTCCGGCCGATCATCGCGAGATGATCCCAGTCAATGCTCCGGGTGATGAGGGTGGCGCTCCGGCGGCGCGCCACGCCGATGACAAGAACCGGATCCCGCGCGCCGAACTGGTCTCGGTTGTGACGACGCAGCTTGCCGCGTGGATCGAAGAGGTAAATAAGGCACTGAAGGGGCTGGGCTTTACCGGTCAGCGCGGGCAACTGGTGGTGCTGACTGGCGGCGGAGCGGAACTGGCGGGCCTCGCCGATTTTGCCCAAGGCGCGCTGGGTAAGCCGGTGCGGATTGGCAAACCGCAGCACGTCAAAGGCTTGGCCGAGGCTCATGCGACACCCGGATTTTCGACGCTGTCGGGCCTGGTTCTCTATGCTGCGGCCGATCCGATCGATATTCGCGCGGTGGGGCCACGGTTTCAGCCGGTCACCACGGTAAAGGGATTTGGCATGGTCAATCGGCTTTATCGGGCAATGCGTGAGTATTTTTAAGGGCTTTGCCGGATACAACCGGCCAGAGCGGCTGTGGAAAATGGTTGACGCACCTTTGATTCGGCGATTCGATAGGTGCAAGGCTGTGACAATCGCATGAATTGCATCCACCATGCGGACAGGAGAGCGTAGATGAGCATCAATATTGGACCGCCCGCTGTGGAAGAGCTGCGTCCTCGGATCACCGTGATCGGGGTCGGCGGCGCCGGCGGCAATGCTATTGCCAATATGATCTCTGCCGGGATCGAAGGGGTCGACTTTGTGGTCGCCAATACCGATGCTCAGGCGCTCAACAACGCGATCGCCGAACATCGGATCCAGCTCGGCACCGATATCACCCAGGGTCTGGGTGCAGGCGCGCGGCCAGAAGTGGGCCGGGCCGCTGCTGAAGAGAGCATCGACCAGATCGATCGTGCGCTCGAAGGCGTGCATATGTGCTTCATCGCCGCTGGCATGGGCGGCGGCACTGGCACTGGCGCGGCCCCCGTGGTCGCCAAGGCTGCCCGTGAAAAAGGCGTGCTGACGGTCGGCGTTGTGACCAAGCC
>JAGNTK010000101.1 GCA_017987575.1 Novosphingobium sp. | reverse complement strand
CCGCCTGCCGCCAATCAAGCGACGCTCAATGGTGAAACCGTGATCGACGCGGCGGACCCCAAGCAGCCATAATCCGGCGCATCCCGGCAGGAATTTTCGCATGTTCGATATCGGCGCGTCCGAATTGCTGTTGATCGTGGTCGTCGCGATCGTGGCAATCGGGCCCAAGGATCTGCCGCTGGCGCTACGCACGGCGGGCAAGTGGATGGGAAAAATCCGCCGCGTTTCGGGGCACTTTCGCGCCGGGGTCGAAACCATGATCCGCGAGGCCGAGCTCGACGAGATGGAAAAGAAATGGCGCGAGCAGAATGAGGCGATCATGGCGGCCAATCCGCTGGCTGCGTCGGCCGAGGCCGCGCTGGTTGGGCAGGATCCCGGGACCGTGGCCAGCCTGTCCGATGCCCCGGTGAATGATCCAGAGCCGCCAATCAAACCCAAGCGAACCCGCAAGCCCAAGGCAGCCAGCTGATGGCCTTTTCGGTTGGCGATATCGACGAAACGCAGGCCCCGTTGCTCGACCACCTGATCGAACTGCGCACGCGGCTACTGCGCTGTGTCTATGCCTTGGCCGTGGGCTTCGCGATCAGCTTTTACTTCGCTGACGAGATTTTCGGGTTCCTGGTCAAGCCACTGACGGCGGCGTTTCCGGCGGGTGAGGGCAGGCTGATCTATACCAAGCTGTACGAGGCGTTCTTCGTAGAGCTCAAGGTGGCGCTGTTTGCGGCGTTTTTCCTCGCCTTTCCGATCATCGCCAACCAAATGTGGGCCTTCGTGGCGCCGGGCCTTTATGCCAAGGAAAAGCGCGCGTTTCTGCCGTTTCTGCTGGCTACGCCGGTCCTGTTCACCTCAGGCGCGGCGCTCGCCTACTACGTGGTCATGCCCACGGCTTTCCGGTTCTTCCTGACCTTTGAGGGCAACAAGGGCGGGCTGACTTTGGAAGCATTGCCGGGGACCGGAGACTATCTGAGCCTGGTAATGCAGTTCATTCTGGCCTTCGGGATCAGCTTTCTGCTGCCGGTGCTGCTGCTGCTGCTCAATCGCGCCGGAATCGTCAGCCGGGCGCAGTTGGTTTCGGCGCGGCGCTATGTGATCGTAGGCATGGCGATCCTTGCTGCCGTAGTGACCCCGCCCGATGTCGTGTCGCAGCTGTTACTGCTGATCCCGCTAATGCTGCTGTTTGAAGGCGCGCTAGTGGTGATGTGGTTCAGCGAGCGCAAGGATGCGGAGATCGCGGCCGATGACGCGTTACAAGACGTAGTAGAAGACGGGGCGGCATAGCCCTACTTCGCTTCCCACACCTTTCGCCCGTTCACCCACACTTCAGTCACTTTGGTTGCGGCCAGTTCGGCAGGTGTCGCCAAGAACGGATCGCGATCGACGAAGAGAAAGTCGGCGCGCTCACCCGGTACCAACCGCCCAAACCGGCCCTCGGCAAATCCGGCATAGGCGCCGTTTGCGGTGTAGGCGGCAAAGGCTTGTTCGCGGCTGACGCGTTCTTGTGGCTGCCATCCGCCCAGCGGCTGACCATCGGGCCCGACCCGGCTGATCGCGGCAGCCCAGCCGGCCCAGGGATCGGACAGTTCAACCGGAACGT
The DNA here is from genome assembly GCA_017987575.1 of Novosphingobium sp. Lineage (GTDB taxonomy): Bacteria > Pseudomonadota > Alphaproteobacteria > Sphingomonadales > Sphingomonadaceae > Novosphingobium. The sequence goes on along the minus strand of JAGNTK010000101.1, from coordinate 5,065 downwards.
CTGAACCAAATGCCAGTTTCGCGCCGCTCGCTTGTACTGATTTCCAGGCATAGGCCCCGCCCAGCCGTGTCGGGCCAAGCCGCTTTTCGGCCATTTCGCGGTCGCTGGTCTGGTGGACCGGTTGCATCGAGGCGATGATGCCGTGCTTGCCGAACCGGGCGATGTCGGCAGGGTCGATCACCTGCGCATGCTCGATCCGCCAGCGCCGATCGCCAGTATAGGTCAGGCTCAGGTCTTCGATCGCGGAAAGCACCACCGCATTGCCATCATCCCCGATCGCGTGGACCGCGACCTGAAACTTGTCGAGAGCGGCGCGGCTCATCAGGTTCTTGAGCTGGGTATCGCTGGTGATCTTGAGACCCTTTGTGGAGGGTGCATCGGCGTAGGGCGCTTTCAGGCTGGCACCGCGCGATCCGAGCGCGCCATCGACGTAGAGCTTTACTCCGTTAAGCCGCAGCTTGTCATCATACAGCCAGGGGGTCGGTCCCGGCCCGCCGATCAGCGACATCTGATCGGTGCCGCTGGCATAGGCCATGATCCGCACGTTGAGGCGCCCGGTATCGCCCGCACGGCGAAAGGCCTGCCAATCTTCGATCGACGTGCCCATGTCGGCAATCGCAGTAACGCCGCGCGAATGCAGAATCTCCTGCGCTTTGGCCAGCGCCAGATCGCGATCTTCGGGGCGGGGCGGGGGGACCTTCGCGTCGACCAGTTCCATCGCATTGTCGATCAGTACACCGCTTGGCTTGCCGCCGGGTGCGGCGCGCTCGATCTTGCCGCCAGCCGGGTCCTTGGTTGTTGCCGTCACGCCCGAGACCGTCAAAGCCTTGGAGTTGGCCCAGCCGGCGTGGCCATCAACCCGGCCTAGCCAAACCGGCCGATCCGGCACCACGGCATCGAGCTCAGCTGCTGTTGGAAAGCGCTTTTCAGGCCACAGTTCCTGATTCCAGCCGCGACCGATGATCCACGGGCGTTCCGGATGCGCCTTGGCATAATCGCCGACCATCGCCAGCGCTTCGGGCAGCGACTTCGCTGCCGACAGGTCCAGCGTCAGTGCCGCAAAGCCAAGGCTCATGACATGGCCGTGGCTGTCGATCATGCCGGGCAACATGACGCGGCCTTTGCCATCGACCTTGAAGTCAGGCCGTTCGGGGCGCTTGTCGCCGCGCCGCAATACCTGCTTGATCCGGCCATCGTCACCGATCACCAGCCCGGTGAAACGGTCCATCCCGCCAGTTGCGTCAATGGTCACGCCATCGACGTTATCGACAAGCGTATCGGCCATGGCAGGGGCGGCGAAAGTGAGGGCAAGGCTTGAACCTGCGGCCAGTATCAGATGCTTCACGCTTTCCCCCTCCGCGGCAGACGGCGTACAAGGGCAGACGTATCTTGCCGCCCGCCGCCCAAGGCCTGAACCTCCGCATAGAACTGATCGATCAGCGCGGTCACCGGCAGCGAGACGCTGAGCGAGCGGCCCTCTTCCAGGGTGAGCCCCAGATCCTTGCGCATCCAATCGACCGCGAAGCCGAAATCAAATTCGTCCTTGGCCATGGTGTGCCAGCGGTTGTCCATCTGCCAGCTTTGCGAGGCGCCGCCCGAAATGGCCTCGTAAACCTTGTCGAGATCAAGGTGCGCCGCTTCGGCAAAGCGAAGCGCTTCGCTCAGGCTGGCGATCACGCCCGAAAAAGCGATCTGGTTGACCATCTTGGTGGTCTGTCCCGCGCCAGCCTTGCCCACGTGGACGATCCGTTTGGTATAGGCTTCCATCACCGGACTGGCTGCGGCGATAGCATCGGCGCGGCCGCCGCACATCACGGTCAGGGTGCCGCCTTCGGCCCCGGCCTGCCCGCCGGTCACCGGCGCATCGACGCAGTGAACTTCAAGATCGCTTGCCTCAACCGCGATCTGGCGAGCGATCCGGGCTGAAACGGTGGTGTGGTCGATAAAGGTTGCGCCGTGACGGATGGTGGAAAACACTCCCGTCGGGCCAAGCACCACATCGGCGAGGTCATCATCGTTGCCGACGCAGGTGAGCACAACATCGGCGCCCTCGGCGGCCTCTGCCGGACTGGCTGCAACGCGTGACGCAAGACCGGGATTGACCTCTTGCCAGCGCGCGGCGCGCTCTGGGCTGCGATTGTAGATGGTGAGGTGGTGCCCCGCTGCGCCGATGTGCCGCGCGATCGCGCCGCCCATCACGCCCAGGCCTAGAAATGATACGTTGCGAGGAGTGCTCATGCGCCGGTGTGTAGGTCACCGGCAAGAGCGCAGCAAGGTCAGTTGTACTCTAGATTGACGGAAAACTGGCCTGAATACACACCTGGGGTCTGCCCGGGGTTGATCGTCAATTTTGCGCCGAACTTGACCACGGTGGTCCCGCCAGAGATATTGACCACCGCGCCGGGGCCGCCGGGAAATTGCGGCTCAGCCACAATTGGCACGCCAGGGCCGGTCAGCTGAAAGGTCGGGTCGAAATTGACCTGCACGCTGGCATCCGATCCGGTCAGTTGCAGCTCGGACGTCCCAAAGCTGCCAACACAGACCAGCGTGGGATCGCAAGACCGGCTACCGGCATTGGGATCAATCACCACCACACCGCCTGCGCCGCCCACCGCGATCCGCCCGAAATCCATGTCGAGCAGCACCGCGACCTGGATCGTATCCAGCACTTCGGCTTGCGTGCCCGTGCTGGCAGTGGTCGCTGCCTGGGCTGGCATCGCAGCCAGCGCGCATAGCGCTGCACAGGTCAATCGCAGGCTTGATACGCGCATTGTGGCTTCCCCCAAAAACCAAGTGTCAGCCGGGTAGTCATCCGGCCGACCCAACCTGTCTAACTGGCAGCTATGTCGAATTACGTAAGCCTGATGGTTAAGGCGGGATGAAGCTCCGGACTTAGCGGTTTGCAAGGGCGCCGCTTTCGATTAGTGCCCGGTCCACCATGAACCTGCCCAGTCAAACCGCCGCCAGCCTGCTGACCCTTGACGATGTTCGCGCTGCTGCGGCGCGGATTAAAGGCGCCGTGGTGCGGACCGATTGCGATCACAGTCAAACCCTTTCGGACATCACCGGGGCGCAAGTGTGGCTCAAGTTTGAAAACCTGCAGTTCACAGCAGCCTACAAAGAGCGCGGCGCGCTGAACGCTTTGCTCCACCTCAATGAAGAACAGCGCCAGCGCGGCGTTATCGCGGCCTCGGCTGGAAACCATGCGCAGGGCCTCAGCTATCACGGCACCCGGCTTGGCATCCCGGTGACGATCGTCATGCCGCGCCCGACGCCGACGGTCAAAGTGATGCAGACCGAACAGGTTGGCGGCAAGGTTGTGCTCCATGGTGAGAGCTTTGACGATGCCTATGCCCATGCCCGACAGCTTGAAGGCGAATTGGGGCTGACATTTGTGCACCCGTTCGATGATCCGCTGATCGCCGCGGGGCAGGGTACGGTCGCGCTGGAAATGCTGGAGGATGTGCCTGATCTTGACACCTTGATCATCCCGGTCGGCGGCGGGGGACTTGCCTCGGGCATGGGAACGGCGGCGCGCGCGTTGCGCCCCGACATCAAACTGATCGGGGTGGAGGCGGAACTGTTCCCGTCGATGTACAATCGGCTCAAGGGTACGCAGTATCCCAGCGGCGGCGATACGCTGGCTGAGGGGATTGCGGTCAAGGAACCGGGCGAATTCACTTCAAAAGTGCTGGCCGGATTGCTCGATGAATTCCTGCTGGTCAGTGAAGCTCAGATCGAAACCGCGCTGGCCTTGTTGCTGCAAATCGAAAAGACTGTGGTCGAAGGTGCTGGCGCAGCTGGCCTTGCGGCCGTGATGGCGCACCCGAAGCATTTCAAAGGCCGCAAGGTCGGGATCGTGCTGACCGGCGGCAATATCGACACCCGTCTGCTCGCCAATGTGCTGCTGCGAGATCTGGCCCGATCAGGCCGCCTTGCGCGGTTGCGGCTGACCTTGCAGGACCGCCCCGGCGCGCTGTTCAAGGTGATGGAAGAATTCAACCGTCACAATGTCAACATTATCGAAATCTACCACCAACGGATATTTACCCACCTACCCGCCAAAGGGCTGATCACCGATATCGAATGCGAAGCGCGCGACAAGGATCAGCTCGACAAACTGGTCCGCGCGCTGCGGGCAAAAGGGTATGAGGTCGATTCGGTCGAGCTGGGTTAACCTGCTGACTCCAAGCTGTCCCGTTTTGCACGGCTTGTCCGGTTAGCCATCCCGACCTGTGCATAATTGCCCCGGCCAAATCGGCTTTCGTGGTTAAAGTTCTTTCAACGCTGCCATCGCCCATGCATAGTGTCGCGTGTAATCGAAGCTTTGGGATGGTTTGACGCGCGTGACTGCACCTGTTCGCTTTCCCCGGTTCTTTGTCACGAGCCCCAGCCCGTGCCCCTATCTGCCCGGGCGGATGGAACGCAAGGTGTTCACCGAGCTGAAGGGGCCGCATGCTGACGAGCTGAACGATGCACTGGGCCGGATCGGGTTCCGCCGCAGCCAGACCGTCGCCTATCGTCCCAGCTGTGCCGATTGTCAGGCCTGTGTCTCGGTGCGGGTCGTCGCGGGCGAATTCCGCCCCTCGGCCAGCCAAAAGCGCAATCTCAAACGCAATTCCGATTTGGTTGCCACGGTCTGCCGGCCATGGTCAACTGCCGAGCAATTTGACCTGCTGCAGGACTATCTCGGCCAGAGGCATCCCGGCGGCGGGATGACCAGCATGGACGAAGTTGATTTCGCCGACATGGTCGAACACACCCCGGTTGATAGCTGGGTGATCGAATACCGCGAACCGACCACCGATGGCCGCCCCGGGCGGCTGGTTGCTGCATGTCTGACCGACCGGCAGGGCGATGGCCTGTCGATGATCTACAGCTTTTACCAGCCGGACCATCCGGGCCGTGAAGGGTTGGGCAACTACATCATCCTCGACCACATCCGCCGCGCCAGCGAAGAAGGCCTGCCTTTCGTCTACCTCGGCTATTGGGTGCAAGGCTCGGCGCGGATGCAGTACAAGGTCCGCTATCGCCCAATGGAGCGGCTCAGCCGCCAAGGCTGGTC
>JAGNTK010000024.1 GCA_017987575.1 Novosphingobium sp. | reverse complement strand
AACGACCCGCGCCGCATTCCGCGCCTCCCGCGAAAGGGCAGCCAGTGAGCGGGCCGAGACCGACGACTGGCGCATGGCCGAAATCGACGCCGAAGACGCCCGCATCGCGCTGGCCGAGGCCAAGACCGAATGGGACGCCGAAGACGCCCGCGAAGCGCTGACCCAGGCCGAAGCCCACCAAGCCGCCCACAAAGCCGACATGGCTGCCGCCGAGGCGGAATACGCCGAATGGTTCAGCGAAGAACGCCGCGCCAAGGTGTGGTGGGCAATCGATGTGGTGTTCGGCGCGGTGAGCAAGCCGGGTGGAGATAGCGGGGAGGAGAAGGCATGAGCACCCGCGAACTCCCCGACTTCCTCAAACACGGCGATGCCCAGCTAGGCGCCCCCCGCGCCCGCTATCCGGGGATGCAGATTGGCAAAGGCACTATGCGGCGGGAGGAAGTGCCGGAGCCGAGCGGCGGTGATGCCCTGAGCGCGCGGGAATGGGCGGTGCGGGATTGGCTTATGCGCTGTTGACATATAGGCCATTGGCCTATATTCAGCCCACATGACCCGCTTACAGACCGTAGTGGAACTTCCCGAATTTCTGCGCCGGGCCAAGGCGATCATGACGGACGAAGACCGGGCCGCTTTGGTGGACTTCATGGCCGCCAATCCCGAAGCCGGGATTGCGCTGGGTGGCGGCCTGCGCAAGCTGCGCTTTGCTAGGCCGGGCGGCGGCAAGAGCGGCGGCTATCGGACGATCTATGTGTTCGGCGGCACCCGAATACCACTCTTTCTCGTTACCGTGTTCGCCAAGAATGAGAAGGACAACCTGAGCAAAACCGAACAGGCCGACCTCGTCGCGTTGAGCAAGGCCTTGATCGAACATTACGGAGAAGCACCATGAACGGCCCATCATCCGCAGCCTATGAAGGCATCCGCCAAGGTCTGCTTGAAGCCATCGACTTCGCCCAAGGCAAGCCGAGCGGCGCGCGCGTCCACCAGGTCGAGGTGCCCGAAGCCGACGTCGCCGCAATCCGCGCCAGCACCGGCCTCTCGCAAGCGCAGTTTGCGCACAGCATCGGGGTGGCGAAGGGAACGCTGCTCAACTGGGAACACGGACGGCGGCGGCCAACCGGACCGGCGCAGGTGCTGCTGGCGATGATCGCCAAGCGGCCCGCGCTGGTGCGGGAGATGTTGCGGTAGTTGCGGGTTTTGCACCTTTCGCTTTAGTCCCCAAATTAAATTGACCGGCGCATCAATAAGTCACATCTAGTGAACTGAAAGGGAGATCTAATGCCGAAGATAACTCGATCAGTCCAATATCGTTACTTGGATCGCGACCGTGCAGGTGTGGGACGAGTAACACTGGAGGATTTACTGCGAGCAGCGCTATCTGAAAAGCGCGTGGGCGATGTGATCGGCGAGAAAGCACGGGCAAGGATCGCGGATCTTGAGCAGAGCGGGCAACAAACGTTGTGGAATGGCCTTCAAGGGTACGAACCAAAGGGAGTTCTCGCCGGCGAACTCGTTCTTTACAAACAGGGATTTGATGTTCCAGCCATTGTAGAGCGCCTTGATAACGACGAAAACCGATTTGAGTTGGTGCGATTTCAAACTGATGGCAAGAGCAAGCCAATCGAAGGGGCGCTCTATTTTTGCGTCATTGGGGACCATCTCGGAATTATTCAATCCAACGCAGTTACTGGTCGATGGCTGGAGCGCTATTTGACTTGGCTCCTAAAGGACATCACGAGTGGCCTGGACGCCGAAAACTACATTGCTTTGAATGCCAAGACAGCTTTTACTGCAAGCGATATGGCAAAAGTAGGCCCTGCTAAGGGCCTTACAGTTCACGCAAACTCAAACCCCGTCCCGGGTGGTGCCACCAGCGATACATTGCCACCGAGTCGAGACTTCAAGACAAAAAGGAAAGGCAAAGGGGCAACCGTGATTGAAGTGCTCAAGCTGATGGGCTTGGGCGACGACACGATCGAGAGCATTAAATCCGATGTACCGCCCGGCGGTTCACTTGAGGGCGATTTCCTGGTGTTTATCAAGCAAGGAAACCGCAAAAGACCAATTTCCCTTGGCACCTTGGACCACGCGTTCCGCAACACAATTCCCGGCGAGATCGACATTCAAGGCAAGGGCGCAGCTGTGCGCGACAACATGCAATCTCATTCCGAAGCAGTCCGAGTCAACGAGGGCCCGCTTGGACTTGACCCGAATGAAGCTATCGAGAAGATCATTGAGGTGCTATATCGGTGGGGTGAGCAGGGTATCATTAACCTAAGCCGAGACGAATGAAAATTGCCGTTATCAGCGCAGCGCTTGCCGTCGGAGCTTACTTCATCCCGGTTACGTTGATCGACCCTGTTGCGAGGGCAATCGTTCCAGCCGTTGCGCTTATGGCGACCGGCATTTTCCCTTGTATGACCCTTGCGATTGGAGCGATGAAGGCTGAAGGCCGAACGCCAGCACTCATTGAGGAGCTTTACCAACAACTCCGGGGCCTCATGAAGGTTCTTGTCGCTACATTCGCCCTTGCAGTGGCCGAGGTGGTTGCACTGACCCTCGCAATTGCGCTGGCGAGTCCCGGAGCTCCGCGCGGATTTGAAGTAACGCCCGGAACAGTTCATGTCACACCTGTTGAAGCGGCAGTCATGATTGCCGGGTTTGTTTTAGGATTTCTGGCAGGCCGAATTATTGCGCTCGGAAGGGCATTCTTTGCTGTACTGGATATCAACAAGAAGCAGTCGCTTCTAGTCGCTAGATCAAAAGTCCGCTCTGAGCGCGACACTGCAGTCGAAAGCTCGCGCCTTGCTCGTTTCGCTGCTGATGACTCGACAGCCAAACCTCTCAGACGAGCGAACGATCAAGCTTGACCTTGAGGACGGGAACTACAGTTGAACTGCAAAATTACACTACAGGCAGATTAGATACCTAGCTTCGCAGGCGCGAGGGCTCCAGCCTTCACGAGCCCTTTCCTCGGCGCAATTCCTCAGCCCAAATCCGCACCGGCTGGCCACCCCGAACCAGAGCCGTCACGGGTTAGACTTTCTTGAATGGCTTTTTGCCGTCTACAACCTCACGGACAATCAGTCCTCGCGTCATCAGCCCGCCTAGCAGTGAGTAGCTAAGGTAGTTTTTCTGACGACCGGCGAAATCAGATTCCAAGCCCAGTTCACGCGCAATCTCGTTGTTGATCGCGCCTTCTGGACGAGCGGCTAGGTAGTCTAGAATAGCCTGCTCTAGCTCAATTCGGGCAGCTTTCGCGCGTTCGCATGGTGTCATGTCTGGCCTTCTATTTCGCGCATCCTCATTGCGCAACTCTTGTGCTGTGATCCTTGCAGGCTTCCCATCGCGGCAAACAACGATTCCTGTGTTGGTCTGAATAGCAATCACTCGCGCCATTGCTGCGGCGCGGCGCATTGCAACCATGGAATTGCGAATGTCGGGGTTGTTTGAATTCCAATAGTCGGTGCGAGGCATGACGGTTCTCCCTAGCGAACCATCTTTGTGCCTTCGTGTCTTCGTGTGAACCAAATTTGTTCTTGGGGTGGCGCTGGCCAGATAGGCTTGGAGTTGCGGCGCGTGCCCCTCCCCCACTACGTGGGTCCCCTCCCCGGTTCGGGGAGGATTTATTCTTCGCCCATCCGCAGCGCCGCGATAAACGCCTCCTGCGGGATGGACACGTTGCCATACTCCCGCATTCTCGCCTTACCCTTCTTCTGCTTATCCAGCAGCTTCTTCTTGCGGCTGATGTCGCCGCCATAGCACTTCGCGGTCACGTCCTTGCGCATCGCCGCGATGGTTTCGCGGGCGATGACTTTGCCGCCGATCGCGGCTTGCACCGGGATTTTGAACAGGTGGCGGGGGATCAGGTCTTTCAGGCGTTCGCACATGCCGCGGCCGCGTTCCTCCGCTACGCCGCGGTGGACGATCATCGATAGCGCGTCGACCGGCTCGTTGTTGACCAGGATCGACATCTTGACCAGATCGCCTTCACGCAGGCCGATCTGTTCATAGTCAAAGCTGGCATAGCCGCGGCTGATGCTTTTCAGGCGGTCGTAAAAATCGAACACCACTTCGTTGAGCGGCAGTTCGTAGCTGACCTGCGCGCGGCCGCCCACGTATGTCAGGCCGGTCTGGATCCCGCGGCGGTCCTGGCACAGTTTCAGGATGGAGCCGAGGTATTCGTCCGGGGTGTAGATCACCGCCTTGATCCACGGTTCGTCGATCTGTTCGATCCGACTGGGATCGGGGTAATCGCTGGGGTTGTGGAGCATGATTTCGCGCGCATCGTCGGTTTTGCTTTTACGCAGCTGGATCCGGTAAACCACCGAGGGGGCGGTGGTGATCAGATCGAGATCGTATTCGCGCGTCAGCCGCTCCTGAATGATTTCCAGGTGCAGCAGGCCGAGGAAGCCGCAGCGGAAGCCGAAGCCAAGCGCGGCGCTGCTTTCCATTTCGAAGCTGAAGCTGGCATCGTTGAGGCGCAGGCGGCTGATGCTTTCGCGCAGTTTTTCAAAGTCTGCCGCGTCGACCGGGAACAGGCCGCAGAACACCACCGGCTGGACTTCCTTGAAGCCGGGCAGCGCCTTGGTCGCGCCACCTTTGACGGAGGTGATGGTATCGCCGACCTTGGCCTGAGCGACTTCCTTGATCTGCGCGGTGATGAAGCCGATTTCGCCGGGGCTGAGTTCGCTCAATTGTTCGAGCTTGGGGGTGAAGCAGCCGACCCGGTCAATCAGGTGTTCGGTGCCGCCGGCCATGAACTTTACAGCCATGCCCTTTTTGATCACGCCATCGATCACGCGGACCAGGATGACCACGCCGAGGTAGGGATCGTACCATGAATCGACCAGCATCGCGGTGAGCGGGGCCGCGGCGTCGCCCTTTGGCGGGGGGATGCGGGTGACGACGGCTTCGAGCACTTCCTTGATGCCGATGCCCGATTTGGCGCTGGTCAGGACGGCCTGGCTGGCGTCGAGCCCGATCACTTCCTCAATCTCGGCCTTGACCTTTTCGGGTTCGGCGGCGGGCAGATCGATCTTGTTGATGACGGGGACGATTTCGTGGTCGTGCTCGATCGACTGGTAGACGTTGGCGAGGGTCTGCGCTTCGACGCCCTGCGCCGCGTCCACGACGAGCAGCGCGCCTTCGCAGGCGGCGAGGCTGCGTGAGACTTCGTAGGCGAAGTCGACGTGGCCAGGGGTGTCCATCAGGTTGAGTTCGTAGGTCAGCCCATCGTCAGCGGTGTAGCTGAGGCGGACCGTCTGGGCCTTGATCGTGATCCCGCGTTCTTTCTCAATGTCCATGTTATCAAGGACTTGTGCCGACATTTCGCGCTCGGTCAGCCCGCCGGTGAACTGGATCAGCCGGTCAGCCAGGGTCGACTTGCCGTGGTCGATATGGGCGATGATGGAGAAGTTGCGGATCAGAGCAAGGTCAGTCATCCCGCGCCGTTAGCAGCAAGGCCACGCGCTGTCACCTTGGCGCGGTATGGCCGGATTTGGCAAGTCTCGCTCAGGCGACCTTGGTCTTTGGCATATGATTGACCTGGCCAAACTTGGGCAGGCTCAGCGGTGCCCCGCCGCCTGGCTGCATCATCTGCATCGGATACTGCCCTGGCGGCAGCGCTTGCAGCGGCATGCCGGCTTGCGCCATGACATAAGGCGAAACGCGGTGACGCGTGCAAAGCCCACCCGCCCCGTCATCGACCAGCTGCTGTTCGAATTCCAGCCCTTGCATCGAACCAGCCGAGCGCCGCACATTGGCCACGGCCAATTGGCCTTCGCCGAAATCGACCACAAACGGCGTGCCGATCGGCACATCGACCAGTCCTTCGACCATGCAGCCGCTACGCGAGAGGTTGCGCATGGTTACATCATAGCGGTGATCTTCGTGAATCAGCCCGACCTTGCGCAGCACGGTGCGGCGTTCGGGCCGATACTTGCTGGGACCATCGGGTTCGATCACCCACTCACCACTGGTCATGGCTTCGCAGACGTCTTCTGGCGGAACCGGGACTGCGTAAATGTAGCCCTGAATCTGACCGACCCCAAGCGCGCGCATCGCATCCAGTTCGTCGTGGGCTTCGATCCCCTCAGCGGTTGTGTCCATCCCCAGTGCCTTGGCCAGGCTAACAATTGAAGTTATGATCGCAGCGTTGCGGTTACCTTCCTGGGTCACGCCACGGATAAAGCTTTTGTCGATCTTGATCTTGTCGAACGGGGCGTGCTGCAGATAGCTGAGCGAGGAATAGCCGGTTCCGAAATCGTCCAGCGCCAGCCGAACTCCCAGCAACTTCAGCTGGTTGAACATGTCAGTAGTCGCACCTTCATCGCCGAGGAAGATCGATTCCGTAAGTTCCAGCTCAAGCCGTTCTGGCGGCAGTCCGGAATGTGCTAGCGCTTGCGCGACGAGTGACGAAAATCCAGCGTTGGCAAATTGCACAGCCGAAACGTTGACTGCGATCCTTACACTGCCGGGCCACGACATCGCCTCAGTGCAGGCGCGCTTGAGCACCCAATCACCCAATGCTCCGATCAGGTGGGCCTCTTCCGCAATCGGGATGAAAACGCTGGGTGGAAGATCGCCCAGTTCAGGGTGTTCCCAACGCGCAAAGGATTCGACCGCGACGACCTTGTTGGTCTTGGTGTCCACGATCGGTTGATAGGCCACGTACATCTGGTCGTTGGCCAGTGCATCGCGCAGGTCTTCTTCGATTTGGCGGCGCCGCTCAGCTTCCGAATGGAGATCGCTGGAGTAGAACCGGAACTGGCCGCGCCCTCCGCCCTTTGACGCATACAGCGCCAAGTCAGCCGAGCGAACCAGTTCTTCCGCACCAATCCCATCATAGGGCGCGATCGCAATCCCGACCGAAGCGCCGATCACACAGCGGCTGCCTTCGATCTGATAGGGTTGGCTGATCATGGTGATGACCGATTTGGCAATTTCACCCAGCCGCCCGCGATCGTCGATATCGGGCAGCATGATCTGGAACTCATCACCGCCAAGGCGGCCGATCTCAAACGACTTGTCAGGCAATATCCGCTCAAGCCGCTGGGCGACCTGCTTAAGCAGTTCGTCACCAGCCGGATGGCCCAATGTGTCATTAACAATCTTGAACCGATCAAGATCCATCATCATCACCGCGCAGCAGCGCTTTGCGGATTGATAGGCGGTCAGCGTCGCGTTCAGCCGCTTGCCCATTCGGTGACGATTGGCGAGGCCGGTCAACGAGTCATACTGGGCCAGCCGCGACGCGTCCTTTTGGCTTTCACGCTGGGCAGTGATATCCGTGCCATTGCCCCGGTACCCCAGAAACGAGCCATCATTGCCAAATTGCGGCCGTCCCGAAATTGACCACCAGATCTCTTTGCCATCGAGAGCTGCCCGCACCGGCAGATCGGTAAACGTTTTGCGGGCACTGAGGATCAACGGCAGTGTCCGTTCGATCGGATCGTCATCGTCGCGATCCAGAATGAACAGCGATTGCACCGATTGGCCAAGCATGCTGGCAGTTTCGCAGCCAAGCTGATCGGCAACGCATTGCGAGATGTACGTAATTTGGCCCTGGCTATCGCTAGACCAAAACCAACCAAGCCCAGATGCCTCGTAGTCTCGGAGCAGCAAGATTGCTTGTTCGCGTTCCTGACCGGTCATCACCTTAGCTGCCACATGCGATCGCACCGCACTCTTGCCGGGACCCAGCATAGCGCGAAAACGTCCGAATGGAGAGCTACCCGTATTCGTCATGACTTACCTGAAATGTCCCGGCTTTTTGTTGTTTAGATCCAGCTTCGGTCCATAAATGGATGTGGTTTATATTTGGCTAATGGCCTGAACCGGCTGCACTATTTGTTACGCGGCCATCCCGGTATCACGTCGCAGCAAACCTCGTGTTCGGTCACCTGCTGGCGCAGCCCCCAACGCCACCCTACCATTATCGTCAAGCGCCAATGGTGCCGCAAATTCAACGCCGACGCGGTCTTGCTGGCACCAGCGCGCCGTTGCGGTGATCATCTGACCTTCAGAGAGCAGAATCGTGAAGATGGTGCCCGGAGGCACATTCCAAAGCCCTTCAATCATCGCACCTGTTGCCGAGACGTTGCGGATGGTTCCATGATAGTGCTGCCCGCCGTTCTCCAGCACGACCTTGCGCAGCATCGTATGGCGCACCGCGCGGGCTGCGCGGGGGACCATGGCGATTGCAGTCAGACCAGTCTCCAATCGCCTTGATGCGTCTGCAAAAGTCAGCGGTTTTTCATAGATAAAGCCCTGAACATGACTGCAGCCAAGCATCCGGACCAGATCCAGTTCATCGAGCGTCTCGACCCCTTCGGCGGTGGTCTCCATCCCCAAAGCTTCGGCCAGACTGACAATCGAGGCGATAATTGCCCCGTTCTTGCTGCCAGCAATCGTCGCCCCACGGACAAAGCTCTGGTCGATCTTAATTTTGTCGAATGGTGCCTTTTTCAGGTAACCCAAAGCCGAATATCCAGTGCCGAAATCGTCAAGTGACAGGCGCACGCCAACCCGCTTAAGCGCAGTGAACATGGCGTCACTGCCCTCGTCATCGGTCAAGAAGACACTTTCGGTAATTTCCAATTCAAGACGGCCCGGGTTTATCTGAGCGGCAGCCAGGGCATTGGTGATGATAGCAGGCAGTGCTGGGTTGGCAAATTGTAGCGGCGATACATTGACCGCAACGCGAACGCTTTCCGGCCAATGCGCCAGATCGCTGCACGCAGTCCGCAATGCCCATTCGCCAATGGGTGCAATCAAACCCGAGTCCTCGGCAATTGGTATGAATTTGTTTGGTGAGAGCATTCCGCGGGTCGGGTGATTCCAGCGCAGCAACGCTTCAAACCCCGTGATCCGCTCTGTCACAGTATGGATGACGGGCTGATAGTGCAGTTCCAGCCCGCCTTGGGTCAGGGCATCACGCAAGTCCTGCTCTAGCTGACGCCGCTCTTCGGCATCGCTGTGCAGATCCGCTGCGTAGAAGTAGTGCCGCCCACGTCCGCCATCCTTGGCCGCGTAAAGCGCCAGATCCGCATTGCGGATAAGGTCTTCGGAGCTGACCCCATCATCGGGCGACAATGCCACCCCGACCGATGCCCCGATAACAACCCTGTGGCCGTCGATCGAATAAGGTTCTGACAGGGCATCGATAACCCGGCGCGCCAGCACCGCCAGATCTTCACGGCGGTGTCGTCCGGGCAGCAACACCTGGAATTCATCGCCGCCCAACCGGCCAACCCGGCCATAGTCACCCACCGTCAGCTCCAGTCGGCTGGCAACTTGAGTCAGCAGATTGTCGCCGGCCGGATGGCCCATGGTATCATTGACCTGCTTGAACCGATCAAGGTCGAGCAGAAACACCGAACAGGCCCGGTGTTCAAGGTTTGGCGCGCCTAGAATCTTCTCCAGCGATTGCGCCATCTGGTGGCGGTTCGCCAGACCGGTCAGCGAATCGTAATGGGCAAGCCGCGAGGCATGTTCCTCGGACCGGCGTTTTTCGGTCAGATCGTGACCTGACCCGCGAAAACCGACGAAGTTACCGAAGCTATCGTAAAGCGGGCGGCCGTTGACCGACCACCAGCGTTCTTCATCCGGCGTCGCAGCGCGCAAGGCCAGTTCATTGAAGGCGGATCTTGCGGTCAGATGGAATGCAAGCGAACGCTCGCTTTCCTGACCCTGATTGTCGAGCTCAAACAGATCTGAAAGTGGCCGCCCCATCAATTTGCGCGTGTCAGTCTGCAACAGCTTCCCAATCGGCGGGGATAGATAGACCAGCAGACCGCGACGGTCGGTTTCCCAAAACCATCCTTGCCCGGTCTGTTCAAAATCGTGCAGGATTTCTTCGGCACGAAGCTGAACACGCTGCCGCTCACGCTGCATCTGTTCAGCCTCGGCATCAGCTTTCGACTGTCGGATCGAAATGAAGATACCGATCAACAAACCGACGGCCATTGCAAGTGCCGGCCCTTTGCTGGCAGAGGTCAGCGTCGCTCCGGACCACAATGCAACCTGCGATATGACAATCGCAGCAACCCGGCGATTGAGCAGCACCGCAGCGATTGCTCCGGATATCACCATCAAGCCGATAGAATCGGTCCACGAATGGTCAAACAAGGTCACCCAGCGAGCCATGGCAAGCCCAAACAACAGCATCGGCAGACCGGTAAGCCCCATCGAGAGAATTGAGCGGTGCAGTGCATTGCTCAGATGGCTTTGCTCAAACTTTGCTGCCAGCGGCGTAAGTCCTGCGATGGCTACAGCCAGCGCTGCCAGCAGGATCGAATCCAGCCCAGGAACGCTTAGAGAGGCGATCGCGTTGAGCACCATTGCGCCGGCAATAACCGGAGCGATCAAGACCCAGCTTGGTTGAATTTGTTTGCGTAGTTTCTCCCGCGAGGCACCGCGCAACCGTGCAGGCGCCTGACTGGTCCTGGCGGCTTGGCTGCGCAATTGGGCGGCTTCGGTTGGCTCATGGCGGACTGATCGTCGCCCCTGTTCGGGGCGCGCAAGTTCTCCAGCACGCGGTCGTTGCGCACCGGGTTTTGCATCGGGAAGTCTCTCAGGTTGAGCCGACATGCAGCACCACTGCACGACCAGCCTTTGACATTCGGTTAAATTAACCATTCAAGCACTGGAATAACCATGGCGCCGTACTGACTCACCAGCCAATAACCTGTGTCGAAATGCAATGAGCATGTTGACGAACGCAGCCAGACCAGCATGGTATCGTTCGACAGCATAAGCGGCGCCTAGCCGTGCACAGGGAAGGGGCGAAACCCGCGATGCGCCAGATCGCCATTATCGGTTCAGGACCCGCAGGCTACTACACTGCCGAGGCAGCGCAGAAGCTTTGGGGAGAAGACGTTCGGGTCGATATCTTCGATCTGTTACCGGTTCCTTATGGCCTGATCCGAACTGGCGTAGCGCCCGATCATCAATCGATCAAAGGGGTGTCGCGGCGCTATGAGACGACCAACCAGCTAGACAATGTTCGCTTCGTGGGAAATGTCACTGTTGGAGAAGATATCACAATTGCTGAACTGCAGGGCCTGTATGATGCCGTAGTGCTGGCTACAGGAGCACCAAATGACAAGCCGGCCGGGATTGCCGGCGAAGGGCTTGAGAATGTCTTTGGCAGTGCGGCCTTTGTCGGCTGGTACAATGGCCATCCTCAGTTTGCGAAACTCAACCCTGATCTATCCGGAAAGACTGCTGTGGTCATCGGCAATGGCAATGTCGCGCTCGATGTTGCGCGGATACTGACCAAGACAGCCGCTGAATTTACCGGAAGTGACATAGTTGCCCACGCGCTTCATGGTCTGCAGAAATCCCTTATCGACCGGATCGTAATTTTGGGTCGCCGTGGCCCGCACCAGATTGCGATGACGCCCAAGGAGCTGGGTGAGCTGGCGCACCTGACGCGCGGCTGTCCGCGGGTTGATCCGGCCGATCTGCCTGATCAGGAAGATGACGTATTTCTTGAACCAGGCCAGCGCAAATCAGTGGATCACTTGCGCAGTTTTGCGGCGATCCCTGAAGAGTTTCGCTGCGACAAGCCGGTCGAAATTGAGTTCGATTTCTTTGCCAGTCCCAAAGCGATCATTGGCAACGGCGCTGTCAACGGCATCGAGGTGGAAAGGACGGTGCTAGACAGCGAAGGCCGCGCCAACGGCACTGGAGATGTTTATACCATTGAATGCGGACTGATCGTCACCTGCATTGGCTACAAGACCAGCCCCATCCCCGGCGTGCCTTTTGAAGAAAGCGCGGGCCGATTTGCCAATGACGAAGGACGAATTCTTCCGGGGCTCTATTGCGTGGGCTGGGCCCGACGCGGACCATCAGGCACCATTGGTACCAATCGTCCTGACGGGTTCAGCGTGGTCGGGAAGATCGCCGAAGACATCGGCGGCGGCAGCGGCAAGCAAGGCCGCCCCGGCTTTGATGCGTTGGCCAAGGCGCGCGGGCTCGATGTCGTTACTTTCCGCGACTGGCAAAAGATCGACCAGGCCGAACAAGCCCGCGCCCGCGACGGCGCCCCGCGCGAGAAGTTCGTCGACGTCGACGAGATGATCAAAGCGCGAGGGGCGTAGCCCCCATTGAGCTGCCCCTTGCCCCCGCCCCCCGTTCATGATTTAATCGTCCGGTTAAAGCCTGCGGCCCGGAGTCGCGGCGAACGGGAGAATGCCGATGCCGACCTATGATCTGATCATCCGCAATGGCACCATTGTCGATGGTACCGGCGCTCCGCGCTTTACTGGCGATGTTGCGGTCAAGCACGGCTTGATCGCTGCCGTCGGCACGGTACACGGCGATGCCGCGCAGGAAATCGATGCCAAGGGCAAAGTTGTCGCACCAGGCTGGGTCGATGTTCACACCCATTATGACGGTCAGGCGACCTGGGACGCGGAAATGGCGCCGTCCAGCTGGCACGGGGTAACCACTGTGGTGATGGGCAACTGCGGCGTGGGGTTCGCACCGGCAGCTCCCGATCGTCACAAATGGCTGATCGAGCTGATGGAAGGGGTCGAAGACATCCCCGGCACCGCTCTCGCCGAAGGGATGAAGTGGAACTGGGAAACCTTCCCTGAATACCTCGATGCCTTGGAAGAACTCCCCCGCACTGTCGATGTTGCCACCCACGTGCCGCATGGCGCGGTCCGCGCCTACGTGCTCGGTGACCGCGAAAAGCCGGGTGCTATCCCGACTGCTGATGACATCAAGAAAATGGCCGATATCGTTGAGGAAGGCGTGCGCGCCGGGGCCTTAGGCTTTTCGACCAGCCGCACTGTGCTGCACCGTTCGATCGACGGTGAAGTGGTGCCCGGCACCACCGCGACCAAAGAAGAATTGATCGAAATCGGCCGCGCCATGGGCCGCGCCGGCCACGGGGTGTTCGAAATGGCCAGCGACATGCGCCGCGAATGGGACGAATTCGGTTGGATGGGCGCGCTCAGCCGCGAAACCGGCCTGCCCTGTACCTTCGCCGCTTTGCAATCGATCGCCAAAGAGCAGCCGCTTGATGAGCAGATCGCCAATATGCGCGCAGAAAACGACAACGGCGCCAATATCGTCGCCCAGATCGCGCTGCGCGGCAACGGTATCGTGATGGCCTGGCAGGGCACGGTTCATCCGTTCCGGCTGAAGCCGAGCTATCAGGCGATCGCCGAACTGCCGTGGGAAGAACAACGGGCCAAGTTGCTCGATCCCGCATTCAAAGCGCAGATGCTGTCCGAGCAGAGCGATTTTTCAGAGGTCAATCAGGACATCATCGGGCTGATCATGGTCGTCTGCGGCGGCTGGGGCATGCAGTTCGAAATGGGGCCGGAATTCAACTACGAACCGACCACCGAAGAAAGCATCGCGGCGCGCGCTGCAGCGGCAGGCAAATCGGGCGATGAGTATGCTTATGACTTGCTGTGCGAAAACGATGGCAAGGGCTTCATCTACCTGCCGATCCTCAATTACGCCGATGGCAATCTCGACTTCCTTGAAGCGCTGCAGAACAGCGACGATTGCGTCAATTCGCTGAGCGACGGCGGCGCTCACTGCGGCACGATCTGCGATGCGGCCAGCCCGACCTTCATGCTGCAACACTGGGTCCGCGACCGCAAGCGCGGCACCATCACCCTGGAAAACGCGGTGAAGCGCCAGTGCAACGATACCGCACGGCTCTATGGCATGCACGATCGCGGCGTGCTCGCACCGGGCTATCTCGCCGATATCAATGTGATCGATATGGACGCGATCAAGCTGGGCAAACCGTGGTTGGCATTTGATCTACCCGCCGGTGGCAAGCGCCTGCTGCAGAAGGCCGAAGGCTATGTCTGCACGATCAAAGGCGGCGTGGTCACCTTCAAGAACGGCGATTGGACCGGTGCAACCCCAGGTGGCCTGATCCGCGGACCGCAAGTGGCAGCGATGCTGGAAGCGGCAGAGTAGATTCCGCAAAGCCTATCGATCCTGACCTCTCCCCGCCAGGGAGCGGCTACCTTTTGGAAAATTCATGACCCTTGCTGCTGTTCGTGTGGGCTCGCCCGCCAGCCTCGATACCCTGCTGCCCGCAACTGCCGCAGATCCCGGCCAACCTGGCCCCGGCCAGATCCGGGTGAAATTGCAGGCGAGCTCGCTCAACTTCCACGATTTCGCGGTGGTTTCCGGGATGATCCCGGCGGCAGCGGGGCGCATACCAATGTCCGATGGTGCGGGCATAGTGGAAGCGGTGGGCGACGGCGTTACTCAGTTCAAAGTGGGCGACCTGGTGGTGTCGACCTTCTTCCCCGAATGGATCGACGGTGCCCCGCCTGCGACGGCGTTCACCGGCGTCCCCGGTGATGGGATTGACGGCTATGCCCGCGAAGCCGTGGTCACGCCCGAACACTGGTTCACCCGCGTTCCCGCCGGTTATGGCGCCGCCGAAGCAGCTACGCTGACCTGCGCTGGACTCACCGCCTGGCGCGCGCTGTTTGTCGACAACGCGATCCGCCCCGGATCGACCGTGCTGGTTCAGGGCAGCGGCGGAGTTTCTGTCTTCGCACTGCAATTCGCCAAGGCTGCGGGCGCACGGGTGATTGCCACCTCATCGTCCGATGCCAAGCTGGAACGGCTGAAGGCGCTCGGCGCGGATGAGCTGATCAACTACAGGGAGAATCCCGCCTGGGGTATGAAGGCGCTGGACTTGACCGGCGGCGGCGGCGTTGATTGCGTAGTTGAAATTGGCGGCGCGGGCACGCTCGACCAGTCGATGATGGCGACCCGTGTTGGCGGCCACGTTGCGCTGATCGGCGTTCTGGCTGGCTTTGCCGGTCCCATTCAAACCGCACTGCTGATGGCCAAGAACTTGCGCGTTCAGGGCCTGACAGTGGGCAGCCGCCAGCAACAGCTGGACATGATCGCCGGGATCGAGGCGAACGGGATCAAACCGATAATCTCAGATCACTTCCCGCTGGCCAACCTGGCCGACGCGTTCCGTCATCAGGCGGCGAACAGTCACTTCGGCAAGATCGCGGTCGATATTTGATCACCACCGTCCGTTCGTGTCGAGCGAAGTCGAGACACCGCGCATAGCCTCTCGACTTCGCTCGATGCGAACGGAGGTTGTGGCTTAAATTGCTACCGCTAGGGCCTAATCACAATCCCCACCGCCGGGTCCGCCGTTCCCGAAGCGGTCGCGGCGAAGGCGGCGACGGCCGCCTCCAACCCGCTGCGCTCGTCGACCGCCACCGCGCTGCCCGCTTCGCCGATAAAGCGTATCCAGCTTGCCGAGACTGCTTCGCCAAAGCCCTTGGGGCCCAGTTCCGCGATCGCCGCAACTGCATGATGCGGGGCGAAGAACAGCACCGGTGCGGGGCCCGGCAGCGGGCCGTTGTCGCGGCCAAATCCCTCACCCACATGCGTCGCACCGACGGTGCAGGAATACTTCAGCCTATCGCCCAGCGCCGAATGGACCGCATGGATCAGGGCGGCGTTCCCGGCGAAATCGACCAGCACCGCATCCGACTGTGGCAGGTCAGCGATCTGATCATAGGACAGCACCTGATCATAGAAGCCGCCCGCGCGGACGAAATCAACATTGCCCGCAGAGGTCAGCCCGATCCGCTTCACCTGCGGCGATTTGTCGCGCGCCACGCTGGCGAGCCCCATCGCGGTCTTGGACGAGGCCGACGTGCAGACCAGCGCCACCGCCCCAAACCAGTTCTCACTGCGCACGAAGCTCTCGATCAGAAACCCGGTCTTGAAAAGCGGGCCGAAGATCATCCGCTCGGCTTCCTTGGCCGGATCGTGTTCGGGATCGGCATTGATCCGCGAATACTGGTTATAGATCGGGCTCATCGGCTGGCGGTGCGGCGCGCCATCGGTAAAGCCACTCGCGCTCACCCCATTGGGCAATACATCCAGCTGCTCGGCCATCGGCAGGTAACCATAGATGCGCTCGCCCACCGCAATTTCGGGATGACGCGATTCGAGCACCACCGCATGGCCCCACATCGGCACCACACCCCACTCGCCCTCACCCGGGAAGAAGTTCCAATAGCCAAAGGCATCGCCGACCACGGCATAGGTCACGTTGTTGGCGGTGACAGAGAAGCTTTCAATCCCCAGCCGCACTTCGCCATCGCCCAGCAGCGGCGGAGGAGTATCCACGATTCGGGATTGGCTGATGTTAGTGCGTTTGACCTGGACGGTACGGCTCATGGCAGTGTCTCTCCCAACGGATTTGAGAGAGCCTAGCCCAGCCAGATCAGCCTCGCCAACAGCATTCTAATATTGATTGGCAACCGCTAGGTCACACCCGCATCGGCATCAGCACATAGAGTGCGGGGCTTTTGTCATCCTTACGGATCAGCGTCGGTGCGCCAGCGTCGGCCAGGTGCAGTTCGACGGTGTCGCCGTCGATCTGGCCGAGAATGTCCTTGAGGTAGGTCGCATTGAAACCGATCTCGAACCCGGCGGACGAATAGCTGGCAGGCACTTCTTCAGCCGCCGTGCCGTTATCGGGGCTGGTGACCGACAGTGTCACCTTGTCGGTATCGAGCGCCATCTTGACTGCGCGGGTCTTTTCCGTGGCGATCGTCGCAACGCGGTCAACGCCCTGCCAAAAGCTCTTGGGATCAAGTTTCAGCAGCTTGTCATTCCCGGTCGGGATCACGCGGCTGTAATCAGGGAAAGTGCCGTCGATCAGTTTGCTGGTCAGCACCACGCCGTTCTCACCGCCCAGCGTGAAGCGGACCTTGCTGGCCGATAGATCGACCAGCACGTTGGAATCGAGCGATTCTTCGAGCAGCTTGCGCAGTTCAGCCACGCATTTGCGCGGCACAATTACGTCAGGCATCCCTTCGGCGCCATCGGGGCGCTTGATCGTATAGCGCGCCAGCCGGTGGCCATCGGTGGCCGCGGCACGCAGTTCTTCGTCCATCACGTGGATAAAAATGCCATTGAGGTAGTAGCGGGTTTCTTCGGTGCTGATCGCAAAGCGGGTGTGATCGATCAGCTGCGCCAGCGTGGCGGCGGGCAGTTCAAAGCTGGTCGGCAAATCGCCTTCGACAATCATCGGAAAATCGTCACGCGGCAAGGTCGGCAGGCTGAACCGGCTGCGGCCAGCCTTGACCGCCATACGGTTGTCGGCAGTTTCCAGGCTGACCTGGCTGCCATCGGGCAGCTTGCGCGCGATATCGAACAGCAGGTGCGCCGATACGGTGATCGCGCCCGCGCTTTCCACCGAGACTGCGCCGAGGCTTTCCACCACTTGCAGATCAAGGTCAGTCGCGGTGATCCTGACCGTGCCATCACTGGCGGCCTCAATCAGCACGTTCGAAAGGATCGGGATGGTGTTGCGCCGTTCAACAACGGACTGCACGTGCGACAAGCACTTCAGCAGCGTCGCGCGTTCGATTGTGGCCTTCATGGTCGTATCAAGTCCCCTACGCGCGCGCACAGCAGGAATCGGCGCTGCGCCGCCATTTCGGACTGCCTTTCTTAGCGCTAGCGGGCCGCGCGGCAAGGTTCAGGCTGCGGAATTCCGGCTAAACTGGGGATAAATTCGATAGTTGCCGGGCAAACCTGTCCCAGCTTATGACAACATCGCCATTCCGCCGTTCACATGCAGCGTCTGCCCGGTGATATAACCCGCTTCGTTGCTGGCGAGATAGGCCACGGCCGCGCCGATATCCTCGCCCTCACCCATCCGGCCCATCGGGATTCGGGCGTTGAGCGCATCCTTTTGCGCATCGGGCAGACCATCGGTCATCGCGGTGCGGATGAAGCCGGGGGCGACGCAGTTGACGGTGATCCCGCGGCTGGCAACCTCCTGCCCCAGCGACTTGGACATGCCGACTAGGCCGGCCTTGGCCGCAGCATAGTTGACCTGCCCCGGATTGCCGGTCGCGCCGACGACCGACGTGATGCTGATGATCCGGCCATGGCGGGCCTTCATCATCGGCTTGCAGGCCGCCCGCATCAGCCGGAACGCCGCCTCAAGATTGACCCGGATCACCGCGTCCCACTCTTCATCCTTCATCCGCATGGCGAGGTTATCGCGGGTGATCCCGGCGTTGTTGATCAGGATATCGATCTTGCCCAGCGTATCGACTGTGGCCGGAACCAGATGCTCGACCTGTTCAGGGTTGGAAAGGTCGCAGGTAATCTCGACATGATCGTGACCATAGGTGTCGTTCAATTCCTCACGGAACGAGCGCAGCTTGCCCGGGTTGGTACCCGAAAGCGCCAGCCGCGCGCCCTGCTTGGCCAGCGCATGGCTGATCGCAGAACCAATCCCGCCGGCGGCGCCGGTTACGAGGGCGGTCATTCCGGTAAGGTCGAAAAGGCGGTTTTCCATGGTTGGCTCCGGGTTAGAAATTGGTTCGCGCAGAGAGCGCAGAGGACGCAGAGGCTAGCCTTCTGGCTGGTAGTTATTGACTAGGCGACGGATGCCCTCTTTCATCGTCAAGCTTGAAAAATTCAACAGCAGCCCGACGGGCTGCTCCATCAGTCTTAAATAGGTCAGGACTTGACGCGCATGAAGCTTCGTCAACTGTTCGACGGCCTTGATTTCCACAACCAGTCTTTTCTCGACAAAGAGATCAAGTCGAAACGCTGCGTCGATGACCATGCCGTCATACTTGATTGAAATTGGAACCTGACTTTCAACCTTCATACCGCGCCTGACAAGCGCCGCCATCAAAGTCTTCTCATAAACTGATTCCAGCAGTCCCGGCCCTAACTCCCGATGTATCCGGATCGACTCGCCGACGACAGCAGATGAAATCTCATCAATTTCCATAGCCTCTGCGTCCTCTGCGATCTCTGCGCGAACCCCTTCAAAGCCCGCCCAACAGCGCCTCGATATCGTTCATCGAAACCACGCTGGAAACCGCCACATCAGCAACGCACCGCCCGATCATCGGGCCGAGCACTTTGCCGCCCAGTTCAACGAACTGATCCACCCCGGCGGATTGCATCGCAATCACGCTTTCGCGCCAGCGGACGCGGCCGGTTACCTGTTCAACAAGCAGGCGCTGCACTTCGGCGGGATCGCTGGCGATGGCGGCGGTGACGTTGGCGAAGACCGCCACAGTCAACGGGCCCGGCGGAGTTTTGGCCAGCGCTTCTGCCATGGCATCGGCTGCTGGCTGCATCAGCGGACAATGGAACGGGGCGGAGACCGGCAGGATCACGCCGCGCTTGATCTCGAAATCCTTTACCATTGCCACGGCGCGCTCAATCGCTGCCTTGTGGCCTGACAGCACAACCTGCCCCGGATCGTTGTCATTGGCGACGGTACAGACTTCGCCTTCAGCTGCCGCATCGGCCAGCGCCTGAGCCTTGGCGAGGTCTGCGCCGAGTAGCGCGCACATCGCGCCCACACCCACCGGGACCGCCGCCTGCATCGCCTGCCCGCGCAGTTTCAGCAGCCGGGCCGTATCGGCCAGCGAGAACGCACCCGCCGCGCACAGCGCACTGTATTCGCCCAGACTATGCCCGGCGACGAAATCGGCTTTACCCGCCAGCGAAATGCCGCCTTCCTTTTCCAGCACCCGCAGCACCGCGATCGAATGGGCCATGATCGCAGGCTGAGCGTTTTCGGTCAGGGTCAGGGCATCGTCCGGCCCTTCGGCCATGATTGCCGATAGCTTTTGCCCCAAGGCATCGTCGACTTCCTGAAACACTTCGCGCGCTGCCGGGCTGGCAGCAGCCAGTTCCACGCCCATGCCGACCTTCTGGCTGCCCTGCCCCGGAAATACGAACGCTCTCATCTGGTGACTCCTGTTTGGCCGCAGCGCCTATTACCCGGCAAAGCTGCGGGCAAGCCCGAAGGGCACGATTTTGTTGTCGGCATCGTGGCCGATATCTGCCCGGCCGAGGTAAGGGATGGAATGCCGCGCACACCAGTGCTGCGCGATCTCCTCGGCGCTCTGGCCGAATTCCACTTCGTTGACCGGCACGTCGCTGACCCTGCCCAACCGCAATCCGGCGATCCCGCCGAGATGCGCGGTGACGTGGAAAAACAGCCGGTCAACCGCATAGTCATGCTCGCTGACCTCCTCGACCAGCACCACGTGCCCGGCCAGCCCCGGCATCAGCGGTGTGCCGCACAGCATCGCCAGCGTAGTCAGATTGAACGCAACCGTGGGCCGATCGTTCAACTCCGGCTCCAGCCCGGCACTATTCCCAGCCAAGAACCCCAAAGCCCGCCTTACCGCCGCCTCGCCGCCATCGCGCCGCAGGTCGGCGGACATGGATGCGTGAACCGGATGCCCGATCTTGTGGGCGTAGAGCCCGCCGAGCAGGTATCCGGCATCGGAATAGCCCAAAAACGTCTTGTGCTGAGCCGAGGAATTGAACTGCGCAAGCGCATCCTCAGCAATCCGGTTCGAACCATAACCGCCGCGCGCGAACCAGACCGCGTCAAAGCCCGGATCGTTGGCGCATTCGACCAGCGCATCCAGCCGCTGCTGGTCAGTCCCGGCAAAGTGGCCGTGCTCCAGGAAGCATTGCGGATGAAACTGCAGATCAAGCCCCGGATAGTCCGCCGCCAAAGCAGAAACGCGCGCAGCATCGCCTGCGGTGATCGAGCGCGACGGGGCACAGATGGCAATGCGTTTCATGGTGACTATCATAGTCACCCAAAACTTGTCCCGTCACCCTGAACTTGTTTCAGGGTCCATTTCGCCGATGGCCCGGTGATTGGTAGAAACAAACTGACTGCGCGTTTTGGTTGCGCACGGAACCTATGGGCGTGAACCACGATGGACCCTGAAACAAGTTCAGGGTGACGATGCGGGAGGTTGAGTTGCGGCGAATTCCTGCCTACCGCATCAACCATGAGCGATCTCACTTCTCACCCTTGGTTCTTCTGCGGCATTGGCGGATCGGGGATGCTGCCCTTGGCCTTGATCCTGCGCGGCGCAGGGGCGGAAGTTGCCGGATCGGACCGCAGCCGGGATCAGGGCCGCACCCCCGAAAAGTTCGCCTGGCTGGAAAGTCTGGGCTTCACCCTGCACCCGCAGGACGGCAGCGGGATCACTTCGGCCAATCAGACATTGGTGGCATCGGCGGCGGTCGAGGACACGGTGCCCGAGATGGTCCGAGCGCGCGAATTGGGCTGTCCACGGATGAGCCGGGCGGAGCTGCTTGCGGCATTGTTCAACGCCGCACCCAGCGGCATTGCGATCGGCGGGACCAGCGGCAAAAGCACTGTCACCGGAATGACTGGCTGGATTCTGGATCAAGCGGGCCGCGATCCGACGATCATGAACGGCGCGGTGATGAAGAACTACGCCTCGCCAGATGCACCGTTCGCTTCGGCCAGAGTTGGCGGCGGCGGGGTGTTCGTTTCCGAAGTCGATGAAAGCGACGGTTCGATCGCGCTGTATCGGCCCAGCGTCGCGGTGCTGCTGAACGTCAGTCTTGATCACAAATCGATGGAAGAACTGCGCGCGCTGTTCGGCGATTTCCTGCGGGTCTGCGATATCGGGGTGATCAATCTGGACGACGCCGAAGCTGCGGCGCTGGCCCCCGAATATACGCCGTGGCTGGGCTATGCGATCGGCAATCCGGTTGCAGAAATCGGTGTGGTCGAGGGATCGATCGGCGAAGAACAATTCGCCATTGCCGCGACGGTGATCGATCGCCGCGACGGCACGCAGCACCCGCTGCGACTTGGCGTTCCCGGGCGGCACAACCTGTCGAATGCGCTTGCCGCGATGACCGCGTCTGTCGCGACCGGAGTGACCGTAGCCGATGCCGTTTCAGCGCTCAACAGCTATGCAGGCCTCGCCCGGCGGTTCGACGTAATTGGAACCAGCTCTGGCGGAATCACCGTAATCGACGACTTCGGCCACAACCCCGAGAAATGCGCTGCCACACTCAACACTCTAAAAGCCCACCCCGGCCGGATCATCGTGTTTTTCCAGCCGCATGGCTATGGCCCCTTGCGTCAGATGGGGACCGAACTGGCCGAAACTTTCGCCAGGCTGCTCGGCCCGGACGATGTCACCCTGCTGTGCGATCCGGTCTATTTAGGCGGCACGGTTGATCGAACTGATGGTAGCGAGCGGATTGTTGGGCTGATCAACTCCGCAGGCGGTGCGGCAGAATATCTGCCCGCCCGCGAAGACTGCGAAGATCGGATCGCCGCCATCGCCCGACCCGGTGACCGGGTGGTAGTCATGGGCGCGCGTGACGATACCCTGACGCTGCTTGCAAAAAACCTGCTTGCCCGGCTGGCTTAACTGAAATTTCAATACTGTGATCTACCCGTTAGTGACCAAACTGCACGGGAAATGCTTGTGTTCGTCAATGAATTGCTGACTGGGATCGGTCGCCGTCTGTTTCAGCGGCTGATGGTAGTACTGGTGCTGGCGGTGGCGCTTCGTGCCTTGGGCTTTTTCTTGGGTGCCGAAGATGACAGCTTTCGCTCTACATCAAGCGAAATGCGTGCGGGACCCACGCCCAGCGCTCCCGACGCGGATGACGGCTGGGGCACGGGTCCAAGCAATTCAAATCGCAGTCAGCGTGAAGAATCTGGCGATGACGGCGGCTGGGGTTCAAATTAGGGGATGACCCAGTTCAGGGAATTCCTGGCCAATTGGGATGAATTTCGGGCGCAGTTCGGCAACGAATTGAGGCTCGGCGGATGTATCATGCTGTTGTTGCTGATCAGCGGGGTGATGCAATCAGGCAGCCATGATCCGGCACCTGCGCCAATACAGCCGAAAAGCCATCCGATGGAATTGGTCGCCTCGCCCAACGATCCGCTGATGATCGAAGCGATCCGGATCGCTCAGGCCCCTGTTGCAGGAACCGGCCCATGGGGTGCGGCACCGGTCGCAACCGGTCCGCGCGCTACCTTTCAGACGCCGGGTGGACCAATCACTTTGACCCGGACTGAAATCGACAATGCAAACTCGATCTATCCGCAGCTGAAATCCAACCCGGCGATCTTGCGTGGCCGCCTGTCGACAGGCCGCAGTGGTTCGCAGGCCGGCAGCTTTAGCGATGATCTCTCGGGCGATTGGTAGCCCTGACTGATCAATGCGCTGCTTTGCCGCGCGCTTTCTGCATGAAATGAATAACCACGGCAATAATCGCGCCCAGCACCAATCCGGCAATCCCCGATAGTCCGGCATTGGTGAACCAGCCAAGCATCCCGCCCAACGCGCCAGTGGCTTGTTCCACGGCATGCTGCGCCTGATGAACCAGATCCGAAGGACCATGCAGGCCCAACACGTGTAGCCCATGAATGATGATCTGGCCGCCGACCCACAGCATCGCGAGTGTCCCAACCACCGACAGCACGGTCAACAAGCGGGGCATCGCATGGAGCAGGCCCCGACCCAGCTTCTTCTCAAAAGCTGTGTGGCGCTGTTCAACCAGATGGAGCCCGATATCATCCATCTTCACAATTAGCGCGACGACGCCGTAAACCGCGATGGTGATCACCACCCCGACCAGCGCCAAAATAATCGCCCGACTGAGCAAAGGTTCGGTGGCGACTTCAGCCAAAGCAATCGCCATGATTTCGGCCGAAAGGATGAAATCGGTGCGGATTGCGCCTTCCGTGCGCTCCTTCTCAAACTCCGCCATGTCCGTGATCGCATCGCCCAGCGTTTCGCCGTGCTTTTCACCACCCAGCTTTTCCAGCACCTTTTCCGCACCTTCAAAGCACAGATAGAGCCCGCCCAGCATCAGCAACGGCGTGACCGCTGCGGGCAGGAACTCGCTGAGAAGCAGTGCGGCAGGGAGCAAGATCAGCAGCTTGTTCTTGAGGCTGCCCAGCGCAATCTTCTTGATGATCGGCAATTCGCGGTCGGGTGTGAACTCAGTGACGTAAGACGGGGTTACCGCCGCATCATCGATCACCACCCCCGCCGCTTTTGTGCCCGCCTTGGCCGCCGCCACCCCAACATCATCGATCGTTGCCGCCGCCGCCTTGGCGATTACTGATATATCGTCCAGCAGTGCGACCAGGCCGGTAGGCATGAAACGGAAACTCCCCGAAAGTGTTTCCGCCGCTGTGCGGCACTTCGCTTTGGCTGGCAAGGGGGCGTCCCGAGCAAGCCGGGCACACCATCGGTTCAGCGCAGAATTTTCTCCAGCATGACCAAGGTTGGCTCGCCCTCTACTCCGTGTGGGACAAAGCCCTTTTCTCGCTCCAGCGCGATCGCCGCATGGTTTTCGCGGTCTTCAAGCGAAATCACCCGGCGCAGCCCGCGATCCTGCGCAGCTTTTGCGAGGACATCAAGCAGCGCCCAACCGACGCCTTGTCCGCGCCAGTTGGAGCAAACCGAAACCGCGATTTCGCCAGTGTCGAGCGGATTGTCGCAGGCCAGCAGCGCATGGCCAATCACGGTGCCGCTGGCTTCGTCGAAGGCGATGAAACTTTCGGTCCGGAAATGGTCAACCTCAACCATAGGAGCGAGCTGATTGTGCCCGACGTGTTTGTGCGCGGACAGGAACCGGAACCGGCGATCTTCATCACTCACCCGGTCAAAAAATTCTTCCAGCAGTGGTTCGTCGGCCAGAGTCACAGTCCGCACGGCAATGGTTTTTCCACTGCGCGTCAGAATTTCCTGCACTTGCGGCGCGGCGAGATCGGTGGTCATGGCAATGCTCCTTCGAGTTCGCGCATCCGTTAGCAAGTGCAGCATTGAATTCGTTGATCTGCCGCAATTCAGGCGATTTTTGATGCTGCGTTTGCGAATTTCACGCAACGTCGCGGAACTTGCACGACCAGTACCGGCAAGCAGACGGGGCTGTCGCGAATTGACAAGGCCGGGCCGCAATCCGCAGCTAGGGGCAGAACGTCTTATCCTGCAATGGAGCCCCTTGTGCAGACCACCCGCCGTTCGTTGATTGTCGGTGCCACTGCGGCATCGCTGTTGGCACCCGCCGCGCCTGCGCTGGCCATCGTTCCTGATCGCTATCACTCGCTGATGCAGCGGATCATGGGACTGACCTGGATCGGCCAGGGCCGCACCCCCAGTGATCGGTTCAAGAGCGGTCAATTCGTCATGGCGATCGGCATGTCTTTCTCGTTGAACAGCGACTGGAGTTACGATGGGAAAATGATCGAGAAGGTCAATCTGGAAGGGTCAGTTTATGAAGCCCATTCCCTGATTTCGGGCGAATGCTGGGTAATCGGGGATGAAGCCGGCGTCTCGATCTACAAGATGCGCTATGTCCGCCAGGATCCGCTGCCCCCACCGTTTGGTTGGGGCACCAGCAAGGGAGATTTCCGGCTCTATAACGATTCGCAGCGCAAGGGCCGCTTCACCATGCAGGGAGTGTTGACCGACGACATCGACGGGACCCGCATCCAGGTCAATTTGATCGACGCGGACTGATGGCGGGTCTGGGCCCTCAATCAGTCACGGCATTATGACTGGC
>JAGNTK010000100.1 GCA_017987575.1 Novosphingobium sp. | reverse complement strand
CATGACTGGATCGTCCATCAGCGCCTGCCGCACCGGATCGTGCCGCGCAGCGACTATTTCAAACGGATCGTTCAGGCGCACCGGCTGCACCACGTGGTCGAAAGCAAGCACGGCGCGGTCAGCTTCGGGTTTCTGTGGGCCCCGCCGATCGATCAACTGAAGGAACAATTGCGCGCGTCGGAGCAGGCCCGGCTGCGCGAACCCGGCAAGCTCTAGACCGGGCGAGACCACAGACCGGTGCGGGGGGCATCCGATGGTGCCATGATACTGCGCCCCGCAGCTGCCACGAACAGCGCCAGCTTACCGGCAGAGCTGACCCGGACCCGCTGATCCCAGGCCTGCGCGCCTTTGGCGGCCACCCGCTCGCCAATCGCGCCATAGATCGCATCGGCAGCCAGCACCGCCAGCCGTGACCGGCCGGGCAGCCGGGCCGCGCCGATCCGGGCCGAGGCGCGATAGGGCCGCGACAGCGCGACCAGCCGGCCTGCGATCCGGGCAAGCGCCGCGCGGTGCTGCGGTGCGGTCAGGTCAGCGTCCTGCAGGCCTTCATCGGCCAGCCACTGCGCTGGAAGGTAACACCGACCGACTGCGGCATCGGGCACAATATCGCGGGCGATGTTGGCAAGCTGAAACGCCAGACCCAGATCGCAGGCCCGGTCGAGCGTGTCTTCGTCCTGCGGATCAACCCCCATTACCACCGCCATCATGCAGCCAACTGTGCCCGCAACGTGATAGCAATAGCGCAGCAAATCGGCCTCGCTGTCGGGCTGCCAGCCTTCGGCATCGAGCGCGAAGCCGGCCAGATGATCGGCGATAAAGCCGCGCGGCATAGCCGTTTCGCGGGCGACCTGGCGCAGCGCGGCGAACGGCAAGGGGACATCGGCGTCGCTGTCGAGCGCCGCGGCAGTCAGCGCACCGAGTTCGAGCTGCGCGCCCATCGGATCGGCTGGTCCGACAGCACCATGACCCAGCTCCTGCCCATCGGTCATGTCATCAGCCGCGCGGCACCAGGCATAGAGTAGCCAAGCCCTGTCGCGGGTTTCGGGCGCGAACAGCTTGCTGGCGGCCGCGAAGCTCTGCGATCCCTTGGCGATTGTGGCGCCTGCGGCGGATACGAGTTCAGCCCGGCCCTTCATAGCCGCAGCAGTGCTTTGATCGCCGCGCCAACCGGGACCGGCGGCCGGCCTGAGAGGATCCGCATCCGGTCAGTCGTTTTGGGCGTTCCGGCATAGAACCGCGCGATGAGATCGGGCGCCAGCCGATAGAAGTGCTCAAATATCCGGTAGCGCTGGTCAGGCTGCGCCGCACCGAACAGCATCCGGTTGAGCACCCGGAAAAACCGCATATCCTGCCAATGCCGGGCAAATTGCCCCCGCGTCCATTCCGCCAGCGCCTTGCCATCGAAGGGGCCATTGCGCTCGGCCAGCGACACTGCCAGGTGCAGTGCCAGACTGAACGAATAGCCGGTGGTGGCATGGAAAAACCCGCCGCGCAGGCTCAGCCGGGCAATGGGATCGCTGTCTGGCCAGAACGCCTCCGGATCGCCGCCGATCAGGATTGGCAGCACGCCGGTTTCCTGCCGCAGTTCCGGTCCCAGCAGCCCGCGTTCCTTGGCCAGTTCACGGACCCGGTCGGCGACTTGGGGCACATCCAGCGCGGGAGAGTCGCTGTAATAGGTGTCCTCAACCAGCACGCGGTTCGCCGTGAAGGGCAGGACATAGACAAAGCGATAGCCGTCGATCTGCGGTATCGTGGCGTCCATAACCATCGGGCAATCCGGCTCAGGCGCGGCGGCGGCGAATTCGATCCCGACGAATTTCTGCCAGCCCAATTCCAGCCCCGGCATCGGCCCATCCGGTCCGCGCGCGTCGATCACGCCGAGCGCCTCGATCCGTTCGCCGCCTTCCAGCACCACAGCATCAGGCGCAATCTCCTGCACTGCGGCACCCAGTCGCCATGTCGCTTGCGGCAGGCGGGCCTTGACCAAGGCATCGAGCGCCGAGGCATCGACCGAGTTGTAAGCCATCGCCAGTTCGCGTTCCCGCCCCGGAAAGCGCACGCGGTGGCGCGGCCAGCGCACGGGGTTAAGCCCCGCGATCAGGTCGCGCGCGGCGGGCGGCACATCACTGTCAAAGAACGACCAGGTGTGGTTGCCGCCAAAGCTAGCCCCGCTTTCCAGCAGCAGCAGCGGGATATTGGGTCGCCGCTGCGCCAGGCATAGCGCGGCCAGGCATCCGGCCAGTCCGCCGCCAACGATAATGAGAGGGGGATTCGCCGCCATGGAAACCTCGCCTTAGCTTGCCCCGGCTGATAGACCAAGCTGGTGCAGACCGATCACCTTCTCGCCGCCTTTTGGGCAATGCTGGCGATGACGATAATCGTCGCGGTGCGCTATCTGGCGACAAGCGGGT
The DNA here is from genome assembly GCA_017987575.1 of Novosphingobium sp. GTDB lineage: Bacteria > Pseudomonadota > Alphaproteobacteria > Sphingomonadales > Sphingomonadaceae > Novosphingobium. Next base: position 4,356 of record JAGNTK010000100.1, on the reverse strand, counting down.
TGTTCGCCTGGCTGGGTGAGCGGCGCCTGCCGGGATTGCACCAGGGTCTGCGGCCGCAGATCAACCGTGAGATCGGCTGGTCCCTGCTCAGCGCCGGGATCTATGGCTTTCCGGCCGGGCTTGCTGCCTGGGGCTGGCAGGAACGCGGCTGGACGCGGATATACACCGATGTTGACGCTTACCCGCTGTGGTGGCTGCCGGTTTCGTACCTGCTCTGCCTGCTGCTGCACGATACCTGGTTCTATTGGACCCACCGCGCGATGCACCATCCGCTGTTGTTCCGCCGGATCCACGCGGTCCACCATGCCAGCCGCCCACCAACCGCCTGGGCAGCGATGAGCTTTCACCCGTGGGAGGCGCTGAGCGGGGCCTTTGTGATCCCGGCGCTGGTCTTTCTTTTGCCGCTGCACCAAGGCGTGGTTCTGGCCGTGCTGCTGACCATGACCGTAATGGGCGTGACCAATCACATGGGCTGGGAACTGTTTCCTGCCAGACTTGTTCATGGCTCAGCAGGGCAATGGCTAATAACGGCAACCCATCATCAACATCATCACGATCATTATCGGGGCAATTATGGACTCTACTTTCGCTTCTGGGATCGCCTGTGCGGCACCGATCGTGGCCTTGGCCGCTTTGCTCGGCGCGCAGCCGGGCCTGGCTGAGGCGCCGCAGACGGCTTCGCTCGAAGTGACGGTCACCGGGATCAAGAACGCCAAAGGCGTGATCCAACTGGCGATCTGCCCGCCGAATGCCGGTTTCCCCGATTGCAAAGGCAAAGTGGTCCGCAGCGCCAAGCTGTCCATTGTGAATGGTCAGGCCTATGGCCGCTTCGATGGCCTGCCGGCCGGAAGCTATGCCGTCAGCGTGTTCCACGATGTCAACTCCAACGCCAAGCTGGATACCTTCGCGGGAATTCCCAAGGAAGGCTACGGCTTCTCCCGCAACCCCGGCTTCAAGCCGCGTGCGCCCAAATTTGCCGAGGCCGAAGTGGTGGTTCAGGGTGCCGCCAAGACCACGATCAAGCTGCGCTATCTGCTTTAACCTAAAAGCCCCTACCCAGCGGGGAGGGGTTGGGGTGGGGGCTCGGCGCCAGTGTGGAACCCCCATCCCAACCCTTCCCCCACGGGGAAGGGCTCTTTTGAGCCGCGCTTTTGCTGCACTGCAACTTGAAGGTGGCGCAATCGGTGTATTGCGGCTATGGGCGCCGCATTGCTGGTCAAAGCCCGCACTGCCGGGCGCAATTTCGATCGACGCCGATTGCCAAGGCCAGCCCTGTTCATTCCACGTCGAATTGCATTGAGATCCATGTCCTTTCCAGAGCTCCCCCAGCCGCTTGACGCAGCCCTTACCCAGCGTGGCTATACCGCGCTGACCGCCGTTCAAGCCTCGGTGATCGAACCTGAAACGTGCGGCCGCGATCTGATCGTTTCGGCCCGGACCGGCTCGGGCAAGACGGTTGCCTTCGGCCTTGCCATCGGGCTCGACGTGCTAGCCGATGGCGGTGAATTTCCCCCGGCGGGTGCCCCGCTGGCGCTGGTGATCGCGCCGACCCGCGAACTCGCGCTGCAGGTCAGCCGCGAACTGCAATGGCTGTTTGCTGGCCTGCATGTGCGGATCAACACCTGCGTTGGCGGAATGGACCCATCGAAGGAACGCCGTGCCTTGTATCAGGGCGCGCATATCGTGGTCGGCACGCCAGGCCGTTTGCGCGATCACCTCGAACGCGGCGCGCTTGACCTGTCATCGCTGCGCTTTGCCGTGCTCGATGAAGCCGACGAAATGCTCGACATGGGCTTTCGCGATGATCTTGAAGAAATCCTCGACGCGACACCCGGCGAACGCCGCACGCTGCTCTTCTCGGCGACCATGCCCAAGCCGATTGTCGCGCTGGCCAAGCGTTATCAGCGCGATGCCTTGCGGATTTCGACCGTTGGTGATGATCAGGGCCACGGCGATATCGTCTATCAGGCGATCGCCGTTACCCCGGCCGATATCGAAAACGCAGTGATCAACCTGTTGCGCTTCCACGAGGCCGAAACCGCGATCCTGTTCTGCGCGACGCGCGACAATGTCCGGCATCTGCACGCTGGCCTGGTTGAGCGCGGTTTTGCCGCTGTGGCGCTGTCAGGCGAGCACAGCCAAAGCGAGCGCAACCATGCACTGCAGGCGCTGCGCGACAAGCGTGCGCGGGTTTGTGTGGCGACCGACGTTGCTGCGCGCGGGATCGATATCGCTTCGCTCAGCCTGGTGGTTCACGTCGAAATTCCGCGCGATGCCGAAGCCTTGCAACACCGCTCAGGCCGCACGGGCCGCGCTGGTAAAAAGGGCACTGCCGTCCTCATTGTGCCATATCCGCGTCGTCGCCGGGTCGAAATGATGCTGCGCGGGGCCAAGATCAACGCCGAATGGATCGACGCGCCAACCCCGGAAACGATCCGCCAGCAGGACCGTGACCGGTTGCTGACCGCGCTGATGGAACCGATTGAATCGAGCGATGAAGAGCGGGAACTCGCCGCCAAGCTGCTCGAAGCGAAAAGCCCTGAAGACCTGGCACTCGCGCTGGTCCGTGCCCACGCCAGCCGCTTGCCCAGTCCTGAGGAGCTGATCGACCTTTCAGCCAAGCCGGGCGCTGCGCCGCGTGAACCGCACCACCGCGCCGGGTTTGACGATGTCGTCTGGTTCCGGATGGACATCGGCCGCCGCCAGAACGCCGATCCGCGCTGGATCCTGCCGCTGCTTTGCCGCCGCGGGCATATCACCAAGAATGAGATTGGCGCGATTCGGATCGCTGCCAATGAAACCTTCTTCCAGATCCCGCGCGCAATGGAGGCCCGGTTCAGCGAAGCACTGAAGCGCACGGCGGTGCCCGGCGGTGAGGACGAGAACGGCGTCACGATCGAGCCTTCGCCCGAAACCCCGCGCGATTCCGCCCGCGACAATCGCCGTGAAGCTCCGCAGCATGCGCCGCAGCGCGGTCCGCAGCGGCACGAGCGGCCCCGGCCGGAACCCTATGCCCGGCCGCAATCAGCTGCTGCGCCCGCGCAGGGCGGCGAAGAGCGCCGGCCCGCACCTTATAAGGCCAAGCCTGCACCCGGCGGCAAACCGCCGTTCAAGGGCAAAGGTGACTTCAAGGGCAAGGGCGACTTCAAGGGCAAACCGCCGTTCAAGGGCAAGCCCCATCGCAAAGGCCCGCGCCCGGCGTGAGCGCGGCGCCTCGCATCCTGGTTGATGCCGATGCCTGCCCGGTCAAGGAGGAGGTCTACAAGGTCGCCTTCCGCCGGAGCGTGGCAGTCGTTGTCGTCAGCAATGCCCGCATCCGGCTGCCAGAACACCCGCTGATTTCGCGGATGGTGGTCAGCGACGGGTTTGATGCGGCGGATGATTGGATTGCCGAACGCTGCGATCCGCGCTGCGTGGTGATCACCGCCGATATCCTGCTGGCCGACCGCTGTCTGAAAGCCGGGGCGAGCGTGCTTAGCCCCAATGGCAAGCCGTTTACCCACAGCTCGATCGGCAGCGCCATCGCAACCCGTGCGATCATGGCTGACCTGCGGGCTGGCGGCGATTCGATTGGCACACAGATTGGCGGCCCGCCGCCGTTTTCCAAAACCGATCGGTCGCGCTTCCTCTCGGCGCTGGATGAAACACTTGTGCGATTGGCGCGGGGCGCTATCGGGCCTGCGTGATGATCCAAACCCGCCTTCCCGAAGCGCAACCGGTCTGCGTCGCCGCGCTCTATCACTTCACGCGGTTTGATGATCCTGCGGCCTTGCAGGGTCCGCTCGCCGACCTGTGCCGCGCACAGGGCGTCAAGGGCACGCTGCTGCTGGCGCGCGAGGGGATAAACGGCACGATTGCCGCTACCGAAGCGGGTATCGCTGCCGTGCTCGATCATATCCGCAGGCTGCCCGGCTGCGCTGCGCTTGAGGTGAAGTTCTCCGCTGCGGTGGACATGCCGTTCCACCGGATGAAGGTGCGGATCAAGCAAGAGATCGTGACGATGGGTGAGCCCAATATCGATCCGCTCTGCGAAGTCGGCTACTATGTGAAGCCGCAGGACTGGAATGCGCTGATTTCGGACCCAGGCACGATCCTGATCGACACCCGCAACGATTACGAAGTGGCGGTCGGCACTTTCGCCGGGGCGATTGATCCCGGCACGGCCAGCTTTCGTGATTTCCCGGCCTGGTTCCGGGCCCAGCGCGATGCTTTGCTGGGGCAGGGGACGCCGCCCAAGGTGGCGATGTTCTGCACCGGGGGAATCCGCTGCGAGAAATCGACCGCATTCCTTAAGGCAGAGGGGGTCGAGGCGGTCTATCACCTGCAAGGCGGCATCCTTAAATACCTTGAGGAAAT
>JAGNTK010000099.1 GCA_017987575.1 Novosphingobium sp. | reverse complement strand
TCCCAATCGTAGCCAAGCCGGTTCAGCATATCGAGCGACATGTCCTGATAATCCTGCTCACGCCGGTCAGAATAGCTGAACCAGGCATCGAACTGGGCCTCGCCCACCGGCACCACCAGCTTGGCGTTGATCATGTGCTGATCCTGCGTGCCTTGTCCGCGATATTTGTCGGTTGACCCATAACCATAAGAGACAAACCCACGCGGACCATCAGCCATTCCGACGTTCAGGCGGACAAAACCGCGCATCGTCTGGTCGCTGCCGTAGGTGCCGTTGGCCTGCCCGCCGAGGCGGTCGAGCGGGTCCATCGAGAAGGTTTCGACCGTGCCGCCCAGATTGTTGGTCGATTGGGTGCCGAGCGAGCCCGAACCCTGAGTCACGCGGACCATGCCAATGTTTTCCGGGCTGACCACGCGGCTGATGTGCAGACCGTTGTGGTTGCCATAGGTCATATCGCCAAGCGGAATACCATCAAAGTTGAAGCCGAGCTGGTTCTGGTTGAAGCTGCGGATGGTAACCCGGGTCGACCATTCGTAGTTGCCGAAAGCGTCGGCCGACTGGACGTTGACGCTGGGCAGCTTTTCAATCGCACGGATCGGGCTGGTTCCGGGCAGCAATGCGCCAATATCACGCGCGCCAACTTCCTGAACCTGCTTGGTTTCGCCTTTGCCTAGAACGATGATTTCGTTTTCGGCGGCTTCGGCTGTATCGGCCGCATCGGCCTCCACAGCCCAGGCTGCTTGCGGAAGGAGCGCGGACGAGGCGAGCAGAACGGCAATCAGATTTCGCATGGGTACCCTCATTTCGGTTGTGACGAGCGGCAGGTAGGTGCGGCGTGTTACCGCTCCGCGCGATTCGTCTGATGCTGAGGGGACAGCGGAAAGACAGCTAGGTGACAGGCGTGATCGGTGGCCTTCGCCAAGGCTCTGCAACTCGGTGGTTTTCCGCAGATGCGAGAAAAGTCAGGCGTAAGACCGTCACACAACTGTAACCTAAAACGTCAAGCGAGGCAGGATGATTTTGTTTAGGGTGGCACGATGAGCAGTGAACAAGTGCAGGTCGGCAACCTCTCTTCAGCGGGGCTTGGTTCGCGCTATTTCAACCGGGAACTGAGCTGGCTGGCGTTCAACCAGCGGGTGCTGGCCGAAGCCCGCAATCCAGACAATCCAGTGCTGGAGCAGCTTCGATTTCTGTCCATCTCCGGCAGCAATCTCGACGAATTCCTGATGGTCCGCTTCGCCGGTCTGGTCGGTCAGGTTAAACGCCGGATTGAAGAGATCTCGATTGACGGCCTCAACCCGACCCAGCAACTCGCAGCGATCCACGATGCCGTTCTGGCGCTTGATCACGATCAGCAGGAATGCTGGCGCCAGCTACGCCTGAAGCTGGCCGAGACCGGCATAACCATCGTCGATGGCGAAAGCCTGAGCCCGACCCAGCGCGAAGGGCTGCGCAACTATGTGATGGCTCATATCCTGCCGGTGATCACCCCACAGGCAATCGATCCGGCACACCCCTTTCCGTTCATAGCCAATCAGGGCATCGGCCTGATGTTTGCGCTGCAACGGGTGGCCGACCAATCGCCGATCATGGAGATGGTCCTGATCCCGCCTGCCCTGCCCCGGTTTGTCCGGCTGGCTGGCGAAGCTGCCTGCTACGTCAGTATTGAAGACCTGATCCGATCATCGGCCGACTTGCTGTTTCCGGGCTTCGACGTGCTAGGCCACGGCCTTTTCCGGGTGCTGCGCGATAGCGATCTGGAAATTGAGGAAGACGCCGAAGATCTGGTCCGGCACTTCCGCACCGCAATCCAGCGGCGGAGGCGCGGGTCGGTGGTGGTGCTGCAAATGCAGGGCGATTTCGATCCTTCGGTCGAAGCCTTGCTCCGCACCCAGCTTGCGCTCGAACATGCGCTGATCATGCAGTCCCCCGGCCTGGTCGGGATCGGCGGACTGGCTGCGATTGTCGAGGAAGACCGACCAGACCTGAAGTTCGAACCCTACAGCCCGCGCTATCCCGAACGGATCATGGAACACGATGGTGATTGTTTTGCTGCGATCCGGGAAAAAGACATCGTCATCCACCACCCCTATGAAAGTTTTGAGGTGGTGGTCGATTTTCTGCGGCAAGCAGCGGAGGACCCCGATGTGGTCGCGATCAAGCAGACCCTGTACCGCGCCGGCAAGCAATCCGCCGTCATCGCCGCGCTGATCGCTGCGGCCGAGGCGGGCAAATCGGTCACGGCCGTGGTCGAATTGAAAGCACGCTTTGATGAAGAGCAGAACCTGCTCTGGGCCAGCCAGCTGGAACGCGCCGGGGTGCAAGTGATCTATGGCTTTGTCGATTGGAAGACCCACGCCAAAGTATCAATGGTGGTCCGGCGTGAAGGGGAAAACTATCGCACCTACTGCCATTTCGGCACGGGAAACTATCATCCGCTGACCGCACGGATCTATACCGACCTGTCATTCTTTACCGCCGATCCGCGCGCCGCGCGCGATGCGGCGAAGCTGTTCAATTTCATCACCGGCTATGTGGAGCCAAAAGACTGTGAACTGTTAGCGATCGCTCCGCTCACCCTGCGCGCCGAGCTCTATCGCTGTATCGAACAGGAACGGCTGAACGCACAGGCTGGAAAGCCGGCCGCCATCTGGGCCAAGCTCAATTCTCTGACCGATCCCGGCCTGATCGAACAGCTCTATGCGGCCAGCGGTGCCGGGGTAAAAATCCGGCTGGTCGTGCGCGGGATCTGTTGCCTCAAGCCCGGAGTTGCGGGCATGTCAGAGAACATCTCGGTCAAGTCGATCATTGGGCGCTTTTTGGAACACAGCCGGATCTGGGCCTTTGCCAATGGCGATGATCTGCCCAATCAGAAGGCGATTGTCTATATTTCCTCAGCCGACGGGATGAGCCGCAATCTGGACCGGCGGGTTGAAGTGCTCGTCCCGATCCGCAACGCTACTGTTCACGACCAGGTGCTGGATCAGGTGATGATGGCCAACCTGCTCGACAGCGAGCGGTCCTGGTTGCTGGAGCCTGAGGGCAGCTATCATCGCCCCTTGCCCGGTGACAGCACGTTTAATCTGCACAGCTATTTCATGACCAACCCTTCGCTTTCAGGGCGCGGGGCGGCGCTCGACAGCGGGCGGCAGGTGCCCAAACTGGCCTTGCGCCGGGGCGCGACCGATCCGGTGCGATTGTAACCGAACTGACTCTGAACTGTCAGCTAGCCGCAACCTCGCGGCGCTAAACCAAATCCAGTCGAGTATCGACCGGAGGTGGCAATGAAGTTCGATGACTTGTTGGTATTGGGCGAACAGGCAACCGGCGGAGCGCCACCAGCCTGGCTGATGCTGCCCGAACCGCGCGGCTACCGACCCAAGCGCAAAGTGCGAACCGTTTGGATCTCAGACGTTCATCTCGGCACCCGAGGCTGCAACGCCGAAATGCTGGTCGACTTTCTCCGTTCGATCGAATGCGAGACGCTCTATCTGGTCGGTGACATCATCGATGGCTGGCGGCTGCGCAAGGGCTGGTATTGGCCCGATGCCCATAACGAAGTGATCCGCCGCATCCTCAAGATGGCGCATCGCGGCACCAGAGTGGTGTTTGTGGCAGGCAATCACGACGAGATGTTGCGCGACTATGCCGGGTTCACCTTTGGCGGCGTCGAGCTGGTGCTTGAGGCGATCCACGAAACCGCAGACGGGCGGCGCCTGCTCGTGACGCATGGCGACAGCTTTGACGGCGTGGTGCTCTACGCCAAGTGGCTCGCGCTGCTGGGTGACAAGGCCTATTCGCTGCTGTTGCGCACCAATTTTCTGGTCAATGCCGTCAGGCGGCAATTCAAGATGCCCTATTGGTCGCTCTCTGCTCACCTGAAAAAGCGGGTCAAGAATGCAGTTCAGTTCGTCTGCGCTTTCGAGGAGGCCGTGGCGCGCGAAACCGCTGAACGCGGGCTCGACGGGGTCGTGTGCGGCCACATCCACTCTGCCGAAATCCGCCAGATTGGCGATATCACCTATCACAACGATGGTGATTGGGTCGAAAGTTGCACCGCGCTGACCGAAGACTTCTCGGGCAGGATCGAGATCGTCGACTGGATTGTGGAATGCGCTGGCCGCAGTCCGCAGCGCGAGATTGTCATCCCCGCCACCCACTATCCGGAACTGGAGCTCGCCTGATGCGCATCGCAATTGCCAGTGACGCCTGGTACCCGCAGGTCAACGGCGTGGTCCGCACGCTTGGTGCCACAGTGGCCGAACTTGATCGGCGCGGCTATGAGGTCGAGCTGATCACCCCAGACCGGTTCCGGACCATCCCGATGCCCGGCTACAGTTCGATCGACCTGGCCATCGCGCCGCGCTTTTCTGCGCGCAAGCTGCTCGGCGCCTATCATCCTGATGTGGTTCACATCGCCACCGAAGGTCCGATCGGTTGGAGCGTACGCGGCTGGTGCAAGGCCCACGACGTCCCCTTCACCACCGCATTTCACACCCGCTTTCCCGACTATGCTGCGGTCCGCACCGGGATCAGTGCGGAACGGTTCTGGCCAATCTTCCGCCGGTTCCACCGCGATAGTCAGGCTGTGTTGGCGGCCTCCGTCAGCCTCGGTGACGAACTGATTGCGCGCGGCATTCCGCAGGTTCGGCGCTGGACCCGGGGGATCGATCACTGGCTGTTCCGCCCACACGGCGAATTCCACCCGGCAATCATTGATCTGCCGCGCCCGATCCTGCTCAATGTCGGCCGGGTTGCGCCGGAAAAGAACCTTGAAGACTTCCTCAATCTCGATTTCCCCGGCTCCAAGGTGGTGGTCGGAGATGGCCCGGGGCTTGAAGCGCTGCGGATCAAGTACCCCCATGTCCATTTCCTCGGCGCTTTGGCTGGCGAAGAGCTCGCTGCGGCCTATCGCAGCGCCGATTGCTTCGTTTTTCCGAGCCGCACAGATACTTTCGGGCTGGTGGTAATTGAAGCACTGGCCTGCGGCGTTCCTGTCGCGGGTTATCCGGTGCAAGGCCCGGTCGACATCTTGGGTCGCCATGGCCGCGGGGTGGATGATGCCTTCCCTTCGGTGGTCGGTGCACTCAACGAAGACCTGCGGATTGCCACGGCAGAAGCCCTGATGGCCGACCCCCGCGCCACTGCGATTTTCGCCCGTCAGTTTACTTGGGAGAACGCCACCGATCAGTTCGTCAGCGCAATTGAGGCAGCTGCGCAGGCGGGCAATTCGGCTCAAGGCGGTCTAACACTCGAAGCCGCTTGACGACCCGAAGCCCAAGACCTCGCGCGAGGCGGGGTTGAGCACGACGGCGCGGCTCTCTGTTTGCTTGAACTTGCCCCAATCCCGATCAAAGTCGGTTCCGCCCAGGTCGCCCGCCAATGGCCCGGAAACTTCGGGCGACTGCTGTTGGCGTGCACGAACTGCAGAACCGCCGGGTCGAAATTACCTACGGTTCCGGTTCGGGCATGTAACCGGCAAGACCGGGCAATCGAGAGGGCCGTAGCACTCCAGCCCCTTTCGCACGCAACGGTGCTGCCCGTCGGACTGCGGCGCTTTTCCGAAGGAAACCCTCCGGAACGTCCGACAAAGCCAAGATTGTAGCAAAATGCCCGATCGCTGAATGGCGGATCGACTTGCGCCAAATCCCTTCGCCAGTGTGCCGAGTGTGGCACCCTTATTCCTCAATAGGAATACGAGGGTTGGCGGAGAGGGTGGGCACAAGAATGTTTACGCAACAAGTTGATTAGATGGACAAATTATTCATTCGGGACCTTCCGCCCCCACATTTTCCCCACTTCGCGCAAGCCAATAGGTTGGCCGCTTCGTCGGACCATCCGGTAAGTCCGCTGTCGATCCTGACCAACTAGCCTTGCGCTTCCGGATCAGCCATATTTGGCCGGATTAGGTAATGCCTGAAAGTTCAGCAGAAACTCAGGCCCTTTGAAGTCAAGATGCTTGTGGATCGCATGTCTGGGACAAAAGCGCCCACATTAAGATAGTGACCAATTACTATCTTAATGGTATGAATACTCATGACTCGCACCAAACTCCCTGCCGATGTGCGCCGGGCCGCAACCGTGGAAGCGGTGATCGCACTGGCGGCTACGACCAATCCCGCAGACATCACCACTGCACAGATTGCAGCGCATATGGAGGTAACCCAAGGTGCGCTATTCCGTCATTTCCCTGACAAGCAGGCCGTCTGGTTGGCCGTGATGGACTGGACGAGCGATACCCTGCTGGCGCGGATTGATGGAGTTACTGGAGCAACGCCGACAGATCGATTGCAGGCCATTTTCTTTGCCCATGTCGATTTTGTTGTCGAGCATGTCGGAGTCCCGAGAATCCTGTTCGGAGAGTTGCAGCGCGATGCCCACGCCCCTGGCAAGGCGAGAGTGCGGACTCTGATGAACGCGTATCGCAGCCGTGTGCTTGGCCTGCTCGAACTTGCCAGAGCGCAAGGCGAAATTGACGAAAAAACCGACTGCGCCGCAGCTGCCACCATGTTCCTGGGCATGGTGCAGGGGTTGGTGATGCAGGCGATGGCAGCCGATGATTTCACCAATATGCCAGCGATTTCGTCGAGGATTTTCGAACTCTTCCAAGATGGTCTGCGAGGTGCAGCATGAGCTTTCCATTTAAGCTGAGCCGCCGTGGATGGACAATGCTGGCAGTGCTGGTGCCGTTGCTGTTGTTGTTTGCATGGGTCGCCCTTCGATCCGGCCCGTTGGCACCGATCAACGTGACAGTCACCCAGGTGGAAGAGCGCAGCGTTTCCCCGGCCATGTTCGGCATCGGCACCGTCGAAGCGCGCTACACGCA
>JAGNTK010000023.1 GCA_017987575.1 Novosphingobium sp. | reverse complement strand
CAATCTGGAACGATTGACTGGTGGGATCGGCCAGGGTGGCGCGCGAGGTAAGGCCGACCAGCGCCGTCGCCTCGATCATCGGGCCGGACAGCGCCAGTCCATCGGGCTGCGCATCGATTTCAGCCGCGCCGATCCGCATCAAGCTGACGCTTTCCATGTGGGCGTGCGGTGTGGTCATTTCTGTCGTCATCGCCGCCACAGCGATCTTCCGCAATGCCGCCAACCGGGCCGGGTCATCGCTGAGCACAACCCCCGGTTCGGTCAACTTGCCAAGCGTTCCGTCCGGCAAGGGCCCAAAGCGCCCCCGAACGGTCCGCCGCGCGGGGATTGCGGCAAACAGCGGGTCCGGTGTGACGGTGGCATCGGCCACAAAGGTCAGGCGGGCCACGCCGCGCTGATCGAGCCGGGGTTGCGGTTCGCCGTCCGGAAACGGCTCAACTTCAACGCGCTGGCCGCGTTGGCTGGCAGCGATAGCAGCCAGTTCGATGAAGGCGCCAAAGCCGATGGTGATCTGCCGGTCAAACGGATCGGTCTGCGGCAAGCGCTTGCGCAGATCGCAGCTGAGTACGGCGCTGTCCGCTCCCTCTAGCTTGATCAGCCAGGGCTGGCGATTGTGCGGATTGGGCGCCAAAATGGCATGGCGGAAAGCATCGAGCCGGGGATCGGCGACCGGCTGGGTCAGGCTCTGCCATGGCGCGATCGCGGTTTGCGGCATCCGCCTGACCCGCCAGGTGCCAGCCGCCGCTCCTGCAACCAGTACCCCGCCCAGACCCAGCAATACTTCGCGCCGACCAGCCATGACCATTCCTTTTAATTCGATATCAAACTATATAGTTCGATATCGAATCAGATTGGCATTGGCAAGAGGCAGCGTGGATTACCCCGCCAGCAGCTTCACCAGATCGAAGATGTAATCGCGCCCATCATAGAGCGAGCGAACGCCGATCCGCTCGTTCAGGCCGTGGGTGCCGTTGCCATCAGGATCGCGCCACAGGCCCGGGATGCCGTAAACCGGGATACCGACGGCGCTGAGGTAGAGCCCGTCGGTGGCACCGGTCGACATCGCCGGGATCACCGGAACACCGGGGAAATGCTTCACAGCCAACCGCTCCATCGGGCCGATGATCTTCGGATCAAGCGGCGGCTGTTTGGCGATTGGCTTGCCGCGCACAGTCTGTTCGACCTTGATCGCCGGATTGCCAATGGCCGCCTCCAGCGCTGCCTGCGTCTCGTCCGCGGTCCGTCCCGGGAACATCCGGCAATTGACGTTGGCCGTGACCGATTGGGGTAAGGCATTCTGGGCGTGCCCGCCTTTCATCAATGTCGCGACGCAGGTCGTCCGCAGCATCGAGTTCATCGACTTGTCGCGGCTGACGATTGCTTCCGCCGCTTTGTCAGCCGGATTGGCCGCCAGCGCAGCCATCGCCTGCCCCTGTTCGCCGGGATAGAGCGCCGCAGCCTTGGTGAAGAAAGTCCGGGTGGTGTCGTTGAACTGCAGTGGGAACGTGTAGTCGCGAACCTTCAGAACTGCTTCGCTCATCGCGTAGATCGCGTTGTCGCGGATCGGGGCGGAGCTGTGTCCCCCGGGGTTGGTGACGGTCAGGGTGAAGTCCTGATAGGCCTTTTCGCCGACCTGCACGGTCTGGACCAGCAGCTTGCCGTTCCCGTCAGAGCGCCCGCCGCCGCCTTCGTTGATCGCGAATTCGGCGTCGATCAGTTCGCGCTTGTTTTTGGCCAGCCATTCCGCGCCGTTGAATGCCCCGCTGGTCTCCTCACCGCAGGTCAGCGCCAGTTTGACCGTGCGCTTGGGCTTGTACCCGGTCTTGGCAAAGCGGATCAGCGTATCGGTATAGATCGCGGCCTGGGCCTTGTCGTCGAAAGACCCGCGGGCATAGAAATAGCCGTTTTCCTCGATCAGCGTAAACGGATCGCGGACCCAATCGGCCCGGTTGGCTTCGACCACGTCGATATGGGCGAGCATCAGCAGGGGCTTGAGGGTCTTCGATGTGCCGGGATAGACCACCACCAGCCCGCCATCCTTGGGATGCTCCGGCACCGAAAACAGCGTGATCTGGCTTTCCGGGATACCCGCCGCCCGCAGCCGCACCGCCATTCGCTCGGCTGCCAAAGTGCAACTGCCTGCCGACAGCGTGGTGTTGGTTTCAACCAGCTCCTTGTAGAGCCCCCGGAACTCTTGCCTGTCGGGCCGCAGTCCGCCGGTCTGGGCGGTGGCGAGCCCGGCAAGCGAGGCAGCAAGGGCGGTGCCCAGCAATATGGTACGCATGGTCAAATGTCCTCGTTAGGGCAGAAAATCAGCCAGCATAGGCCTTGATCAGATCGAACAGAAAATCTCGCCCGACATACAGCGAACGGGCCTCGATCCGCTCATTCAGGCCGTGCACGCCGTTGCCGTCAGGATCGCCCCAGCCGCCCGGGACGCCATAGGTCGGAATTCCGACCGCGCCCAGAAAGGTGGCGTCGGTATAGCCATTGGCCATCACCGGAACGAGCGGCACGCCGGGGAAATAGCGGGCGACCAGCTTGGCCGCCGGGTTCATGACTTTGGGATCCAGTGGCGGACTGGGCGGTGAAGGGCGCAGCGGAGCCAAGGTGGTGATCGTCACCCCAGGATCGCCGACAATGGCCGTAAGTTGATTGCGGATCGCCTCGACCGAATGGCCGGGGAAGATGCGGCAATTGACATAGGCCCCGGCCCGCTGCGCCAGTGCGTTGCGGGCGTGGCCGCCATCCAGCATTGTCGCAACGCAAGTGGTGCGCAGGTTGGAATGCAGGAACGGGTCCTGATTGACCACTGCTTCAGCCGCCTTGTCAGCCGGGTTGTTGGCCAGCGCGACCATGGCGTTGCCGATCGCATCCTTGCGGCCGGCACCAGCGACCCGGAAATAGGTCCGGGTGGTATCGGTGAACTCCAGCGGAAACTCATGGGCCTCGAGCTTACCGAGTGCGCGGGTTAGCTGGTAAATCGCATTGTCGGGCCGCGGGACCGAGCTGTGCCCGCCCGGATTGCGGGTTTCAAGGCGATAGGTTGCAAAGGTCTTTTCACCGACCTGCATGGTCTGTTCGACGACATTGCCCTTGCCGTCAGTGGTTCCGCCGCCGCCCTCATTCAGCGCGAATTCCGCATCGATCAGCTCGCGCTTGTTGGCGGCGAGCCATTCGACCCCGTTGAACGCACCGTTGGTTTCTTCGCCGCAGGTCAGTGCAATCTTGACGGTCCGCTTGGGGGTGTAGCCGGTCTGTTTGAAGCGGATCAGCGTATCGACCAGGGTCGCCGCCATCGCCTTGTTGTCGGAAACCCCGCGGGCATAAAAATAGCCGCCTTCTTCCACCAGAGTGAAGGGATCGCGGACCCAATCTTCACGCTTGGCTTCGACCACGTCGATATGGGCAATTGCGAGAATCGGTTTGAGCGTTTTGGATGATCCCGGAAACACCGCGACCAGTCCGCCTTCGCGCGGGTTTTCCGGTGTCGCAAACAGAGTGATCTGGCTGTCGGGAATGCCGCCCGCGCGCAGCCGGGTGGCCATCCGCTCTGCGGCCAGCGTGCAACTGCCTGAAGACAGGGTCGTATTGGTCTCGACCAGTTCCTTGAACAGCGCCCGATAGGCCACTTGATCCGGCCTGAGCCCCGGCGCCTCGGCCTGGCTCTGGCTGACCAGCAAGGCCGCGGCCAGCACGGCGATGATCGGTTTCTTCACGGCGCTTCCCCTGCTGCAACCGCTGCAATTGAGCAGGATTTGGCTGTGGATGGAAGGGGGCGCTGCGCCTTCCCTAATTGGGCCGGAAACCCTATAGGCTCAGCATGTCTGAAACACCCGAAACCACCAACGAAAACATCCCCAACGCCAACGCCTATGGCGCCGATCAGATCAAGGTTCTGAAGGGCCTCGATGCGGTCCGCAAACGGCCCGGCATGTACATCGGCGATACCGACGATGGATCGGGTCTGCACCACATGGTGTTCGAAGTTTCGGACAATGCGATTGACGAAGCCTTGGCCGGGCACTGCGATCTGGTGCTGATCGAGGTGAACCCCGATGGCTCGGTTTCGGTCGAGGACAATGGCCGGGGAATTCCCACGGGCATCCACTCCGAAGAAGGCGTTTCCGCCGCCGAAGTGATCATGACCCAGCTTCACGCTGGCGGGAAGTTTGAAAACACCTCTGACGACAATGCCTACAAGGTCTCGGGCGGCTTGCACGGCGTTGGCGTCTCGGTGGTCAATGCCCTGTCGGAATGGCTGGAGCTGACGATCTGGCGCGACGGGCTGGAACACTGGATGAAGTTCGCCCACGGCGACGCGGTGGGTCCGCTGGTGGTGCGCGGCCCCGCTCCCGAAGGCAAAAAGGGCACCCGGGTGACCTTCCTCGCTTCGGAAGAGACCTTCAAGAATGTCACGGTTTACGACTTTGAGAAGCTTGAGCATCGCTACCGCGAACTGGCGTTCCTCAATTCGGGCGTGCGGATCAAACTGCGCGATCTGCGCGGCGAAGAGGTGAAAGAGCACGACCTGTTCTATGAAGGCGGGATTGCGGCTTTCGTGACCTACCTTGATCGCAACAAGGTGCCATTGTTGCCCGATCCGATTGCGATCAGCAGCGAACGCGACGGGATCGGGATCGAAGTCGCGCTCGAATGGAACGATTCGTACTACGAAAACGTTCTTTGCTTCACCAACAATATCCCGCAGCGCGATGGCGGCACGCACCTTGCCGCATTCCGCGCAGCGCTGACCCGCACGCTCAACAACTATGCTGAAAAGTCCGGCCTGCTCAAAAAGGAGAAGGTCAGCCTATCGGGTGAGGATATGCGCGAAGGGCTGACTGCGATTGTCTCGGTCAAACTGCCCGATCCCAAATTCTCCTCGCAGACCAAGGACAAGCTGGTCTCCTCCGAAGTGCGCCAGCCGCTCGAAAGCCTGATGGCCGACAAGATGAGCGACTGGCTTGAGGAAAACCCGGCCTATGCCAAGCAGGTGGTCGGCAAGATCATCGACGCTGCCGCCGCGCGTGAAGCGGCCAAGCGCGCGCGTGAACTGACCCGGCGCAAGGGGGCGATGGATATCGCCAGTCTGCCGGGCAAACTGGCTGATTGTCAGGAACGCGATCCCAGCAAGTGCGAATTGTTCCTGGTCGAAGGCGATTCGGCTGGCGGTTCAGCCAAGCAGGGGCGTGACCGGAACATTCAGGCGATCCTGCCGCTCAAGGGCAAGATCCTCAATGTCGAGCGCGCGCGGTTTGACCGGATCATCGGATCGAAGGAAGTCGGCACGCTTATTCAAGCGATGGGCACCGGCATTCGCGACGAATTCAATTTGGAAAAACTGCGCTATCACAAGATCGTGATCATGACCGACGCCGACGTTGACGGCGCGCATATCCGCACCCTGCTGCTGACCTTCTTCCACCGCCAGATGCCGGAAATCATCCGCAATGGCCATTTGTTCATTGCCCAGCCGCCGCTGTTCAAGGTCAACAAGGGCCGTAGCGAAGTGTACTTGAAGGACGCCGCTGCGCTTGATCGCTATCTGGTCGAAGCGGGTCTGGCGGGCCGGGTACTCGAAACCGTAGGCGGCGCGCGCGGCGGGGCTGAGCTTGAGGCGCTGGTTGAACACGCCATGCGGATGCGCAGCCTGATGGGCTTTGTTCCGCGGCGCTATGATCCGGCGGTGATCGAATCGCTGGCACTGGCAGGCGTATTCGCGCCCGATCTGGACCGCGCCGCACGGCTGACCGCACTGGAACGCGCCGCCGTCTGGCTCGGTAGCGGAGATCGCGAAGCACGCTGGAGCGGGGTGATCCTCGAAGATGGGTCGCTGCGGGTCGAACGCGTCTGGCGCGGGGTGACCGATGTCTATCCACTCGAAGCCACGTTCCTGACCAGCGCCGAAGCACGCAAGCTGGCCCGATTGGCGGCGGAGAACGCCGATGTCTATTCCGCCCCGTCGCGGCTGGTCCGCGCCTCTGCGGCCGAGCCGGAGCCAGAAGCCGAAGTGGCCGACGAAGTCGATGGCGGCGCCAACGACAGTCAGGTCGCCGCGCCTGCTCGCGCGGTGGCGGGTGATGGATCGATCACCCGGCCCTCACAGCTGCTCGATGCCGTGCTGGCCACCGGGCGCAAGGGCCTCGCGATCGCGCGCTACAAGGGGCTGGGCGAAATGAATGCAGAGCAGTTGTGGGAAACCACGCTCGATCCCGACAACCGGATCCTGCTGCAGGTCAAGGTTGAGGATGCCGATGTGACCGACGAGATATTCACCCGCCTGATGGGCGACGTGGTCGAACCGCGCCGCGACTTCATCCAGGAAAACGCGCTCAATGTGGCCAACCTGGACGTTTAGGAACATGCATCGGAAGAGCCGGAGTTGGTCGCGGTCCTAGCGCTCATAACCGTTTGCCTTGCAGGCTTTTGGTGGGTGCTGGTGGGGCTTTTGTGCGCTGCGGCGCCAACGCGCGCACTGCATTACTTGTCCAGAATGGGCAGCTCTTGGCGGATCAATCTGGCTGAACTGGTGCCGCGCGGTCTTATCGGTCTTGCGATGGTAGCTCATGCCCCGGCCAGCAAGGCACCGATGGAATTCGAGTTGGTCGGTTGGTTTCTGGCGATCAGTGCTCTGGCTATCCTTGCCGTGCCGCGCGCTCGCCATCATGCTTTTGCTTCTGCTGCGTCACGTCGCATTCCGGTTTGGACCACGCGCTGGTTGATCTGCCCAATCTCGATTGCTGTCGGCCTGGTTCTGTTTTGGGCTGCGCTTTAATCAGCTTAACCGACCAGCGGCTCAGGAAAGAACTTTGCGATCACATCGCGCGCCAGCCGGGCTGGGCGCAAGGTCACCGCATCGACGCAGCACCAGCTTGATTTGACTTCGGCCAGAATATCCTCACCGCGGCGGATCACCGTTTCATAGCTGGCGCGGGCGCCATGGATCTTTTCGAGCAGGACGGTTGCGATCACTTCGTCACCCAGAAAGGTCGGGCGGCGATAGGTGATCTCATGCTTCAGCGCGACCCACAGGTGCGCCGCCACGGCATCGGCCGGGGCAAAGCTGCGCCAGTGGTCAATCACTGCTTCCTGAACCCATTTGAGATAGGATGCGTTGTTGACGTGACCCATGAAATCGATGTCGGCCGGATCGATCGGAATTGCAAAGAAGTGCGGGGGCGAATTGTTCACAACGATGTAAGTAATACCGAACTGTGACAAATTCCAGTCAAACCGCGAAATTTTCAGGCTGCGCGCAGTCCGCTGACCGACTTTGCCCCGCGATCCGCCGCAGATAGCCCGTCGAAAATCGCATCGATGATCCGGGCTAGCTTGTCCGTACTCAACCGGTTCATCAGCTGCCCCATCGCGCCGATGTTGACGTAAACATTGACCATCTGGTTGACCAGGCTGAGTGTCTCATCGACCGACAGGCCTTCGAAATGACCATCGCCCATCGCCTCGCCGATGATCTCTGACAGATAGTGATCGCCCAGATCGATGTAGGACCGGATCACCTCGAAATTCTCCGTGCCCATTTCGACGTAGGTCGCAAAGGCCACCGGATCGCGATCCCATTCGGCCTTCATCAGGGCAAAACGGCGGGCGAAGAATTCAAACATCTTGCGGCGCGGCGGCAAATCGCTGGCCACGACCTCTTCCATAATCGCAACCTTGGGCTGAAACCAGTGCTCAGCAACTGCTTCGATCAAGGCTTCCTTGCTTTCGAAATAGCGATAGAGGCTGGCTGGCGACATGCCGGCGCGGGCGGCAATCTCGGTCATGGTCAGGGCGCTGGTCCCGCGCTCCTGAATCTGTTCGATCACCAGCTCGACCAGCTGTTTGCGTCCCGCGTCGAGATCGGTTTGCGGCCGGGCCATGCTAGTGAGACTCCCCATACGGAACGTTGGAGAACAATATAAATGCGGCGGCGCAATTTTCAAGAAACTGTCATGCACAAATAATACGCCTATTTTGCAGAGGTGCCTCCTTCGGCTAGGAAAGATCGATGAACCAGACCCGCTCTCGCCCGCTGCGATTCGCCCGCTTAGTTCCCGTCCTGATGCTGTCGGCATTGGCTGCCTGCGCACAGCCCGGCGCGGTGCAATCGGCCACCGGGACCAAGCCGACCGTCACGGTCGGGATCATCGGTCTCAACGATTTCCACGGCGCGCTTGAACCACCCAGGACAGCTGTTCTGATCCCGGCCAACACGGAAAGCGGGGTAAAGCCGGTTCCGGCAGGCGGCGCGGCCTTCTTGGCCAGCGCGGTCGATTCTGTCCGAGGGCAATACCGCTATTCGGTGACCGTTGCCGCAGGCGACCTGACCGGCGCCTCGCAGATTTCCTCCTCGCTGTTTCTGGATGAACCCGCGATCGGCGTACTCAATCGGATCGGGCTGGACTTCAATGCCGTGGGCAACCACGAATTTGACAGCGGTACCGATGAACTGCTGCGCAAACAGAAGGGCGGCTGCGCCCAGTTCACCGTACAAAAGCCGTGTCAGGTCGAACCGTTCACCGGGGCAAGGTTCCGCTATCTGTCCGCCAGCACGCGGCGCAGCGATGGATCGACGCTGTTTCCGGCAACGGGCATCAAGACCTTCGGCAGCGGACGCCGAGCCGTAAAGGTTGGCATCATCGGGCTAACCCTGAAAGGCACGCCCAGCCTGGTTTCGCCCAGCGGGATCAAGGGGCTGACCTTTGGCGACGAAGCCGACGCAATCAACGCTGAGGTGCCACGCTTGCGGGCCCAGGGCGCCGATGTGGTGGTCGTGCTGATCCACGAAGGCGGCTATACTTCGGGCAAGCCCAATCCGTCGGGCTGCGAAAACTTGACCGGGCCGATCAAGGGCATTCTTGACCGGTTGGAGCCTGGCGTTGACGTGGTCGTCTCGGGCCACACCCATTGGACCTATGTCTGCGACTATGCCACGATCAACCCGCGCCAGCCGATCCTGCTGACCAGTGCCGGGGTTTCGGGCCAGCTTATCACCGACATCACGCTGGAGGTCGATCCGATCGCAGGGAAAGTCGTGAGCAAGCGCGCCCGCAATGTCATCGTGCAGAGTGATCCCTATCAATCGCCGCGCGGGTTCGTTGATGAGGCCAAAGAGCTGCCCAGGTTTTCTGCCCGGCCCGATGTCGCCGAATATGTCGGCAAGTATCGCGATGCGGCCAAGGCCTATGCGCTGCGCCCGGTGGGCCGGTTGGCGGGCTCGGTTGACCGAGCGCCATCAGCCGGATTCCCCAATCAGGGCGGACCAGAGGGCAACCTCATCGCCGATGCGCAACTCGCCGCAACCAGCGGGGCTGGGGCGCAGATTGCTTTCATGAACCCGTTTGGAATCCGCAAACCGATCGCGCCTGAGGCGGACAGTTCGGTCAATTTCGGGGCGATTTATGCCGCACAACCGTTCAACAACACCCTGATCACCCAATCCCTGACCGGGGCAGAGTTGAAAGCGGTGTTGGAACAGGGGTTCGACGCGGACGGCCCGCAGCAAGTGCTGACCCCCTCGGCTGGATTTTCCTATTCGATCGACCTCAGCAAGCCGATCGGTGAGCGGGTGGTGGCGATGAGCCTGAACGGCGTTCCGATCGACCCCGCTGCAACGTACCGGGTCACCACCAACAGCTTTCTGGCAGGCGGAGGAGACAGCTTTTCGCTGCTGAGCCGCCAACGTGATGCCGTGGTCGGTGGATCTGATATCGATGCCCTTGAAGCCTGGCTCAAGGCCGTGCCGCCTCGCGCGGTCCCGAGCGAGGACCGGGTCAAGCGGGTTGGCGGATGATCAGGCCCGCTTCGGCGGCCACGGAATGAAGGCTGAGGTGCGGGCGATATAGTCAGCGTACTTGTCGCCGCGCTTCTTCCTCATGCCCGCTTCCAGCAGCGCCGCGCCGGACCATTTGGTCAGGGTAAAGGTCAGGAACAGTGGCCCCGGCAGGGTCAGCAGGGCATAGCTCCAGCCGGCCCCCGCAGCGGCTAGCCAGATCCCCCACCAGGCCGCGCAATCGCCGAAGTAGTTGGGGTGGCGGGTATAGCGCCACAGCCCGGTGTCGAGGATCTTGCCTTCATTGGCAGGGTTGCCCTTGAACTGGGCCAATTGCCAATCCCCGACCCATTCGAAGAAAATCCCGATCAGGAAAATCGCGAGGCCCAGATAGGCAATCGGCGGCACCGGCGCGGGATCACCGCTGGCCAGAATGCCGACCTGCGCCGGGCTTGAGACCAGAAACAGCAGGAAGGCCTGCCCCAGCCAGATCTTGGTCAGCGCGGCCCAGGCGAACCGCCCAGCCTCACGGTCTTTCTTGAGGATCCGGATGTAGCGCTGATCCTCTCCTTCGCGCCGCCAGCGCCGCAGCAGATAAATGCCGAGCCGGAACCCCCAGGCGGCGGTCATCAGCATGATCAGCGAGGCGAGCGGGCCGGGTGCGGGCCGCACCTGCCACCAGCTGACCAGCGCCATCAGCCCCATCCCTGACCCCCAGAAGGCGTCGATGAACGAGACATCATTGATGCGGACCGAGATCAGCCACAGCGCCAGAACCGTGGCAATCAGGATCGCGGCGTTGACCGTCAAAGCTTCAAGCATCGCTGGCTCCTTTTAGAATTCCGGCTTCGCGGAAAAGCACCGCCAGCTTTGGGTGATCGGGCATATGCAGGTAATAGAACTGCGCTATCTTTTTTAGGTCAGCCCGATAGTCGCCACTTGGCATAATGCCGATCCCGATCCCGCCGCGCCGCAGTTTCTTGCTGAACCAAGCGGGATAGATCGGCACCCCAGCGCGCAGTGCGATATGGTAAAACCCGCTGCGCCAGGCCGTGATCGGCCCACGCGTGCCCTCGGGTGCAATCACCAGCGCCAGATCATCGGCCTCGGCAAAGGCGTCAGCGACCTGTTCGACATAGTTCTGGTCCTTAGCCCGCCGGTCGACCGCGATTCCGCCCATGTCATACATGAAGCGGGTCAGCGGCGGGCGGAACAGCGATAGCTTGCCCATAAAGCTGGGCTTGATCCCAAGCTTGGTCACCGCGCCCAGAAAGAAGATGAAATCCCAGTTCGACGTATGCGGCGCGCCCAGGATCACGCACTTGCGCGATTGCGGGGCCGATCCGGCAAAGGTCCAGCCTTTGCCCGCATAGAGCGCCAGCAGGAACCGCTTGACCAGGCGGGAGAGGAGGGTGGGGGTTTGAGCAGTCATAGCCGATCCTCCCCGGAACGGGGAGGTGCCCCGCAGGGGCGGAGGGGCCGATAGCTCCCGTCTTCAACGTCGCTCAATTCGGCACCCTATCGACCCCTCCGTCAGGCCTGCGGCCTGCCACCTCCCCGTTCCGGGGAGGATCGTTCATCCACCATGCTTTGCGCCAACCTAACGATGGCTTCGGCGGTGAGCAATGGTTCAGCCAGCAGGCGTTGCGCTGTAATGCGGATAATCTGCCACCCGTCTGCCTTGAGCAATATGTCTCGTTGGTCATCGCGCTCAGGCCGATCGCCCATGTCGTGGGCGATTCCATCGATCTCGATCAGCAGGCGAACTTCAAGGCAGGCGAAATCGGCGATGTAGCCGCGAACCGGGAATTGACGGCGGAACCGGACGCCCAGCGGCTTGCCTTTGAGTTCGCGCCAAAGCAGCACTTCGGGCAGTGACATTTCTTTGCGGAGTTTGCGGGCGCGTTTCACCAGCTTGATCGGTTGCCGCAACACCTCCGGCTGAAGCGCCATCCTAAAATCCTCCCCGGCACGGGGAGGTGGCAGCCTGAAAGGCTGACGGAGGGGTCCCACCGCGCCTCAAAAGCTGCGCTCGGAGGAGAGGCGGGCCCCCTCCGTCACGCCTTCGGCGCGCCACCTCCCCGTTCCGGGGAGGATTGACACACTCCCTATTAGCAACCTCATCGGTCAGGCTCACCATCCCACGCTGGGAACTCCCCAAGCTCCGGGAAGATACGGACCGCTTCAATGCCTAGTTCGCTCCATTTGCCCCAGCCATTTTCGGCGCACTCCAGGAAACCATATGCTCGCAGTTCGGCGAAGGCTCCTTCGCCAGAACTCATGTGTTCATGATGCAAAACGCCGGTGTCTTCATGCTTCAAGTGCTGATCGACAAATTTCGCGAGCAACAAGAGACAGAAGATCGATCGCTGGTTCAGATCATCAACAGACAACCGCAAATTCCCGCGAAATCTTTCTGTCTTCCGAAAATTAGTCGCATCATCTTCAAGTATCTTGTGCAGTTCAGAAAATCTAACCGATGAAGGGCTGAATTCTCCATCTTCAAGGCGGTACAAATCATACCAACTCAGCGCCTCAAACACCTTGCTCTCTAACGGTGAACCCCAATGATATTGAAGAAACATGCCGTCGAGCGCGCCTACAATGCAGAGCTCGTTCTCCGTCAATTTGCTAAAGTCTACACTCACATCCGAAACACCCCAAACCTCGGCCCATCCGCAACCGGCGCCTCCAACGCCGCCGCCAAGGCCAGTCCCAACACGTCCCGCGTCTGCGCCGGGTCGATCACGCCATCATCCCACAGCCGCGCGGTGGCGTAGTAGGGGTTGCCTTCGTCTTCGTACTTCGCCCGGATCGGGGCCTTGAACGCTTCGGCCTGTTCAGCCGTCCAGCTTTCTGCATCGCGGTGGACCGTTGCCAGCACCGATGCCGCCTGCTCCCCGCCCATCACCGAAATGCGGGCGTTGGGCCATGAGAACAGGAAGCGCGGGGAATAGGCGCGGCCGCACATGCCGTAGTTGCCTGCGCCGAACGAGCCGCCGATCAGGACGGTCAGTTTGGGCACAGAGGCAGTGGCGACGGCGGTGACCAGTTTGGCGCCGTGCTTGGCGATGCCCTCGGCCTCGTACTTGCCGCCGACCATGAAGCCGCTGATGTTCTGCAGGAACAGCAGCGGGATCTTGCGCTGGCAGGCCAGTTCAATGAAGTGCGCGCCTTTGACCGCAGACTCGCTGAACAGCACGCCGTTGTTAGCGAGGATCGCGACCGGCATGCCCCAGATGTGCGCGAAGCCGCAAATCAGCGTCGTGCCGTAATGCGCCTTGAATTCGTGAAACTCGCTGCCATCGACCAGTCGCGCGATCACTTCGTGCACGTCATAGGGCGCGCGGACATCGTCGGGCACCACCGCGTAGAGTTCTTCCGCGTCATACTTCGGCGCGCGCGGTTCTTTCAGCGGCAGACCGTGCTCATGGCGCGGGCCGAGGTGGCTGATGATATCGCGGACGATGGTCAGCGCGTGCTCGTCGTTCTCGGCCAGATGATCAACCACGCCCGATTTGCGCGCGTGGAGATCGCCGCCGCCAAGGTCTTCGGCGCTGATTTCCTCACCGGTCGCGGCCTTGACCAAGGGCGGCCCGGCCAGAAAGATCGTGCCCTGTTCGCGCACGATCACGGACTCGTCGCTCATCGCCGGAACATAGGCTCCGCCGGCCGTGCAGCTGCCCATCACGCAGGCGATCTGCGGGATGCCCTTGGCGCTCATCTGGGCCTGGTTGAAGAAGATCCGGCCAAAGTGGTCGCGGTCGGGAAAGACCTCGCTCTGGTGCGGCAGATTGGCCCCGCCGCTGTCGACCAGATAGATGCAGGGCAAGTGATTGGCCTCGGCAATCTCCTGCGCGCGCAGGTGCTTTTTGACCGTCAGCGGATAATAGGTGCCGCCCTTCACCGTCGCATCGTTGCAGACGATCATGCACTGGCGGCCTGAAACCCGGCCAATCGCAGTGATGATCCCGGCGCCGGGAATGTCATCCTCATAAACGCCGCCTGCCGCCAATTGTCCGATCTCGAGCAAGGGCGATCCGGGATCGAGCAGGCGTTCGACCCGTTCGCGGGGGAGCAGCTTGCCACGAGAGGTGTGGCGTTCGCGAGACTTGGCGTTCCCACCCAGCGCAGCCTCGGCCACCTTGGCGCGCAGTTCCGCCGCCAGCGCACGGTTGTGCGCGGCGCGGGCCTGAGCCTGCGGATCGTCAGGGTTGAGGGTGGTGGAGAGGACGGGGGCGGTCATGCGCCGATCTCGAACAAGCGGTAAACTGGACCTCGCGGGGTCTGTTCGCCGATCCCGACCAGGATCGCATCGTTAAGCCAAGCATAGCGCGGATCACCACATTCGGCCTTGGCGGCGATATGCAATTGGTAGTCGTGCGGTTGCAATTGCTCCCCCTTGCGGAACCGGCCCATCGCTTCGGCGCTGCCGCGCATGGTGCCCTGATAGCCAAGATACAACACCGCCCCATCGGCGGTATCAAGCGTCAGCCGCACGTCGATCACCAAGGTGCCATCGGCGCGGGTCAGGAACCAGTCATGTCCGGGGCGAACCGTGCCGCGCAAGCGTTCGCCGTCAAACTGCCCGCCCGAAACCGGCGCAATCCCGCGCAGTCCGGAGGGAACCGGGCCGATCGGCACGATCTTGGGGAAATCGACCATCAGCGTCAGCGTGGTCAGGTGGCGGTGCGGCAGGTTTTCCATTGCGCCTCTGCTAGCATAGCGGCACGTTGGCGCAAATTGGTTGGGGAGAGTGAGGCATGGATATCATCGCGCGGCGGCCGGGGCCTTCGGTGCAAGAGGTGTTCGATGCCGATCCGATCCCGCCCCCCCGCAGTGCTGCGCAGCGAATCGCCGGCCACGGGCCAAAGCCTCGAGGATGTCTCGGCCGAGCGCTATTTCTCGCCCGAATGGCACGCGCGTGAGGTTGAGAAGGTCTGGCGCAAGACCTGGCAATTCGCCTGCCGGGCAGAGCACATCCCCAATGTCGGCGATCAATGTACGTACGAGATTGTCGACGATTCGGTGCTGCTGGTGCGGACCGCACCCGATACGGTGAAGGCCTATATCAATTCCTGCCTGCACCGCGGCACCATGCTGCGGACCGAAGCCGGAAACGCGGGGCAAATCCGCTGCCCGTTCCACGGCTGGATCTGGAACCTCGATGGCACGCTGAAAGTCATTCCTGGCCAATGGGACTTTCCGCAGGTCGATAAAGGCAAGTTCTGCCTGCCAGAGGTTCAGGTTGGCCAATGGGGCGGGTTCGTTTTCGTCAATTTCGATTCCGATTGTGAGCCGTTCGAAAGCTATCTCGAAAACCTGCCCGAACACTTTGCGGCCTTTGACCTCGAAAGCCGCTATGTCGCGGCCCACGTCGCGCGGATCATGCCGTGTAACTGGAAGCTGGGGATGGAGGCCTTTGTCGAGGCCTATCACGTGCCGATCGCACACCCGCAGGTGACCGCCTATTACGGGGACAGCAACACCCAGTACGATGTCTGGCCGGGCGTGCGCCATGTCAGCCGGATGCTCAGCGTGCAGGGCATCGCCTCACCCTCTCGCCCCACGACCACCCCGGAACAGACCATCGAAGAAATGCGCCGCGATGTGCCGTTCTTTGCGGGCAAGCCGATCAAGGTTGGCGAAGGCGAGACGGCGCGCGGCAAGCTGGCCGAGCGCGCCCGTGAAAAGATCGGGCGCTCAGCCGGGGCGGATATGTCGGGCTTGTCAGACAGCGAGGCGCTCGATCTGATCGAATACCTGCTGTTCCCCAACATGGTGCCGTGGGGCGGACAGGCGCTGCCGATCGTTTACCGGTTCCGGCCCAACGGCAATGATCCTGACAGCCACATCATGGAAATCATGTTCCTGTTCGCCAAGGCCGCCGATGGCACCCATCCAGAGCCTGCGAAGATGCGGCTGCTGGAACCGGGCCAGGACTGGAAAGACGCCCCCGAACTGGGGTCCGCCGCGATGGTCGCCGATCAGGATACCGACAACCTGATGCGGATCCAGAAGGGCCTCAAAACCTCACGCAAGCCGGGGGTGACGCTGGCACGCTATCAGGAAAGCCGGATCCGGCACTTTCACGGAACGCTGGATGCCTATCTGGAGCGTTAGGCGGCTGCGATCAACGGCGTCCAGCGTGACTTGGGCCAACCTGCCGCGCAGATTCTGCGCTTTGAGGCTTTGCCCTAAGTTCCGCTCGCGCGCGGCGATGGGCGATCTCAAATTAGATGGGATGCGCTGTTGGCGAAATTGTGGAGGATGATCGGCCAAACTACGCTTCCAGTCCGCTCACGGACCCACAGCAGGATCAGCGCAGGCACACCGGTCATGGCAAAGCTCATGATGTCGAACGAAAATGCCCCCTCGCTGTAACCGAGCGCGTGGGTGAGGCCGAACAGGAAGGTGGATATGACGCCGCCCCAGCCAAGGCCAATTCCTGCAATCTGCCAGCGCCCGCGAAACGCTTCGTTCAACGCAAGAAGCAGCAAACCGCGATAAAAAGTCTCTTCTTCCAGACCCGGCATGGTGAGCTGGAAAGCAAGCGTATCCATGTCCACCGGCTCGTTCGGCTGCGACAGGGCAAGCCAGCCGAACAGTATAACGGTGAGCAACATGACTCCATAAGTGAGCGTCCGCCCTTGTGGATTCTGGCGCAGTGTCAGGCCGGCCTTTGACCAGCCGATCGCCGGGTGCGCTGCGATAGCCAGGGTCGCGATCAGCGCCATGATCTTGCCCATCCAGTTCCAATCACTGGAGCCAGCCAGATCGGGCACCAGACCCCAGACCCGGGTCAGCATCAAATCGTTGATCAGAAGCAGTAGAGCCGAAAGTCCCAGCCAGCGCGGCGCGAAATTTTTCTGATTGGTTAGGCCCAAAAGCCCGCCAAGGCAGAGCAAAATGGCAATTGTTGCTCCAGTGCTGGCGATGGCGCTTAGGCTCATATTTGATCAACTCCGGCGCTATGCCCTTTGCGCATGCTGTTTGATTACACCGCTGATGTCGAACGGTCTGTTGTACCGGTGCGGACAGCCAGTGTCAGGCGGCCCCGATCAAGTCGCGCCCGATCAGAGCCCGCCAATTTCCGGGCCAATGACCGATATTCGTTCGCCGTACCGGCTGTTGGGAAAGTAATCCCACACCGCATGATGCTGGGTGGCGATATTGTCCCAGATTGTCAGTGTCCCAGCTTCCCAGCGCACCCGGCACTGCGCGATCAGGGTGGTTTCGATGTGCTGGAAGAACAGTTCCATCAAGGCGCGGTTTTCAAGGTGGCTCAGCCCCTTGATACCGGTGGTGAAGCCCCGGTTGATCCAAAGCGTCGGCCGCCCGGTCACCGGGTGGCGGATCACCAGCGGGTGAACGGTCTTGTTGTAATGGGTCCCCGGCGGCGGTTCGATCCCGTAGATCGCACGATAGGGAAAGGCGCCGTCATGGGTGGCTGAAAGCGATCGGGCCAGAACCTTCAGGGGCTCTGAGAGGCGATCAAAACATTCGCCCATGCTCGAATAATAGGTATCGCCGCCGCCGCCTTCGGGCATTTCCTTCATGTAGAGCAGCGACGCGGCAATTGGTGCCGGATCACAGCTGACATCGGTGTGCCAACCTTCGCCTGCGGTCATCTTGGATTCGCCGGTGGTGCGAACTGGATAGACTTCCTCGTCATCGCCGCCGCGGGCCTTGTTCAGGGCATGGCGGTGCAGCACGCCGGTGCCAAAGATTTCAGCGACGCGTTTGTGCGCCGCGCGGTCGAGCGATTGATCGCGAATGACCAGCACTTGCCGATCCGCCAGCAGATCACGCAGCCAGACGGCCATCGCCTCATCAAGCTGATTGAGATCAATTCCGCGGATCTCGGTTCCGATAATCGGGTTCAGACGGTCAAGCTTGGCATTGTTCATGGTCAGGCCGCCCCGATCAATTCGCGCCCGATCAGCATCCGGCGGATCTCATTTGTTCCAGCGCCGATGTCGAGCAGTTTGGCGTCGCGCAGATAGCGTTCCACGGGCCAGTCCTTGGTATATCCTGCTCCGCCCAGCGCCTGCA
Source organism: Novosphingobium sp. (assembly GCA_017987575.1). Lineage (GTDB taxonomy): Bacteria > Pseudomonadota > Alphaproteobacteria > Sphingomonadales > Sphingomonadaceae > Novosphingobium. The sequence continues at coordinate 8,081 of JAGNTK010000023.1, read as the reverse complement.
CGGCTTCGCCCGAGACGCGGAAGGCGTTTTCGGATGCCAGCAGGATCGCGCCTGCCGCATCGAAGCGGGTGGTCTGCCCGGCATCGCAGCTCTTCGCGACGGCATAGGTATAGGCGCGGGCCGATTGCAGCGCGACGTACATATCGGCGACCTTGGCCTGCATCAGCTGGAACGCGCCGATCGGTTTGCCGAACTGCTTGCGCTCACGCAGGTACGGAATGACCGTGTCGAGACAGGCCTGCATGATTCCGAGTTGCAGGCCCGCGAGGACCACGCGTTCGTAATCGAGGCCCGACATCAGCACACCGACGCCGCCGTGTAGGGGCCCCATGATCCGGTCTTCGGGGATGAAGCAATCGCTGAACACCAGCTCGGACGTGGGGCTGCCGCGCATGCCCATCTTGTCGATCTTCTGGCCGATCGAAAAACCCTTGTCATCCTTCTCGATCAGGAAGGCGGTGATCCCGCGCGATCCGGCTTCGGGGCTGGTCTTGGCATAGACCACCAGCGTATCGGCATAGGCCGCATTGGTGATCCAGAACTTTGTGCCGTTGAGCAGGTATCCGCCCTGCGCCGCCTCAGCCTTCAGCTTCATCGAGACCACGTCCGATCCGGCCCCTGCTTCGGACATGGCGAGGCTGCCGACGTGCTGGCCGCTGACCAGTCCGGGCAGATACTTGGCCTTCTGCTCGTCATTGCCCCAGCGGCGGATCTGGTTGACGCAGAGGTTGCTGTGCGCGCCATAGCTGAGTCCGATCGAGGCGCTGGCCCGGCTGATTTCCTCCACCGCGATGACATGGTCGAGATAGCCGAGGCCCAGCCCGCCCCATTCCTCTTCCACCGTGATCCCGTGCAGACCGAGCTCGCCCATCGCGGCCCACAGCTCGTCCCGCGGGAACCAGTCATCGGCATCGATCTTCGCCGCCAGGGGCGCGATCTTTTCGTCGGCAAAGCGGCCTGCGGCCTCGCGGATCATCATCGCGCTTTCGGGCAGGGCAAAATCGAAATCGGGCGTCGCGCGCATGGGCTCTCCTCTTGGGGAAGGGGCATAGCAATTGCGCGGGCCGGCGCAAACTGGTTGCAGCGGAAATTATTGCGGGTGTTCTTAGAACCCAGCTCCGCCGTGCCAGCTTGGACAGGCCAGGCCCATGACCTTGAACAACAGCCCCATCTGCCCTTCGCCGACCAGCCGGTCTTTCGCCGCTTCGATTGCAGCGGCGTGCTGGGGCGCGCGTTCGGCCAGTGTCTGCGCGCGGGCATCGATGCCAAGGTTGCGCAGCCAGCGCCCCTGCGGCACCGTGCCGAGCCACTTGCAGCCTCGCGATTGGGCAATCGGGGCGAGCGTGGCGAAATCGACGTGGGCGGTCAGATCGGCCTCCCCGGGGTTCATGAATGGATCGACCTTGAGGTGGTCGCGGACCGCTTGCAGCGTTGATCCATCGCGGACCGCGTCGTGGCCATAGTCGATGAACAGCGCCGCGCCGCCCTGTTCGTTGAGCCGTCCGGCCACTTCATAAACTGTTGCCGCCGCGCCGGGGCAGGTTTCGATGATCGTGCCGACCGCTGCCAGTCGCCGCGCTTCGGGAATGGCGGCGTCCATCGGCTGGCTTCCGGCCACGCAGACGAACCGGTCGCCCTCGGGCACCACCATCCGTTCGCGCCAACCGCCCTCGGTCATCACCAGCTGGCGGACCGGCAGGGCATCGAGGAACTCATTGGCAACCAGCAGGATCGGGCCATAGGGCGGAACGGTCGACAGGTCATGATGCCACATCGCGCCGGGCAGGTTGGCGAGCTGGATGTCCTTCAGCTCGGTCGAGGTTTCGACGAAATGGACCGACGGCTCCAGCCCGTATCGCTTCGCCACCCGCAGCGCGTCTTGCGCCAGCGTACCGCGCCCCGGCCCCAGCTCGACATAGTGGACTGGCTCTTCGCGGCCGGCATTGATCCACATATCGGCCAGCCACAACCCGATCAGTTCGCCAAACATCTGGCTGATTTCAGGCGCGGTGACGAAGTCCCCGGCGCTGCCCAGCGGGTCTTTTGAACCGTAGTAGCGGGCGTTCGATTCGCCCATGTAATGCATCAGGCTGATCGGCCCGGTATTGGCGATCAGCCGCCGGAAAACCGCTGCCAGTGGATCGGCTGGAACCACGGGATCATCAGGGGACGGCTCGGTCATTGCGGCGCGGGGGTTCCGCTGTTCAATTCAGGCCGCCGCAGCGCCCGGGTGATAAAGAACAGCCCGATCAGCACCAGCGGGATCGATAGCCATTGGCCCATGGAAAGCCCAGTCTGGCGCGTGAATTCCTGCAGCTGTTCATCCGGTTCGCGGAAATATTCGGCCACAAACCGCGCGAGGCCCATCCCGGTCATGAACACCCCGACCAGCAGGCCTGGGCGCCAACGCGCACGGGTTTTCCAGAACAGCGGCATCATGACCAGCAGCAACACCAGTCCTTCTAGCAGCGCTTGATAAAGCTGGCTGGGATGGCGCGCGACATCGCCTGCGCCCTTGAACACGATCGCCCAAGGCACGTCCGCCCCAGCCGCGCGGCCCCACAGTTCACCGTTGACGAAGTTGGCCAGACGCCCGAACAGCATCCCGAACGGCACCGACACCGCGACATAATCGCTGACCCGGACCACCGACAGCCCATTTCGCCAGCTGACCCACGCCATGGCCAGCGCCACGCCCAGAAGTCCGCCGTGAAAACTCATCCCGCCGTTCCACAATTGCAGCAGTTCGCCGGGGTGGGCCCACAGGCTGGGCAGGCCGGTATCACCGCCAGTATAGAACGTGGCATAGCCCAGCCGTCCGCCCAGGATAACGCCCAGCGTACAGTAAAAGAACAGATCGTCGATATGGCGCTGGGCCATCGGGGCGCCCGGGGTCTTCGCGGCTTTTGAGGTGTGCCAATAGGCCAGCAGAATGCCTGCCAGATAAGCCAGCGAATACCACCGCAGTTCAAATGTGCCCCAATCGGTCGGGATTCGGAACAGGTAATACTTCAGCCCCAGATCCTCGAAATGGATCGGCGCTTTGCTGGCGGCAGCAGCCAGCGTGGCAAGCGATAGTGACAGCAAGTGCTTAACCCCTTAGATGTTTCTGCGCTGTCAGCGCGGCCGGGCGGAAAGGTTCCGCATCGCCGCGCTTGTGGCACAGGCGCGGCTGGGAAACAAATCCGGCAGTGACACACAACGATTGGGAATGAGGGACGCGAAAAAGGGGCGCGGCCACCAGACCTTGGGAAAAGGATGCGCAATGCCCACCGAACTTGATGTGACCATGAATGACGTGGTCGGCCGTTTGACTGCCCCTGGCGGGATGCTGGAAACGGTCCCCTTTGACCGCGGCGGGGTCGTGCTGCCGATGCTCAAGAATGCCCCGCCGACCTTGCCGGTGCTATTCGAAATGTTCTGCGCCCAGCATGGCGACGCCGACTTTCTGGTCGATGGCGAGATTCGGCTGACCTTCGCCCAGACCTATGCCGCGGCGCGTGCAGTTGCGGGCGGGCTGGTCGCTGGACACGGAGTGCAGAAGGGCGACCGGATCGGGATCGCCGCGCGCAATTCGGCCAACTGGATCGTGGCTTATATGGCGGTGGTGATGGCCGGCGGCTGCGCCAGCTTGCTCAACGGCTGGTGGAGCGGCGAGGAAATGGCCGCCGGGATCGAGCTGACCGGCTGTACGATGGTGCTGGCCGACAAACAGCGCGCCGCCCGGATTGCCGAACTGAACCTGCCGACCAAGGTGGTCCTGTTCGATCACGATTGCGGCTGGGAAAAGGGCTTGGCCGCGCTGCTGGCAAACGGCGGCGATGCGGACACCCCGCTTCCGGCGCTGACTGGCGATGACCTCGCCACGATTCTCTATACCTCGGGTTCGACCGGCCAGTCCAAAGGTGCATGGTCCGATCACCGCGCGGTCACGCAAGGCGTATTCAGCTTTGTCGCTCAGACCGTTACGGTTTTGACGGTTCTGACTGAAAGGGGTGAGGCACCAACCATCCAGCCGTGCAGCCTGGTCAATGTGCCGCTGTTCCATGTCACCGGCGAAGTGCCGCTGTTCCTTCAGTCATTCGTGATCGGGCGCAAACTGGTGATGATGCCCAAATGGGACGCCGAAGAAGCGATGCGGTTGATCGAGGCAGAGAAGGTCACCTACTTTGTCGGGGTGCCGCTGATGAGCTTTGAAATCGCGACCCATCCCAACCGTGACAAATACGATCTGACCAGTTGCACCGCCTATGCCGCAGGCGGCGCGCCGCGCCCGGTCGATCACGTCCGCCGGATCAAGGAAGCCTTGCCGCATGCCTTCCCGCTGCTCGGCTATGGCCTGACCGAAACCAACGCGGTCGGCTGCGGCAATCTCAATGAGAACTATCTCGCCAAGCCGGGCTCAACCGGCTCTGCGACCAAGCCGCTGGTCGAGGTCGCCGCGCTCGACGATGCCGGCGCGGTGCTTGGAGCGGGCGTCACCGGTGAAGTGGCAATCCGCACGATCGCCAATTTCGGCGGCTATTGGCAGAACCCGCAGGCCACCGCCGAAGCGATCACCGCCGATGGCTGGTTCCGCACCGGCGACCTCGGCTACCTCGACACCGAAGGTTATCTGTTCATCGTTGACCGCAAGAAAGACATCATCATTCGCGGCGGGGAGAACATCACCTGCATTGAAGTGGAAGAGGCGATCTATGCCCACCCCGATGTCGCTGAAGCCAGTGTGTTCGGCGTGCCGGACGAGAAATTCGGCGAGCTGCCGGTGGCCGTTTATCAGGTCGAAGAAGGACGCAGCCTGTCCGAGGATGATCTCAAGGCCTTCCTCAAAATGCACATCGCTCCGTTCAAGGTGCCGGTGCGGCTGTGGGAAGAAACCGAAAGCCTGCCGCGTCTCGGCACCGAGAAGGTTGACAAGCGGGCGTTGAAAGCCCGTTACCTGCCGGTATGGCTAGCCGAGCAGAAATCGACCGCGTGACCACCAGCCGGATCGCCAATCAGCGCGCGGTGATCGATCGCCGCGCGCTGGGCGAAGAAATTGCGGCTTTGGTCGAGGCCGAAAGCGCGGCCAAGGCTCGACCCAAAGTGGTCGAACTGCTGCGCGGGGCCTTGGCCAGCGGGCGCGAAGAGATTGCCCGCCGCCTGTTGGCAAAACCCTCGGCCGGGCAGATGTGCGCCGAGGAACAGGCTTTTTTGGTCGATCAACTGGTCCGCCTGATCCACGATCACGTGATCAGTGCGGTTTATCCTTCGGGCAACCGCTCGTCGGGCGAACGGCTGACGATCATGGCCGTGGGCGGTTATGGCCGGGGCGAAATGGCGCCGCATTCGGACGTCGATATCGCCTTTATCACGCCCGGAAAGCAGACCCCTTGGTGCGAGCAGGTGATCGAAGCCATGCTCTATTTTCTTTGGGATCTGGCGCTTAAGGTAGGTCAGTCAAGCCGCAGCCTTGATGAGATGGTGCGGATGGCCAAGGGTGATCTGACGATCCGCACGGCCTTGCTCGAAGGGCGATACGTCTGGGGCGATCAGGCCTTGTTTGCCGAAGCGCAGAACCGGTTCTGGACCGAAGTGGTGGCGGGGACTGAGCGGCAATATGTCACGGAAAAGCTGGCCGAGCGCAACGAACGGCACAAGCGATTGGGCGATAGCCGCTATGTGGTGGAGCCGAACGTCAAAGAGGGCAAAGGCGGCCTGCGCGATCTGCACACGCTGTACTGGATCGGCAAATATATCCACCACGTCGGCAGCGCGGCGCAGCTGGTTGATGCCGGTCTGCTGAGCGCAGCAGAGTACCGCGCGTTTCGCAAGGCTGAGGACTTCTTCTGGGCGGTGCGCTGCCACCTGCACAGCATCACCGGACGGGCCGAGGACCGGCTGACCTTTGACATTCAGCGCGAAGTCGCCGCCCGGATGCAGTTCGCCGAGCGACCCGGCAAGAGCGCCGTTGAGCGTTTCATGCAGTACTTCTTCCTGCAGGCCAAACGGGTCGGCCACTTGACCGGGCTGTTTCTGGCCCAGCTCGATGACCAGTTCGCCAAGAAGCAGCCGCGCGGTTTGCTGGCCGGGTTCCGGGCTCGGCGCCGATCGGTCAAAGGTTATCCGGTGTTCGGTGGGCGGATCAATGTTCCGTCCGACAGCTGGTTTGCCGAGGATCCCACCCGGTTGATCGAGATCTTCGTGGTCGCCGACAGCCAAAGCCTGGAATTGCACCCCGATGCGATGCGGCTGGCGGTGCGCGATGCCCGGCTGGTCGATGCGGTCCGAGACGATCCGCGCGCCAACGCGCTGTTCATGGACCTACTGACCAGCCGTAACGATCCCGAAGTGGCGCTGCGCTGGTTCAATGAAGCTGGGGTATTTGGCCGATTCGTGCCCGATTTTGGCCGGGTCAACGCGCAGATGCAGTTCGACATGTATCACCACTATACGGTCGACGAGCACACCATCCGGGCGATCGGTCTGATGGCGCGGATTGAAAAAGGCGAGCTGGCGGCAGACCATCCGCTGGCCTCTGCAATCATCCACAAGGTGACCAGTCGCCGTGCGCTCTATGCTTCAATCCTGCTCCACGATATCGCCAAGGGGCGACGCGGCGACCATTCGGTGCTGGGGGCAGAAGTGGCGCTGAAATTGTGCCCGCGGCTGGGGATGAGCGAGGCGGAAACCAAAACGGTTTCATGGCTGGTGCGCAACCATCTGCTGATGAGTGCAGTGGCGTTCAAGCGCGATCTGGCCGACTGGAAAACGATCACCGATTTTGTGGCGCAGGTGCAGGCGGTCGAGCGGCTACGGCTGCTCGCAATGCTGACCATCGTTGATATCCGTGCGGTCGGACCGGGGGGTTGGAACGGCTGGAAACGGCAGTTGATCCACGAGCTTTACGAAGCCGCCGAGGAACGGCTTCGGCTGGGCCATGTCCAGCACGGCCGGGCCGAACGGATTGCCGCCAAACAGCGCGCGGTGGCTGAGCGGATGGGGCCGGGCAGCAAGCTGGTCGAGCGCTATGCCAAGCAGTTCAACGACGCCTACTGGATCGCCGAGCCCGACGATATCATCGCGATGAACCTGACCCAGCTTGACCGGGCCAGGGCCAAGGCGCTTGATGTCCATACCGAATACTATGCCGCGCGCGGAGCAACGCTGGTGACCGTGATCGCAGCGGATCATCCCGGGTTGTTCTACCGGATCGCCGGGGGAATCCATCTGGCCGGCGGGAACATCATCGATGCCCGGATTCACACCACCCGGGGCGGGATGGCGGTCGACAATTTTCTGGTTCAGGACCCACTGGGTCGGCCGTTTTCGGAAGACAGTCAGCTCGCAAGGATTGAAACGACGATTGCCGAAGCACTGGGCGGAAAGATCAAGCTGGTCCCGCAACTGGCGGCGCGGCCCAGCGCCCGCCCGCGCGCCGATGCCTTTGACGTGCGCCCCGGCGTGGAGTTCGACAACGCCGCCTCGAACCGCTTCACCGTTATTGAAGTCAACGCGCGCGATCGGCCAGCACTGCTCAACCGCCTCGCGCGCGCGTTGTTTGAGGCGAAGCTCATGGTCCATTCGGCGCATATCGCCACCTATGGCGAACGCGCCGTGGATACCTTTTATGTCACCGATCTGCTGGGCGAAAAGGTGGATTCCGCCACTCGCTTGAAGGCGGTTGAAAAGAAGCTGCTCGAGGCGGCGGAGGAACAGACAGTTGAGGTGGCGGCAGCCTGAACTGGCCTGCGCTCAGGCTTGCTTTGCGGCAAACTGATCGAATGCCTCAACCGCTTGGGCCGCATACATCAGGCTCGGTCCGGCACCCATGTAGATCGCAAGGCCCATGGTCTCCATGATTTCTTCACGGGTCGCGCCGTGCTGCAACGCGGCCTTGGCGTGAAAGGCGATGCAGCCATCGCAGCGGATCGCCACCGCAATGCCAATCGCCAGCAGTTCCTTGGTCTTGGTGTCGAGCGCGCCGCCAGCGGTCGCTGCAGCAGCCATCGCCGAAAAGCTCTTCATGACCTCCGGGCTGCCAAGGCGAACCTCCTTGATCGCAGCCGAAAGCTCTCCCGCCATAGCGGGCCAATCCTTGT
>JAGNTK010000098.1 GCA_017987575.1 Novosphingobium sp. | reverse complement strand
GGCATCATGGCGCTCAGCGCAGGCCTGCCCGGCGTGGTGCTGGCCGAATTCGATCCGGCCAAGGTGTTCGATGCGGTCGAGAACAAGGGCGTCACCCGGTTCTTCATCGTGCCCGCTGCGCTACACCTGCTGCTGATCCATCCGGACTGCGCCAAGACCGATTTCAGCCGACTCAAATACATTCTCTATGGCGCCGCGCCGATCCCGCTGGAACTGCTGCGCCAATGCATCGCGATGTTCGGCGCCGGGTTCATTCAGGCCTATGGGATGACCGAAACAACCGGCACGATCTGCATGTTGCCGCCCGAGGACCACAGCGCCGAAGGTAACACCCGGATGCGCTCAGCTGGAAAACCGCTACCGGGGGTGGAAGTCGAAGTGCGCGATGCCTCAGGCGCTGGGCTGCCCGTAGGCGAAATCGGCGAACTCTACACCCGCTCCTCCAGCAATATGCTCGGCTACTGGAAACTGCCTGAGGCCACCGCCAGCACGATGAGCAGCGACGGCTGGATCGCGACCGGCGATGTCGGCTATCTTGATGAAGACGGCTATGTCTATATCTATGACCGGGCCAAGGACATGATCATCAGCGGCGGCGAAAACGTCTATCCGGCCGAAGTCGAAAGCGGGATCTATGGCCATCCGCAAGTGCTGGAAGTCGCGGTGATCGGCGTGCCGGATGACAAATGGGGCGAGGCGGTGAAGGCTGTCTGCGTTCCGAAACCGGGCCAAACCATCGATACCGACAGCGTGATCGGCTGGGCCCGCGAACGGCTCGCAGGCTTTAAGGTCCCCAAGACGATCGACGTGATCGAGGCCCTGCCCCGCAACGCCAGCGGCAAGATCCTGCGCCGCGAACTGCGCGCTCCCTATTGGGAAGGGCGCGAGCGGCAGGTGAATTGAGCCAAAAGCCACCCTGCCCCCCCTTGATAGGGGAAGAATGGTCCAGCCGTCTTCTTTCCCCTTGATGGGGAAAGGATGCGCAGACTTGGCAACTTGTTGCCTAGTCGCAGCTGGATTGGGGTGATCGTGCCGCAATGAACTGGTCCAACCGAACGACGCAGCCATCGCCGTTCTGCAGCACTACGTTGTTCCAGAACCGGATAATCCGATAACCCTCGTTCCTGATGTCAGCTTCACGCTGTGCATCAGTCGCTTGGTCATGCTGTCCGCCATCGAGCTCGATCACGATCTTTAGACGATGACTGGCGAAGTCAGCGATGTAGTGGCGGATTGGAACTTGGAAGCGAAAGCGCGCCTCGGGAAAGTGCTCCTTGAGCAACCGCTGCATCTTACGCTCCGCATCGGTGGCGTTTTTACGCAGCGTACGTGCGCGAACGATGGAAATCGGGGGTGGGTGCTTTTTCATCGGCGTTGAGCCTAGCCGAGAGATCACCCCCATCCAACCTGCGCTAGTTCGCTACGCTCTCAAGCTTCAGTATCCTTCCCCCATCAAGGGGGAAGAAAAGAGAATGGAATTAACCCGCCAGCGCCATCTGCGGTGCAAATGTCCGCGAACCGCGCACCCGTACACGGTGGCGGAAGGTCAGATTCACGCGCCGTGACACCAGCAGATAGGGCAGCCACAGTGTCACGCTGATCAGCACCTTTTGCAGGTTGCCGGTGACAAACGGCTGCAGTGCCTGGGCCACTTCGATCGGAAGATCGGGGGTAGCCGCCATGGTGCTGGCGATACCCAGCTGCATGGTCAGATCGGTTACCCATGTCAGCACCATCATCCGCGGGAAATAGGGGACGCTGCGCAGCGCCATGACGAAACATACCGAATAGAGGAAGCCCATCACCACCATGTCGAGCGTCATGACCTGAATGATCGTGCGGGCCCAAACCGGTGCCATCAGCGGGATCGCCGGGACCGCAACGAAGTATTCGCCCGAGCGAAGCACGATGGAAATCAGCATTCCGGCAATCAGCGATACTATCACTCCGCTTGGCCCATATTCCGTGGCCCGCGCGGCGTCAAAGGCCGGGACATTCTGCCAGCGGCCAAACCGGGCGAGCCGCAGGCCGGGTTGGGCCAGCAATCGTCCGGCAGGAAAGCAGGCGGTCGCCAGCCGGTAGCCAGCCACCGGCGCCAGCGCGATCAGCAAGTACGGCAGCGCCAACAGCGGCAGATCAGCCATCGCCACGGCCTCTGGATAGAGCGCCGCCAAAGCCAACAACTTAAGGCCGCCAAGCGCTACACAAAGCCACATCCAGCAATGCAGCAGCAGTTCAATCTTGAATTCGAGCAACACGGCCACGCGGCGGCTTTCCGCCGACAGCCGATTGAGGCCGCGGTGCAGCAAGCGATCGAGATCAGGCCGGGCCAGTTTTTCAAGCATTGGATCGCTCCGGGTTGGGAACATCCAGAATGAAGAGAAAGGGTTAACAAAGGGTCGATCAGAAGCGATTCCGGCCAGGTTGATTCGCGCCAGCCTCCCCCAGATAGCTGTTGCCCATATGCACTTTCGTAACGTGCATTAACCGATAATGTTTACAAAAACCGGGTCTAACCACATACCAAATATAGATAATATCTTTCTGTAAGATTCGAGTCAGTTTGATGTTGGCCTGCCTGCCCGGTATGAGATGATTAGGGCGTTCCGCAGAGCGGCCTGTGGCAGCTGCGACCACTGCTGCCCCTCGCGTGCCCGGCAAGCTCTATCGCGAAGGCCGCAGTCAGATCAGCCTGACGACCCGGCCCGATCCAGCGATGACGGCGCCCGATCAGCGCGGCGCCGCGATGCCGCAGGTTGCGGTACGACCCACAGTGCTGAAATCCCAGGCTCCGACCACGACCGAAGACACCGGCACGCCAAAGCCAACTGATCCTGCTGTCAAGCCGGCGAGCGGCAAGCGCAAGGTAATCGAACTTACCCCAGTTTCTGCTCAGCCTGCGCAGCGTAATGCGGCATCATGACCCCTGCGGGCATGGCCTCTTTGCTGGCGTTGGGGTTGGCTGGCCTGGTCGCCAGCTGGCTTGACTGGCGCCATCGGCGCCTGCCCAACTGGCTATCGGCGATGCTGGCCGTGCTGGGGCTGGCGGCCGCGCTGCGTTATGGCGGTGTAGAACTGCTCGGCAGCAGCCTGATCCACGCCGCAATCGCCTTGTGCGTTGGAATCATCCTTCATGCCTTCGGCTGGATCGGCGGCGGGGACGGCAAATATTACGCCGCCGCGGCCTGCTGGTTTCCGTTGGGATTGGGAATTGCGCTGCTGTTCTGCGTTGCAGTTGCCGGGCTGGTTCTTTTCCTTGGCTGGTTTGGGCTTCGCCGCCTACGCGGGATCGAAATGGAGCTGGTTCCGGATAATCCGGATGCGGCAAAGTTGCCCTATGGTCTGGCGATTGCGGCAGGATCGTTTGCTGCAGCGGCACTGACATTGCCATGATCTGGGACCGGCCTCGACCCTGCGGTGGCACGAGGCGGGTGCAGCGTTTGGCGTTCGCCGCGCTGATCTCATGTGCCGGGGCCGCGCCGATCTGGGCCAATTCGGCACCAAGCTGGCCCGACAATGCAACCCAGTCAGTTACCGAACAGCAGCACCAGCCAGCTGCCGGGTCGGTCACCTTTGGCCGCGCGCTCGATCTGGAAGGCACCCCGCTGCGGCTTGCCGTGCCAATGCGCCGGGCATCCAGCCAAGGCTCCCGCAGCGGCGGTACTTTGGCGCGCGGGTCTTTCTCACCGCGCTATCTGCCCCTGCGCGGGGCCGGGATCAGCAGCGGGTTCGGTTGGCGGCGTCACCCGATCAGTGGCGGCTTCAAATTCCATGCCGGGGTCGATCTGGCCGCGCCCACCGGCACCCCGATTGTCGCCACGGCAGCGGGCGTGGTCGCCAGTGCCGATTGGTATGGCGGATATGGCCTTTGCGTCACGGTCGATCACCAGAATGGCTATGTCACGCTCTATGGCCATATGTCGCAAATTGCAGTGAGCGCCGGACAGCCGGTTCAACCCGGACAGCCGCTTGGCCGGGTCGGCTCGACCGGATCGTCAACCGGTCCGCACCTGCACTATGAGCTGCGCCGCGATGGTTATGCGGTGAACCCCGGCTTCTAGTTGAATTGATCGCCGATCCAGTGCACGAACCTAGCTTCGTGATAAATGGAGAGAGCGATGTCAGACCCCCTTCCCGGCGCGCAGGCGCATATCGAAGCCGCACTGAAGCTGGCTGCGACAATCGACGATCTGGCACCCGATACGCCGCTGCTGCCGATCGCCAAGGTCGGCGTGATCGGCGCGGGCACGATGGGCGGCGGGATCACCATGAACTTCCTCACCGCTGGAATTCCCGTGACCATCGTTGAACAGGAACAGGCCGCGCTCGATCGCGGCGTGGCAGTGATGGCCAAAAACTACGAAGCCAGCGTGAAGCGCGGCCGGATCGAAGCCGCCGATGCGGCGGCCGCGATGGCGCGGCTGACCCCCAGCCTCAGCTTTGACGATCTGGCCGACTGCGATCTGGTGATCGAAGCGGTCTATGAATCGATGGACGTTAAAAAGGACGTGTTCGGACGGCTCGACAAAATCGTAAAGCCGGGCGCGATCCTCGCCAGCAACACCAGCTACCTCGATGTCAACGAAATCGCCGCCGCCACCACCCGCCCCGAAGCGGTGCTGGGGATGCATTTCTTCTCGCCCGCCAACATCATGAAACTGCTGGAGGTTGTGCGCGGGGCCAAGACCGGCGCGAGCCAGCTCGCCACCGTGATGGCGCTGGCCGGAAAGATCCGCAAGGTTCCGGTCGTCTCGGGCGTTTGCCACGGCTTCATCGGCAACCGGATGCTGTCCAAGCGGCAGGAGCAGGCCAACGCGCTGCTGATGGAAGGCGCCGCCTATTACGACATCGATCAGGTGCTGCTTGATTTCGGCTTCCCGATGGGCCCATTCCAGATGGGCGATCTCGCGGGTCTCGATATCGGCTGGCACCGCGATCCCAGCAAGGTCACCACGATCCGCGAAGCACTTTGCGCCGTGGGCCGCTGGGGCCAAAAGACCGGCAAAGGCTTCTACGACTACGCCGAAGACCGCAGCCGCAGCCCCTCGAATGAGGTCAAAGCGATCATCGCCGACTTCGCGAGCAAGAGCGGTGTCGCCCAGCGCGAAGTTAGCAAGCAAGAGATCTTCGAACGCCTGCTCTATCCGATGGTCAGCGAAGGTGCACTAATCCTCGAAGAAGGCGTGGCCCAACGCGCCAGCGACATCGATCTGGTCTGGCTCAACGGCTATGGCTGGCCGGTCTGGACCGGCGGCATCATGTTCTGGGCCGACCACGAGGGGCTGGGGAAGATTGTGGATGGGTTGAAGGCGCATGGCTTGCCGGTTGCGCCGTTGTTGGAGAAGTTGGCGGCGGAGGCTAAGACATTCGCTAATGGATGACCCGAGAGGTTCACTCGACCCTGAGGCTGCGCTCGTCCGGTTAAAGGAATGTCAAGTTCGGGCATGAGCGTCTCGAATGTTGGGGAAAGCTGCTATCGCACCTCAGCCAACTCAATTGCGTAATCGAAGGCCCAGTCCGTGCAGATAATCTCTTTGTCTGTTGCGCATCCGATATACTCGATGATCCCTCTTAAGCACGCCGATCCTCTGTTTTTCGACCGTTGGAGTATAAGCGGCGCGGTCTTCTCCGTAGACCGGATCGAGAGTCCTAGCGCCTCATCACGTGCAGAATGGATATTTGAAGTCCCATTCAATCGACCGCAAACGTAGACTTCTTGCCCTTCAAACCGTGATGGCTCCCGGAAAACCGTAGCTTGATCTTCGGTAGTGAGGGTTGCGCAACCGCTTCCTAAGGCCAAGGCCAGAAGTCCCAAGATCATTGCTCTGAAGCGCATCACCCGAAAGATACATAGCTTTGGCGAGTCCGCAATGTTGGTGTGTTCGGAACGGCATGATTGGCCGGAATGTTGGGGGAAGCGGACAGGCAGCAATTCGACAGTTTGTGCAGTTAGTGGCCAGTCATTAACCCGAACAATGTATCCGCAAGGCATCCATACGCTGAAATTGGCGAGCAAAGACGATGAGGCTCCTTTCAACGATATTGTTGTGGTTTATATCGGTGGCGCCGGCGCAAGCCTGTATTGATATACAGCCATTTAGAATTGAGGGTGTAAAGAACGCGGAGGCTGTCTTCATCGGCCAGCCCTTCGATTTTCAACGCATACCTCCTCTCGGATTTTTGAAGGTGCGTGTTCATAGCGTTTTGAAGGGACGACCCCCAAAAATTGTCCGGTTGGTATTGAGGTCGAACTTCGGCATTCCCGATCATTTGGACCTTCCGAGCGAGGTTATCATCGCTGCCAGCCGCGAGCGGGATGACAGCTATTACCGAAAAATTTTGGACAAAGGCGTCGATCGGTTTGAACGGTCCGCATTATTCCACCTTGATGGATCGGCCTGCTCTGCGGACTATATACTCGACCATACTCCGCAAAACATCGCAAACATTCGGATGATCATTCGCGGTGAACAGGTCACTCCTCATGACTATCGTCGAGCCATTAACCTCATGGCGGAGCGAGGCTACAAACGTCGCGCCGAGGCAGAAAGGGCGCGGAGAGAGAGTATCCGCATCGGTATCATCGTCTGCGGAGTTTTTGCTCTCGTTCTATCGGCTTTCCTGTTGCTGAGACGTAAGCGCTTCGGCCGCTTTTGAGGATCGAGAAAATCGCGTCAGATGACCGCTTTATTGTCGTGTCCGGACATTCCGCTTTGGCGCGACTGGCACGCAAAGCGGACACCAGGATTGGGGTCTCGCGGAGCCTAATCTTACCGCGCCCGTGGAATGCACTTCTCTCGCGGCAAACCGGCAAAGGTATCGCAGTTGAACAGCACGATCTCGGCACCCGCCGGATCGCGGGAATAGCTGAATTGCAGTCCGGCCCGAGCAGCGCCGGTCAAAGGCAGCGCCGCTGGGATCAGGCTGCGATCGCTCCACCCCAT
>JAGNTK010000022.1 GCA_017987575.1 Novosphingobium sp. | reverse complement strand
CTGACGGTGTCCGCGAATTGCAGAACCGCCGCGTGGAAGTCAGCTACGGTCCGGGTTCGGGCATGTAAGCTGCCGCAACAGGCAAACATTCAGGGGGCCGGAGCAATCCGGCCCCCTTTTTGTTGCGATACACAGCGAATCGTATTGCGGGAGAGTGAGTATGAAGCAGGCCACCGTGTTAGCGACACTGTTAGCCGGGATGTTGAGCGGCTGCGCCAGCCTTGGCGAGGTGCCCACGGCAAAGCTGGCTTCAGCCACCATCCGAACTGCTAGCGGTTTACCCGTGGGCACCGCCCTGTTCACTGCCGCCGGTGAAAAGTTGACCTTGACCGTCGCAGTTGCCGGCCTGCCCACAGGCCCACACGGCATTCATCTGCACACAATCGGGCGCTGTGATGCACCGGACTTTTCGAGCGCGGGCGGGCACCTCAATCCCATGGCTCGGCAGCACGGTTCGATGAATCCAGCCGGGACCCATCTCGGCGATTTGCCCAATCTGACGATCGACAGCCAAGGGAAAGGGACCTTCAGCATAGAGATCAGTGCTACACGCGAAGCAACCCTAACCGCCCTTTTCGACAGCGATGGCGCCGCGATCGTGATCCATGCCGCCGCAGACGACTATAAGACCGACCCGACCGGCAACAGCGGCGCGCGGATTGCTTGCGGGGTGTTGACGCGCAGCTAGCCCTACTCGCCGGATCGCTCGATCACAGTCGCCTCAGCCTTGGGCACCGCGCGATAGGCGTAGATCAGCAGCACCAGTGCAATCGGCGCCACTCCGACCAGCGAGAGTATCCCGGTACGGAGGTCACCGACCAGCTTGCCGCCAACCGTGCTGCCCGCCAGATCAGAGATCAGGCCGACAAGGTAGGGCCCGAATGCCAGGCCAACCAAGGTCGTTCCCAGGAAGAAGGCTGCCGTCGCGGTTCCGCGCATCCGCGGCAGTACCAGGTCCTGCGTCGTCGCCGCAGCCGCGCCCAGCGCTGTGGCGCCGAACATGCCGGCGAGGAAGTTCATCGCGTAGAACAGCGTCGAATCCTCAGTCGTATAGCCAATCCAGATCGGCAAAATCGGGGCAACTACGCCAAACATGATCACCAAAATCCGGCCCGCTGGATTGCGCGCCCGCAGGAAGTCAGCAATCCAGCCCCCGAGAATGACTCCAAGAAACCCGCTCATCGCACTATTCGCGCCCAGCCAGAAAGCCAGGTCCAGTCTAGGCAGGTTGAGCACGGTTTGGGCATAGGGTGCCGCCCAGAAGCCCAGTGCCCAAGCCACGAGCGAGACCAAGCTATAACCCAACGTCGTGCAGATGAATGCGGGCGAGCCCCAGATCAGCCGCCAAGTCGCAGGATCACGGACTTTCAGCGTGCAAGCCCATGAAAACACGGCGTAGTAGCCAAACCCGATCGAAGCCCACTGCGCTTCACTGCCGGTCAACTGGATCATCATCCAGGCAAACAGTCCGAACAAAGCTGCTGCTAATAGGTTGAATGCCAAGGCTGCTGGACCGCGCTGCCAAGCGCCATAGAGCGTAAAGGGTGGAACAATCGTCGATAGGTCGGTCAGGAAATCCCGGAACGGATTGACTGAACTCGGACTGGCGACGCCGTCCATCGCGCCGCGCACCGGCTCACGAAGGCTTGCCACCCAGAACGCCATCAATAGCCCTGGAATGCCCACCGCAAGAAAGGCCGCTTGCCAACCGACCAAGCCGAGTGGCCCGCCGCCAGGATAGGCGGCGTTCCAGACCTGGCCGATCTTGGCCCCAATCAGCAGTGATACCCCGCCGCCGATGTAGAGCCCCGAAGAATAGATCGCGAGCGCCGTGGCGCGTTGCCGTTTTGGGAAATAGTCCGAAATGAGCGAATAGGCCGTGGGACTGGCGCTCGCCTCGCCCACACCGACCCCCATCCGCGCTAGCGACAAGGACAGTTTATCAGTCGCAAGGCCCGATAGCGCTGTCATCGTCGACCACAGCGCGAGCCCGGTCGTGAGCAACTTCTTGCGATTCCAGTTGTCAGCCAGTCGCCCCAGCGGAATTCCGAACAGCGCATAGAATACAGCAAAGGCAGCCCCGGCCAGAAAGCCCAGATCCTTGTCTGTCAGGTTCAGGTCGGCCTTGATGTCCACAGCCAGGATCGACAGGATCTGCCGATCGATGAAATTGAGAATATAGACCAGGACCAGAACAAACAGCACATACCAGCTATAGCCGCTGGCCTTTGCTTCGCTGGGCGATCCGCCCCCTTGCTCGCTCACCTGGTTTTCTCCCTGCATTCTTATCGCGCGTAACGCGTCGTATCGGGTACCCCGGCCTTGTCAAAGCCTTCGCGCCGCAATCGGCAAGAATCGCACTGGCCACAGGCACTGCCATCGTCCTGTGGATCATAACAAGACCAGCTCATCGCCGGATCAAACCCCAGCCGCTTAGCTTCAAGTGCTATCTCAGCCTTGCCCAGATACTGCAACGGCGCGTGGATCCGGAACTGTTCGCCCTCTGCCCCAGCCTTGGTCGCCAGGCGGGCCAGATCGGCAAAGCCTGCGATAAATTCCGGGCGGCAATCGGGATATCCCGAATAATCCAGCGCATTGACCCCGATCACCACATCGCGCGCGCCCAGCGCCTCCGCCCACGCCAGGGTCAGCGACAGGAACACCAGATTTCGTGCGGGAACGTAGGTGACCGGAATATCTTCCCCCACACCGTCCTTGGGCACCGCAATATCATCGGTTAGCGCCGACCCGCCAAAAGCACGCAGATCGAGCGGCAGGATCACGTGGCGCTCTGCCCCAACCTCTGCCGCGATCAGACGGGCCGCATCAATCTCGCGGCGGTGACGCTGATTATAGTCGATTGTCAGCGCCGCCACTGAAAAGCCGGCCTCGCGCGCCAAACCGGCGCAAACCATCGAATCGAGGCCGCCCGAAAGCAGCACAACGGCTTTGCGTCCTTCGCCATTGGGGAGAGCAGTCATGTTGGCGGGCTAGCCGCTGGCTGGCACCATGGCAAGGCGGTCAGCCGCCAGCGCAATCCCCCACGCGCCGCGCTTCGGCGGTAAACTCGAAGGGCAGACCATTGGCAATGCCGCGGCTGTCGATCTGGGCCAATTGCCCGCTTTCCTTACGAATCTGGGTCCGGCCATAGCCACGCCCCTTGCAGGTGTATTGAACCACCACTTGCCCTGGCCCGCCTTCAACCACGAACCGATCACAAGCCGCACCGGGGTGGCGCAGCTGGATCAAACCATGCCCGCTCGACAGGCACAAGCGCTGCGGCGGCACCCCGGCTTCGCGATAGCGCAATTCCCAGCGGCCAGGTGAGAGTTGATCGAGCATGGCAAGCGAAGGCCCAGCGCCCATCGCCGGTCCGGCGAGAGTCAACAAAGCCACCAATGCGGCCCCAGCAATGCGCGAATGGCGTTTCACGGCCGTGCTTCTCCAAGTCTCACTCCGGCAGATGGCGTGAGATATCCGATTGAACTTGTATCACAGCGTCAATCAGCGGCCAATTGTGCAATATTGTCGATGAACGGACGGTTTACGTCTCGACCTCAAACTGTCGCGAGCAAAATTCGCAGTCAACCAGAATGCGTCCGGCATCGTCGCGCATCTCGATCCGTTCGGCTTCGGGAAATCGTGCGAGAATTGCCCTGTAATGCTCCAGCGTACAGCGGCAACCGCGGGAAAGCGGATCGTGAGCATGAACCCGTACTTCCGTTTCCTCGTGGAACAGTCGCCAGGTCAGCGCTTCGAGCGATAAGTCGGGGTCGATCAGTTCGTCGTGACGCGTGCTCCCCGCCAGCGTGGCGACGTGTTCCCAATGGGGATGATCCATCTGCACATGGATCCGCTCGCGCCCTTCTTCGCCTTCGGGCAGGTGCTGAACCAGCAAGCCGCCCGCTACACATCCTGCCTTGTCCGAACGAACCGCCACGCGGATCAGCGTCGGCACTTGTTCCGATTGCGCGAAATAGGCTTCGCACGCCTCGGCCAGCGAGGCCCCTTCGAGCGGAACGATCCCCTGATAGCGCTGCCCGGTGGTAGCCAGATCGAAGGTGATCGCCAGATAGGCGCCTTGGCCAAACAGCGCGAACAGCGATGGATTGGCGCCCAGCATGGCAAGGCGATCGGCATCGTGGCGAACATACCCGCGCAGCTCGCCACCGCGATAATCACAGACCAGCAGATCAACCACGCCGCCTTGAGTTTGGGCCTGCATGGTCAGCTGGCCCTCCCCATCCTTCAGCAAGGACCCGACCAGCGCGGCGAGGACCAGTGCTTCGGCCAGCAGGTGCTTGATCGGGACCGGATAGTCATGTGCAGTCAGCACTGTTTCCAGCACCGGGCCCAGCCGCACCACCCGCCCGCGCGCATCGCGCGAAGGGATGGTAAAGCCGAGCACCCGGTCATAGCCGGTTTCACCTTCGGCAATGTGCTGCGGCGCGCTCACAACTGGCCAAAGGCCCAGCGCAGCACGCTCTTCTGCGCGTGAATTCGGTTCTCCGCCTCGTCCCAGACCGCCGATTGCGGTCCGTCGATCACCGCATCCGTGACTTCCTCGCCGCGGTGCGCAGGCAGGCAATGCAGGAACGCTGCATCCGGCTTTGCCGCCGCCATCAGCGCGGGGTTGACCTGAAACGGCGCCATCGCCGCTAGCTTGTTGTGGGCATGGTCCTGACCCATCGAGACCCAGGTGTCAGTCACCACCACATCCGCACCCGCGGCGGCTTCGGCTGCGTTGCGGGTGAGCGTGATGGTTGCACCTTGCGCCTGCGCGCGTTCGATAAACCCGGCATCGGGCTCATAGCCCTGCGGCACCCCGGCGCGGATGTTGAACTTCATCAGCCCGGCTGCTTCGATCAGCGAATTGAGCACATTGTTGCCATCGCCAAGCCATGCCAGCTCCAGCCCCGGCAGTGCCTTGCCACGTTCGAGCAAGGTCAGCAGATCGGCGACGATTTGACAGGGGTGCGAGTCATCCGTCAGCCCATTGATCACCGGCACGCTGGCATAGTGCGCCAGCTCCTCGATCTTGGCGTGATCATCGGTCCGCAGCATGATCGCATCGGCCATCCGGCTGAGCACCCGTGCGGTATCGGCAATGCTTTCGCCTCGGCCGAGCTGGGTCGTCCCGGCATCGAGCACGATCGCCGAACCACCCAATTGCCGCATCGCAACGTCGAACGAAACGCGGGTCCGGGTTGAGTTCTTCTCAAACACCATCGCCAGCACATGGCCCGCCAGTGGCGCGTCGGCATCAGCCGCGCCTTTGGGCAGACCGGCGCGCGCCGTCTTGCGGGTCAGCGCGTCGTTCAACATCGCTGCCAGCGCATCGCCTCCGGCATCGGCCAGGTTCAGGAAATGCCGGGTCATGCCGCCGGTTCCGGCACGGCATAGCTGGCCGCACCGGCGGACAGCTTGTCAAAGAATTCATCGATGTGGCTGTCGTCGATCACGAGCGGTGGGACCAGCCGCAGCGTGTTGTCACCCGCCGCGACGGTCAGCAACTGGTGGTTGTCACGCAAGTGCGCCACTAAACCCCGCGGCTCGCTCTTCATCTTGATCCCCAGCATCAGTCCCATGCCACGAACGCTTTCAAACAGTTCAGGATAGTTGCCGATGAACTGTTCCAGCCGTCCGCGCAGCCGTTCGGCCTTGGCGCGGACTTCGGCGAGGAACTCTTCGTTGGCGACCGCATCAAGCACGGCTTCACCCGCCGCCATCGCGAGCGGGTTGCCGCCATAGGTCGATCCGTGGGTGCCGATCACCATGCCGCGTGCGGCTTTCTCGGTCGCAAGGCAAGCACCAATCGGGAAGCCGCCGCCCAGACCTTTGGCCGTCGCGACGACATCCGGCACAATCCCGTACTGCTCATAAGCGTAAATCGTGCCGGTGCGGGCGACGCCGCACTGCACTTCATCGAGCGCAAGCAGCAGATCATGCTCGTCCGCCAGCGCACGCAGTCCAGCCATAAACTCCTGGCTAGCTGGACGGATCCCGCCTTCGCCCTGAACCGGCTCAACCAAGAAACCAGCGGTGTTCGGTCCGATAGCGGCCTTGGCTCCTTCGAGGTCGTCAAAGTCGACATATTTGAAGCCTTGCAGCAGCGGCAAAAAGCCCTTGTGCATCTTTTCCTGATTGGACGCGCTGATCGTCGCCATGGTCCGGCCGTGGAAGGCGTTCTTGAAGGTGATGATCTCAAACTTGTGATCGTTGCCGGCTTGGCTGTGATAGGCCCGCACCGTCTTGATCGCGCATTCCACCGCCTCGGCACCCGAATTGGTAAAGAACACCGTATCGGCAAAGGTCAGATCGACCAGCCGCTGCGCCAGATGCTCACCCTGCGGGCTGCCATAGAGGTTGGAGACGTGCATCAGCGTCGCGGCCTGCTGCTGAATCGCGCCGATCAGCCCTTCGTGGCTGTGGCCGAGCAGATTGACCGCAATCCCGGCGGCGAAATCGAGATATCGCTGACCATCTTCCCCGATCAAATGGCAGTGATCACCGCGCACCGGGCGAAAGCCACAGCGGGGATAGACTGGCATCAGCGGGGTAATCGACATGGGATAGTTCCTTCGTTTCAAACAGGAATAAGGGAAACTCGAAAACGACAAATGGCGGCCCCCAGAGTCCCGAAAGACTTAGGGGCCGCCATTCGCGCGTATTTAGGCAATCGCAAGTTCCGGGGCAACCCCGGAACGGGTGCGGACGGGATCAATCCTGACGCGGCACCAGGTTGACCGCCGAGTACTTGCCTCGTCGATCGACCTCGATATCAAATTCAAGGCGGTCACCCTCATTGAGGCCAGCCATGCCCGAACGCTCAACCGCACTGATGTGCACGAAGGCATCGGCCTGTCCGTCATCGCGGGTGATAAAGCCGAAGCCCTTCATCGCGTTGAAGAACTTGACCGTCCCAGTTGAACGTTCGCCGGTCAGCTCACGCTGCGGAGCTTCTGCGCGCTTTTCAACCGCGATCACATCACCGACAACTTCGAGCTCAGCGGCCGAAACCTTGCCGCCGCGATCGACCAGCTGGAACTTGAGCTGCTGACCTTCGGCCAGACCTTCAAGCCCGGCGCGTTCCACAGCACTGATGTGAACGAACACGTCTTCGCCGCCTTCATCGCGCTGGATGAAACCAAAACCCTTGGCCGAGTTGAAAAACTTGACCACGCCGGTGCCTTCGCCAACGACCTGGGCCGGCATCCCGCGATCACCGCCGCCGCCACCGCCGCCGCGCGGGCCGCCGAAGCCGCCGCCACCTGAGCGTGGGCCGCGATCACCGCCGCCGAAACCGCCGCCGCCGCCGCCAAAGCCGCCACCACCGCCGCCGCCAAAGCCGCCGCGATTTCCACCACCGCTGTACCGGTCACCACCGCCGCCGCCAAAGCGATCACCGCCGCCACCGGCGCTGCCCGCAAATGGATCGAAACCTTCTTCTCCGAAGCCGTCCCGCTTGTCGCGCCCACGGCCGCGACGTCCTCTATCGAAACCCATAAACCTAGTCGTACCTTCGCATCGCCCCACTAGACACGGCCTGAAAACGCGGACGAATCGCTCCAGACGACAGGACAGGTGGCCGCAAGGCCCCCTCCTCTGCACTTTTCCACATATCCCAATTGATCGGCCATGGCGAATGGATTCGCGAAGGTCTGAACTCACGGCATTCGCAGGCATGATGACTGTGACATTTCTGCACAGAATTGCGGCAATTCCGCGCAGCGACTTGGCGTCCTGCACTTGCCAGCACAAGCAGCTCTTGGCAGAGCGACAGCAAGGAGTTCTAGCCCAATGTTTCGCCGATTGAATGATCGCGTTCTTGCGAGCCCCCAGATCAGTCTGGCCGATGTTGCCAACGCCGCCTCTCAAGGTGTTGTTATGATTGTCAATAATCGCCCAGACGGGGAAAGTGATGATCAGGTGCCAGGCTCTGAGATCGAAGCTGCAGCCAAAGCCGCTGGGATGGGCTATGTCGCCATTCCGGTAACCCACGCCGGCTGGTCCGAAGGGCAAGTCCGGGCCATGGCGAATGTACTGGCCGAAGCTAAGGGTCCGGTATTGGCCTATTGCCGATCGGGCACCCGTTCGACCCTGCTGTGGGCGCTGGCCGAGGCCAGCACCGGCGCCAGCCCTCATGCATTGACCGCAGCAGCAGCGCAGGCGGGCTACGATCTCGAACCGATTCGCGCGCTGATGGACATGCTCTCGGCTGGGCGGAGTTAAGGCCGCCGTGTTGCTTCAGCTCGCCCAGCTTGGCGTCTCGCTTGCCGCAATTCTCCTGCTGGCCTGGATAGCCCGCAAGCTGAGGTTGGGCGAGGACGTGCGGATTGCCGGGGAAGAACACGCGCGGCGATTGGCGGAAGAAGCGATCTGTGGATTTGCTGCCAAGGACCTGGCGCTTGATCGGGCAGGAATCGGTGCGCTGCTGCGCGACACCCATGGCCGGGTGCTGCTGCTGCGCCGCCACGGGGCGCATTTTGCTGCGCGGTTGCTCGATAGCCACGCCTTTGCCCGGCTCGATCGAAACCTGCTGACAATCGGCACAGGTGAACAGACTTTTGGCACGATCACGCTCGATCTGGGGGATCAGGCGCAGGTCTGGGCCAGCAGCCTGCGCCGGTTGGGGAACTGAGAGCGATGGCACCTGGCTTCAATCCGGTCGATTTCGCCGTTCCTGGCTTTATCCTGCTGGTGCTGATTGAGATGGTTTGGGCCCGGCGCAAATCGCCTGACGCCTATGAGCCGCGCGATACGCTTACCTCGCTGGCGATGGGGCTGGGCAGCTCTGTTGCTGGCTTGTTGACCGCCGGACTCGTCGGGGCGGTGTTCCTCTGGCTCTATCAGTTTCGGCTGTTTGACATCCCTTGGACCTGGTGGGCCTGGGCCCTGTGTTTCGTGCTCGACGATTTGGCCTATTACGCCTTTCATCGCACGGCGCACCGGGTTCGTTGGTTCTGGGCCAGTCACGTCAACCACCATTCCAGCCAGCACTACAACCTGTCGACCGCACTTCGCCAGACCTGGACCGGCACAATTGCCTTCGGCTTCATTTTCCGACTCCCGCTGCTGTTGATCGGCTTTCCCCCGGCGATGATCTTCTTCTGCGCGGGGCTCAACCTGATCTACCAGTTCTGGTTTCATACCGAGGCGATCAAGCAATGTCCGCGCTGGTTTGAAGCGGTGATGAACACGCCAAGCCATCACCGGGTCCACCATGCCACCAACCCGCTCTATCTCGACCGCAATTATGCCGGAGTGTTCATCGTCTGGGACCGCCTGTTCGGCACATTTCAGGCCGAGCAGGACGATCAGCAGATCCGCTATGGGATCGTCAGGCAACTGGGCAGTTTCAACCTGCTGTGGGTGGCGTTCCACGAATGGATCGCGATCGCCCGCGATGTCTGGTCAGCGCCTTGGGGGAGCAAGCTGGGCTATCTGTGGCGCCCGCCGGGCTGGAGTCACGATGGCAGCCGCGACACCTCCGATGCGCTGCGGACGCGGTGGCAGGCATTGCAGCCTGCTCCACCAGCGGAATAGGATTGCGCTGGTTTAAGTGAACGATTAACTCCGCTGCCAAAGCGATTGAGGACTCGGGCAGATGGATCAATTTGACGTAATCGTGATCGGTGGCGGCAGTGCAGGCAGCGCGGCAGCGGGCCGGCTAGCCGAAGATCCCAGCCGCAGCGTCTGCCTGCTCGAAGCGGGCGGCACCAACGACAACATGTGGGTCAAAACCCCAGGGTTCATGCCGTGGATCCCCAAAAAATCGAACTACCGGTTCGATACGGTCCCGCAAAAGGGATTGGGTGGCAGGATTGGCTATCAGCCGCGCGGGCGGGGCCTTGGCGGATCATCGGCGATTAACGCGATGATCTACATTCGCGGCAACAAGTTCGACTACGATCAGTGGGCGCAGTTGGGTTGCCCCGGCTGGGCCTATGACGATGTCCTTCCCTACTTCAAACGGGCTGAAGGCAACGAGCGGGGCGGCGATGAATTCCACGGCAGCAACGGCCCGCTGAACGTGATGGACCAGCGCTGGCCCAACCCTGGGAGCAAGGCCTTTGTTACCAGCGCAGAGAGTCTTCAACTAGGCAGCACGCCCGATTTCAACGGCGCGCAGCAAGACGGTTTCGGGCTCTATCAAGTCACCCAGAAGGCCGGTGAGCGCTGGTCAGCGGCGCGGGCCTATCTGTCCGAGAGGCCAAACCTGGCGATCCGGACCGGGGCCCTGGTCGAAAAGCTGGTGATCGAGAATGGCCGGGTAACCGGCGTCGCCGTCCGATTCGGAAAAAGGCGCGAAGTGATCCGCGCGCGCGGCGGGGTTGTGCTCTCGGCCGGGGCCTTTGGCTCGCCGCAGATCCTGATGCTGTCAGGAATTGGCCCAGCCGCGCATCTGGCCGAACACGGTATCGCGGTAGCGCTCGACAAGCCGGCAGTCGGCGATGATTTGCAGGATCACATCGATTTCGTCGCCAGTTGGGCCACTGAATCCAAGGAGCTGATCGGCGATTCGCTGGGCGGGTCGTGGCGGATGCTGAAGGCGATCATCGAACATCGCCGGGGGCGGACCGGGATCATGACCACGCCGTTTGCCGAGGGCGGCGGATTCTGGCGCACAAACCCCAGCCTGCCCGCAGCCGATATCCAGTACCACTTCGTCCCTGCGATGCTCGAAGATCACGGCCGTACCTCAGTGCATGGCCACGGCTTCTCGATCCACGCCTGCGTGCTGCGCCCCGAAAGCCGGGGCACGGTGCGGCTGGCCAGTTCCGATCCGGCGGCGGCGCCTGTGATCGATCCCAATTTCCTCAGCGACGATCGCGACATCGCAACGCTGCGTGCCGGGGTGCGGACAATGTACCGGATCGCCGAAGTTGCCCCGCTGACCGACTTTGGGCCGACAGCGCGCCACCCGGTCGATCTGGCCGACGATGCCGCGCTCGATCAGCTGATCCGCAGCCGCGCCGATACCGTCTATCACCCGGTCGGCACCTGCCGGATGGGCAGCGACGATGCCGCGGTTGTCGATCCCACGCTCAAGGCCAAGGGGATCGAAGGCCTGTGGGTAGCCGACGCCTCGATCATGCCGCGGCTGGTTTCGGGCAATACCAATGCCCCCTCGATCATGATCGGGGAGCGGGCTGCAGACTTTGTGAAAGCGGCATTATCTGCCTGACGGCAGTGCGGACAGGCATCCGCCTGTCCTAGCCTAGCCAGCCCGCTCCCCCGGCCCGACCACCCGTTAATGGTACCCTGTGGGTGGTCGGGCCGGGGGAGCGGGCTGGCTAGGTCAGGCTGATCGCGGAGGCGATCAGCGCACAAATCAATGCGCGCAGGCCAGCGCCTCAACCACATCATCCAGTCGCGCCGGATCGCCCAGCGCGAGGACATGGCCTGAACTGGCGGCGTGGAGCGGTTCGCCGTTCCAGTCGCACATCGTCCCGCCTGCGCCCTCAACGACGGGCACCAGCGCAGCGTAGTCGTGCAGCTTGAGATTCGCTTCACAAACAACGTCGAGATGGCCTGAGGCCAGCATCGCGTAGTTATAGCAATCCCCGCCCATCACCATTCGGCGATGATCGGTCTTGGCCGCCAGCGCCATGAAGTGATCGCCATCGTGCTGATCGAAATAGTGTGGCCCGGTGGTAGCCAGCGCCGCATCGCTCAGCTCGCGGCAAGCGCGGGTGCGGACCGGCTGGCCGTTGAACAAGGTTGGCTGACCCGTAACCCCGACCCAGCGTTCGCCCAGCACCGCCTGATCGATCACCCCCAGCACCGGCCAGCCTTCGACCACCAGCGCAATCAAGGTTCCGAACAACGGTCGTCCGGCCAGAAACGCGGTGGTCCCATCGATCGGATCGAGCACCCAGGTCCGGCTCGAAGTTCCGGTGCTCGCCCCAAATTCCTCGCCATGCACCGCATCGTTCGGAAACTCTGCCGCGATCAAGGCCCGCATTGCCTCTTCAGCGGCACGGTCCGCCAAGGTCACGGGCGTGGCATCAGACTTGCGCTCGGCGGCGGTGTTGGCACGGAAATGTGGCAGGATCACCGCCCGGGCCGCATCGGCAAGGCGGTGAGCGAGGGCGATTTCAGCGGTCAGCTTCACCTCAGCTGGACTAACTGATTTTCGGTGGCTTAGTGTTTGCGCCGTCCTTGACACTTCGCGTTGGCGGTGGGGGAGGGGGTGGCGGGGGTGGTGGTTTGCCCTTGTCACTCATGATTAGCCCAGCCTCATTTCAAGGATTAGTACGGCAGCTGAAATCAGCGCTGATAATATCAACATATAGGCGGTCAGGTTGAGTTCGTAAAGCTGCTCAGCTCGGCGGTCGTTAACTGCTGCGTTTATCGTGGCACATTTGCTGAAATCAACGATCAGATGTTCGTCAATCGTCACCTCTGGAGATTGCGCAGTAGGGTGCTCAACACAAAATCGCTTCAATTCCTGAAAGTGAAGAAGATAATCATCAGATTTTGAAATTACCTCGTAGGATCCGAAATCTAGAAAGCCATTTGCCAAGACAAACATTCTCACCATTGCGAATAGTGAAAAGATAAACAGCACCCACGCAAGATAATTGCAACTTTTTTCGACTGAGATATTTTCGATAATGAACTTCAAGAGTCCAATAGATATCGTTGCAATCCCCAACGGAAAAGCGGCAGCAGCTTGAATTTTCGATTTCCGTTCAAGCTCGTGGAAGTACGCTTTTTCGAAAAATTCGCGCATCAGTCAAACAGGCTCGAAACCGAGCTTTCCTCGGCAATCCGCTGGATCGCTTCGCCAATCAGCGGGGCGATGGAGAGAACGCGAATCTTGGTTGAAGCGGCGGCGGCTTCTGTGGCCTGGATGGTGTCGGTGATCACCAGTTCTTTCAGTGCCGAAGCACTGACCCGCTCGACCGCCGTTCCTGAAAGCACGCCGTGGGTCAGATAGGCCGTCACGCTTTTGGCACCATCATCCATCAGGGCCTGGGCGGCGTTGCACAGGGTGCCGCCCGAATCGATTATGTCGTCGATCAGGATGCAATTGCGGCCCTTCACATCGCCGATGATATTCATCACTTCGGATGAACCCGGCTTGTCGCGGCGCTTGTCGACGATCGCCAGTGGCGCATTGTCGAGCCGCCGGGCCAGTGCCCGGGCACGGACCACGCCGCCGACGTCGGGCGAGACGACCATCAGGTTGCCGTCCGAATTGCGGGCCAGAATATCGGCCGCCATCACCGGCGCACCGTAAAGATTGTCGGTCGGGATATCGAAAAAGCCCTGAATCTGCCCGGCGTGGAGATCGACCGCGAGCACCCGGTCAGCCCCCGCCTTGGTGATCAGATTGGCGACCAGCTTGGCCGATATCGGCGTGCGCGGGCCGGGTTTACGGTCCTGCCGGGCATAGCCGAAATAGGGCACAACCGCAGTGATCCGCTTGGCCGAGGCGCGGCGCAGCGCATCGATGCAGATCAGCAATTCCATCAGGTTGTCATTGGCCGGCGCAGAGGTCGACTGGATCACGAACACATCTTCGCCGCGGACGTTTTCATGAATTTCAACGAACACTTCGTCATCGGCGAATTTGCGCACATCGGCGTTGGTCAGAGGAAGCTCAAGATAGCCCGCGATGGCCCGCGCCAGCGGCAGGTTTGAATTCCCGGCCAGGATTTTCATGATTCGTGCCCTTCCCCGCGCGTTTCAGCCCTGCGCGGGCCTTAGCCAAGGGTAGCGCGAATGCAATACGCCAAAGCCAAGAAGGCGTGGATCAGCTCTTGTTGCGGTGCTCGCCCGAAACCCAGCGGACCGTCCCGGTGCTGGCCCGCATCACCACGGTGTTGGTGGTGATGACCCCATCTTTCAGCCGTTTGACGCCTTTCAGCAGCGAGCCATCTGTGACCCCGGTCGCGGCGAAGATGCAGTCGCCCTTGGCCAGTTCATCGCGGGTGTAGATCTTGTTCAGATCGTCGATTCCCCATTTGCGGGCGCGGCCACGCTCATCGTCGTTGCGGAACAGCAGGCGGCCCTGGAATTGTCCGCCGACGCAGCGCAATGCAGCGGCGGCCAGCACGCCCTCGGGCGCACCGCCCGAACCCATGTAGAGATCAATCGTGGTGTCGGGGTTGGTCACCGCAATTACGCCTGCCACATCGCCATCGCCGATCAGCACTACGCCGCAACCCAATCCGCGCAGTTCCGCAATCAGATCAGCGTGACGCGGACGATCAAGCACGCAAACGATAATATCGTCGGGTTGGACACCCTTGGCCGCCGCAACAGCCTTCACGTTCTCGGTCGGGCTCTTGGCCAGATCGATGATCCCTTCGGGATAGCCCGGGCCGACCGCCAGCTTGTCCATGTAAACATCAGGCGCGTTGAGCAAGTTGCCTTCTTCAGCCACCGCGAGGACGGCCAGCGCATTGGGGCCAGCCTTAGCTGTGATCGTAGTCCCTTCGAGGGGATCGAGCGCGATGTCGATCTTCGGCCCGGTTCCTTGGGCAGAGCCGACCTTTTCGCCGATAAACAACATCGGCGCCTCATCACGCTCGCCTTCGCCGATCACGACAGTTCCGTCCATCGCCAGCTCGTTCAGCGCCGCGCGCATCGCTTCAACCGCAGCGGCATCCGCAGCCTCTTCATCGCCGCGTCCGACCAGCTTTGAAGCCGCAATCGCAGCCGCCTCGGTAACACGGACCATTTCGAGCACCAGTACGCGATCAAGCACCTGGCTGGCGGGGGTAGTAGGCTTGGTCATGGTGCTGAACTGGATCCTTGAATAGGTATGTAAGCGCGCGCTTAGCCCCGCGCGCACGCGCTGTCGAGGGGGCAGCACCGCATCCCCTGTTCAGCCGTGATTAAGCGACCGGCCGCTCTTTGCAGCGTCTTGGCGGACAAGCAGGAGCGCGCTGTGAAAAGGTTGCCTCTGGGCTTGATAGCGGCGCTGGCGCTTGCCTCGCCGGCCCTGGCGCAAAGCGATCCGGCACCATCTGATTCCCCTGAAGCTCTTGATGCAAAAGTGGAAAAGCGGGTCGAACAGACCAAAAAAGTCTATGGCGCGCCCGATCCCCGCAAGCGGTGCCGCCAGGAACCGGGCAGTGACGAGATCGTGGTCTGTGTCGACCGTGGCGAAGATCAGCGTTTCGAACCTGAAAGCCGCTACGATGCCAATACCCTCGAAGGGCGCCGCGCGCTTAACAATGGCGTGCCACGCGCACCCGATATGGATACACTGGATTGCCGCAAGCATCCAAAGCCAGTCTGCATTCAGGGCGGATGGGCCCCTCCGCCAGTCTACTATACTGACGTAACCAAACTGCCCGAGGCACCGCCCGGATCAGACGCCGACAAAATCGCCAAAGGCGAAATGCCAGAACCCTAGTTGCTTAGAATCTGGAGGACGAGTGGAGGTTCAGTAAGGCTCACCGAACCGCCCAGCAGCTCGACTGCCTTGCGCACAGCACTTTCGGGACCTTCGTGGGTAACCATTGCGACCATCGCTTCACCTGTCTCTGCCGCCCGGCCTTTCTGGATCAGACTTTCGATCGAGACCCCCGCATCACGCAGCGCAGCTGTGATCTCTGCCAGCACACCTGGCCGATCCGCTGCCATGAAGCGGATGTAGGCCCGGCCCATCCGGTGCCCGGTTTCGGCCTGACCCAGCGCTTCCAGCTCTCCGACCGGCACTGAAAAAGCGTTGCCAAGTTCTCCGCGGGCAATGTCGATCAGATCGGCCACCACCGCGCTTGCCGTCGGGCCATCGCCGGCCCCTGCGCCTTGAAACAGAAGTCTTCCGGAAAAGTCTCCTTCGGCGACAACAGCGTTGGTCGCGCCATCGACGTGGGCCAGCGGGTGATCGACCGGGACCAGGTGCGGCTGGACACGCTGAAACAGCGCCTTCGCGCCGTTCCTTGCATCCGCCTCTGCCATTCCGATAAGCCGGATGACATAACCAAGCGAGGCCGCCTGGGCGATATCGGCAGCGCGCAGCCGGGTGATCCCAGCAGTTTCGACCGAGCCGAAATCGATCTTTGAGCCAAAGCAGATCGCCGCCAGGATTGACAGCTTGTGCGCCGCATCGGTGCCTTCGACATCGAATGCCGGATCTGCCTCGGCATAGCCCTTGGCCTGGGCCTCGCTCAACACATCGGCAAAATCCCGTCCGGTATCTTCCATCACCGTCAGGATGTAATTGCAGGTGCCGTTGAGTATCCCGTAAACCCGCTCGATCTCATTGGCGGCAGCGCCTTCGCGCAGGCCCTTGATAACCGGAATGCCGCCCGCCACCGCGGCTTCGAACTTCAGCGCAACCTTTTGCTCTTCGGCCTTGGCGGCCAGTTCCAGCCCGTGATGCGCAATCATCGCCTTGTTGGCAGTCACCAGCGCCTTTCCGGCCTCGATCGTAGTCCGGGCCAAGGCCAGTGCCGGACCGTCGGACCCGCCAACCATTTCGACCACCACATCGACATCGGCCCGCTCGCCCAGGATCACCATATCGTCTTCCCAGGCATAGGGCGACAGGTCGACCCCGCGGGACCGGCTGCGGTCGCGGGCTGAAACAACGGATATCTGGATCGGCCGTCCGGCCCGGCGCGCAATCAGCGCGGCATTGGCCTCAATCAGTCGGATCACTCCGATGCCAACAGTCCCCAGTCCTGCAAGTGCAACACGCAACGGTTCGGCCATGATCGCCCCTTTCCTGCGGCGGGCCTTAAGCGGCAGTCCCGTCCGGGGCAAGCGCGCTATTTGCGGCTACGGGGGCAGGGTCCAAGCTGTTCAAGCACATAGCGATAGTCCCGCGCCGCAGCAGTTCGATCGGGCGCGGCGGGCGATATGTTCGCTGCCGCAGGCAATTGCGACGGCAGGAAACAGGCGAGCCGGTACCACGCCAGCGTATCGCGTTTCGGCGTTGCGGCGTCGCCCGACACAACTTCCGAGAACGACACGGTCCAGCGCGGGGCTGCACCGGGCTGGCGGGAGACGGTGATCGCCGCAGGCTCGCCATTGGCCGTTGCGAGAAAAAGCTGCGTTTCGCCCGATCCCGCCAAATCGCCGCCGACATGAATCGCTTCGCGAACCCCGGTTACGCGCTGCGGCGCGTCTGCTGCATAGAATTCCTTGATCACCGCCCTTAACCGCGCATCAAAGGCTGGGTCCCACAGGATCTGGGCATCGGGCCGGACCAGCTGCAATTCGCCGGGACGGGCCGGAACCGGACGGGCAAACAAGACCACGCTCTTCTTCTTGAACGGAACGGGTTTGCCCTTTGCATCAAGCGGCAGATCAACCAGATAGCGCAGATCAGCCCCCAGCGGGACCGTGCCTGCGATCACCCCTTCCGTGCGCGCCTCGACATAAAACCGGCCCCATCCAGGCCGCAGTCCGCGCGACCGCTCAGGCTCAACCGGAATGATCTTGCGCGGCTGGGCCCGAATCACCAACGGAGTCGAATCCGTCAGATCGGCCAGATCGGCATAGCTCAGCACTGCGCCGGCTGTGGGCAACGGCGCTGGCGAATCGGCATGGAGCGGGATCGCCGGTACAGCGGCCATCAAAGCCGTGCAGAGCGGCAATACACGGAAATTATGCTTGATCATCGGATCTCACTTATCCCCTAACGATTTTCTGGCGATCAGGCCAAAAGGCCCTGATTGCTGGGCTTTAGGCGACTTCTTCGCATTAACACAGGTGAATCGAGGGTTAACCGATAAAGCGTTGCGCCTTGCCTGCCACCCGGTTAAAGCTCCAAAAATCGGGCCAAATAAAAATATAGGCCCGCAATTCTGACCTTGCGGTCGTTGGGGTGCCCGCTAGGTTTCCTGAATTGACCCGCAGGGCGGAAACTTACAAGTTGGATGTCGGCCTTTGGCGATTCTCGCTTAAGGTTGGCATTGGGTCCGGGTGTTTCCCGGGGGACTGTTTTAGGAGTGATGCGTCAGGATGGCTTACGCTGACCAAGAAGTTAGTGGCAACAAGATTGCCGCCTTTGTCGTCGTTGCCCTTTTGCACCTGGCCCTAGGCTATGCGCTGGTTACCGGCCTTGCCTATGAAGGGTTCAAACAGGTGGTCAAAAAGGTAACGACCGTCGACATCAAGAAGGACGAGCCCAAGAAGGAGCCGCCGCCGCCGCCAAAGAAGATGGCTGCTGCGCCTCCGATCGTGGCGCCTCCACCGAAGATCAACGTGAGCAATGTCTCGCCGCCGGTCACCACTGTAACCACACCGCCGCCGCCTGCGCCGCCGGTGCTGGTTGTTGCGCCTCCGGGCCCGGCGGCTGCGCCGCCGCCGCCGCCGCAGCCCAAGTTCACCCCGAAGAGCGCACAGCCCAAGGGTAACCCCGGCAACTGGGCGACAACCAACGACTATCCGACGCGCGCCCTGCGTGAAGAACGCGAAGGCGTCACCGGGTTCCGCGTGACCGTGGGTACCGATGGCCGGGCAACGGGTTGCGATGTAACCAGCTCGAGCGGCTCGGCCGATCTCGATCAGGCAACCTGCTCCAACGTGATGCGCCGCGCGCGCTTTACGCCAGCGACCGATGGTGAAGGCAACCCAACCACGGGTTCCTATTCCAGCCGCGTCCGTTGGGTGATCCCGAAGGAATAACTCCGCTTTCGTTTTTCTAGGTTCGGCCCGCTTCAACCAAGCCAAAGCGGTCCAGTCAGTTTCAACTTATTTCTCTTGAGAGGACTTTCGCATGATTTTTGAACTTCTCGCCGCTGCCGCCGAAGCGGCTCCGCAGAACAAGTTCGGCTTTGCCGAAGCGCTGGAGCAGGGCGGTTTCATCGCTTATGCCACCGTCATCATCCTGGGCGTAATGTCGTTCGGTTCGTTCTTCATCCTGATCACCAAGTGGATCGAACAGAACAAGCTGATGCGTCAGTACAAGGAAATGAAGTCCAGCTTCTGGCGCGCGCCCAGCCTGAAAGAAGGCGCTGCCAAGCTCGAAAAGAACAGCGCCTGGCGCCAGGTGGTCGAAGACGGCCTGTCGGCTCAGGAAGCCCACGGCAAGATGACCGAGTCGCTGGAAGCGCATGACTGGCTGCACGGCTCGCTGGAACGTTCGGAAGCTTCGATCAACGCCCGTCTGGCTGGCGGCCTGCCGTTCCTCGCCACTGTCGGTGCAACCTCGCCGTTCATCGGTCTGTTCGGGACCGTGGTCGGCATCTATCGCGCACTGATCGCAATCGGCATCGCCGGTTCGGCTTCGATCGACAAGGTTGCTGGCCCGGTTGGTGAAGCACTGATCATGACCGCACTTGGTCTGCTGGTCGCTGTGCCTGCCGTGCTTGCCTACAACTATCTGCAGGCCCGCAACAAGCGGATCGCCGAGCTGCTGCATGGCTTCTCGACCGACGTGCTGGCCAACATCAACTCGAAGGGCGCCGTCAAGCCTGCCGTAACCGCCGCTCCGGCTGCCAAGCCGGCTGCCGCTGCTCCGGCTGCCAAGCAGTAAGTCGTCTGGTCGGCGCAAGGGGAAATCTCCTTTTGCGCTGACTTTCAGTCGGACCGGGCCAGGATCACGATCCTGCCCGGATCCGAGGAAAAGCAAAGATAGGAATTAGCCCATGGCGATTTCGATGGGAGGCGGCGGCGAGGAAAAGCCGATGTCGGATATCAACACCACGCCACTGGTGGACGTGATGTTGGTGCTCCTGATCATCTTCCTCATCGCGGTTCCGGTTGCCATCCAGACGATTCAGAAGCTCAAGCTTCCTGTGATGCCTTCACAGGAATCGAAGGACAAGGTCGAGAATCTCCTGCTTACCGTCAGCACCACAGATGCTGCCGGACGGAGCGCGGGTGATCCGGGCTTTGAAGGAGCTTCACTGGGTGGCGAGTGCCGCATTTACTTCAACAACATCACCCCGGTGGATTCGAACGAACTCGCCAAGCAGGCCTATGATCGTCTTGATGCGATCGTTAAGCGTGCGGGTGGCCCCGAAGCTTTGAAGGACAACCCTGAGCTGGTCCCGCAGGTCCACGTTCGTGGCGACGTTGCTGCCCCGTGGCGCTGCGTTGCCGGTGCGATCTATAACGTCCAGATCGCTGGTTACCCGACTGTCGGCTTCATCTCGAACCCGGTTGATCCGAACGGCTGACCGGCCGCCTGATCTTCACTTTATTCAGGAGTAACCCACCATGGCAATGTCAGGCGGCAATGACGATGGCGAGCCGATGATGGAAATGAACACGACGCCGCTTATCGACGTCATGCTCGTTCTCCTCATCATGTTCATCATCACGATCCCAGTGGCCACCCACGCCGTGAACATCGACCTTCCCAATCCGTCGGCTCCGCCGCCGGACGTGGTGGTCAAGCGTGACAAGAACAAGCTGGTGATCATGCCCAATAATGAGATCATGTGGAATGGCACTGCGGTTAATACCTCGCAGCTGGTCAGCCTGCTGAAATCGACGCTGGCGATCAATCCGGAACCGGAACTGCAGTTCCAGCCGGATGCCCAGGCCCCTTATGATACCACCATCCAGGTGTTGAATATCATCAAGGGTTCGGGTGTGACTGCCTTTGGATTTGTTGGCAACGAACAGTATGCCGTCTTCGGTAAGGCCGCGAACGCGGGCAAAGCCGGGGCGAACTGATCAGCTAACGATCAGATTCAAGTCTCGAAATTGAACGAGGGGGCGGCGCAATCCGCCCCCTTTTTCATGCCCATACACCAGAGCAACCTCAAACGCCGCGCTAGCAGGCATCCTCGCAAGGCGGATCGATCCTCATCGCAGCGCTGGCAATTCCCTCAGCCTCAAGCAATAGCTCATCATCGGCCTGACCTTGCGGAAGGCTCTCACGTCCAATCATCACCAGCACTGGCACTGCCAGTGGACTGACCCGGTCAAGCACCACATGCCGCACCTCGCGTCCGGCCCGCTCGAGCAGATCGGCTAACCGGCCGATGTCCGTCATCCGCGCGCGCGCATCGGCCCATGCAGCCTCGATCAGCACATGGTCAGGCTCATGCTTGCGCAGCACATCATAGATCAGGTCAGTCGAGAAGGTCACCTGCCGCCCGCTCTTGCGCTGGCCGGGCTGTTGGCGTTCAACCAGACCTGAGATCACCGCGACTTCACGGAACGCGCGCTTAAGCAGGTAGCTGTCTTCCACCCATTCGGTGAATTCATCTGCCAGAATATCGGACGACAAGAGTGCCGCCGGATCGTCCACCGGGCGCAAGCTCCAGACCGCGAACGAGTAATCGTTGGCAACAAAACCCATTGGCGAAAGGCCGCGCTGCTCCATCCGCCGCGTCAACAGCATCCCCAGCGACTGGTGCGCCGGCCAGCCCTCAAAGCAATAGAACACGGTGAAGTGCTTGCCTTCATGCGGAAAACTCTCAACCAGCAGCCGCCCCGGCCCCGGCAGTTCAGATCGCCAGCCCTGCACCTCGAGCCATTCGCGAACATCATCCGGGAACTGCCCCCAGCCCGCCCGGTCCGCCAGCAAGGCCTGGACCCGCCCCGCGAGATGCGTGGTCAAAGGCAGCCGCTGACCCATATAGCTCGGGATCTGTCCGGTCTTCTTGGCAGCGCGCACCACCAGTTCGGTATCACGCATCGCCTCAACTTCCAGATCGAGTCCGGCGAAGCGGAACGTCTGGCCGGGCCGCAGCCCCGCGGCAAAGTTTTCTTCGACCCGCCCCAGTGAACGGCCATTACGAAACCGCACATCGACCATTTCACTGTCGATGATGATCCCGGCATTGAGCCGAAACCGCGCGGCGTGGTCCGGGTGGGTCAGTCGCCACAAACCGTCACGGCCCAGCGTGATCCGCTGAAACCGGTCATAGGCGCGCAAGGCATAACCGCCGTTCCCGACAAAGCTGAGCACCCGCGCCCAGATCGCCGGATCGATCCAGTCATAGGCCGATGATGAACGCACCTCTTCCAGCAAAGCATCACCATCGAACGGCCCGCAACAGGCCCGCGCCATCACGTGCTGGGCCAGCACGTCCAGCCCGCCCGGCCGGAACGCCTCTCCATCGCGCTGCCCCACCTCGACTGCTTGTTCCGCCGCAAAGGCCTCCAGAAACTCAAACCGGTTGCCCGGCACCAGCAATGCCCGGCTAGCGACATCAAGCCGGTGCCCCGCCCGCCCGATCCGCTGCAACAGCCGCGACGAACCTTTGGGTGCGCCCATCTGGACCACCAAATCAATATCGCCCCAGTCGACCCCTAGATCGAGACTGGAAGTGGCGACCAACGCCCGCAGTTCCCCACGCGCCATCGCCCCTTCGATTTTGCGCCGCGCCTCTTTGGACAGCGACCCGTGGTGCACCCCGATCGGCAGAACATCCTCATTCGCGTTCCACAGCTGCTGAAAGATGAACTCGGCCAAAAACCGCGTGTTGCAGAAGATCAGCGTGGTCCGGTTGGCCTTGATCGCTTCGATCAGCTGCGGCACCGCCCAGGTCGCTGCATGCCCACCCCACGGCACCCGCGCCTGCTCCGGCAACAGGATCGATAGCTCAGGCTTTGCCCCCTGCTCACCTTCAACAACCGAGACCTGCAACGCTTCGCCCGCTGGTGCCAACCACTGCGCGAAAGCCGCCGGATCCGCCAATGTCGCCGATAGGCCAACCCGCTGCAACCCTGGCGCCAAGGCCTGCAGACGGGTCAGCGCCAAAGCTAGCAGATCGCCGCGCTTGGTCGGGGCGAAGGCGTGAATTTCGTCGATCACCACCCGCTTCAGGCCAGAAAACAGCGTCTCTGCCTCAGGGTATGACAAGAGCAACGACAACGATTCGGGCGTCGTCAGTAACACTTGCGGCGGCCGGGCGCGCTGCCGGGCCTTGCGATCAGACGGCGTATCACCGCTGCGCACCTCGATCCGCAGTGGCAGACCCAGTTCCGCCACCGGGGTCAGCAGGTTGCGCTGAACATCGTGCGCGAGCGCCTTGAGCGGAGAGACGTATAACGTGTGTAGCCCGTCAGGCGGCGGTGCTCCGTCTAGCCGCGATGGGCAGAAATCGGCCAGCGTCGGCAAGAACCCACCGAGTGTCTTGCCCGCGCCGGTATCAGCCACCAGCAACGCGTGGCGGCCCAGCGCCGCTACCTCCAGCATCTCCGCCTGATGTCGCCGCAGCCGCCAGCCCCGCGCGGTGAACCATTTGGCCAGTTCAGGAGGAAGTTCGGGAGTGCCCATAGCGCGCAGCTTGGCACGGCTTGACCCGCAACGCACCTTGGTCCTTCCTTCGCGGTGCTGACAGTGCCATCACAGCGACGATGCAGACATCCACCGGCCCAGACCTGATCGCAATCGGCCTCGCGCTGGCGCTTGGCTTGTTGATCGGGGTGCAGCGCGGCTGGGCCAGTCGGTCGAGCGTGCCCGGAAGCCGCTTTGCCGGCGTGCGTACTTACGGCCTGCTCGGGCTGGCGGGCGGGATCGCCGGTTCACTGCAAGCGCGAGCCGAAGGTCTGGCAACGGTGCTGCTTGCCGCCAGCGCCGTGCTGGTCTTGCTCGGCTATTGGCGCTCTACCAAAGGCCGCGCCTCAATCAGCGGCACCTCCAGCCTGACCGGCCTGATTACCCTAGCGGCTGGATTTCTGGCTGGCAGCGGTGACTATGCGCTCGCTTCGGCGCTGGCCGGAACCACCGTGCTGGTGCTCGCCCAGCGCAACCGTTGGCATCACTGGCTGCGGCACATTGACGAGCAGGAGATGCACGCAATCGCCCGTTTTGCGCTGATCGCGCTGGTGATCCTGCCGCTGCTGCCGGACACGCCGTTCGGCCCCTATGGGGCCTGGCGTCCGCGCCAATTGTGGCTGGTGGTGGTACTTGTCTCGGGCTTCTCGTTCGCGGGCTATGCCGGAGTCAAGCTGCTCGGCCCGGCCCGCGGCATTCTGGCGACGGCGGCAGCGGGATCAATGGTCTCTTCAACCGCTGTCACCGCAGCACTCGCCGGAAAATTGCGCGATGGCGCAGGAGATCCCCGGCTGCACAATGCCGGAGTAGCTCTGGCCAGTGCGACGATGTTCCTGCGGGTGACCCTGCTGACTGCGGCCTTGGCGCCGTTTGCCTTGGCTGGTTTTGCCATTCTGGCGCTACCCGCAATGCTGACTAGCTTGCTAGCGTGCTGGCTTATCCTGCGCGGGCCCGCATCACCGCGGGCGGATGGGACCGAGGCGATCACTGTGCGCAATCCGTTCGACCTCAAGCCAGCGCTCTTACTGATGGCTCTGACCATGGCGCTGACGCTGGCCGCGCGTTGGGTGCTGGAGCAGTACGGCGATGCCGGGCTTGCCGCTGTGCTGGCGATATCCGGCACGGTTGATGTCGATTCGGCGATCATCACGATGGGTAATCTGCCGAGCGGAACCCTCACGCCGCGCGTCGCTGCCTTGGTGCTGGCGCTGCCCGTGACGCTCAACACGCTGTTCAAAACGGCAACCTTGCTCAGCTTGGCTGGATGGAAAAAGAGCTGGCCAGGCGCCTGCGCGATGCTGGTCAGCCTGCTTGCGCTGGGCGGCGGGGCGCTCGCCGTGGTCTAGTGCCCCGCTTGCGGGCCGCGCTCCAGCCCGCTTGCCGCGAGCTGTGCGTCGATCTGTTCCATCAGCCGGTCCAGCCCGGCCTGATCATCGCTTTCGGCGCGCGCAACCAGCACGTCCTGGGTGTTCGATGCGCGCAAGAGCCACCAGCCGTCGGAGGTGGAAACCCGCACACCATCCGTGGCATCGACATCCGCGCCAGCTGCCGAAAGCCGATCACGGACTTCCTCAATCACCGCGAACTTGCGGCTTTCATCAACCTGAAAACGCAGTTCGGGCGTGTTGACCAGCGCGGGCATTTCGCCGCGCAGTTCCGTCACCGATTTGCCGAGCCGGATCGAAGCCGCAATCAGCCGGATCGCTGCATAGAGCGCATCATCAAAGCCGTAGTACTCGTGCGCGAAAAAGACGTGGCCGCTCATCTCGCCAGCCAAGGGCGCGCCAATCTCCTTCATTTTGGATTTAATCAGGCTGTGTCCGGTTTTCCACATAGTCGGCCGTCCACCAAGCTGAATGACCCGCTCGAATAGAGCCCGCGATGCCTTCACATCCGCGATAATCGCGGCTCCGGGCAGAATGCGCAGGAGGTCTTCAGCGTAGATCATGAGCAACTGGTCACCCCAGATCACCCGGCCCTGCCCGTCAATCGCCCCGATCCGGTCACCATCGCCATCAAAAGCCACCCCGAAATCGAGCTTCTTGGCCGCGACCAGCGCTTTGAGATCGGCCAAATTCTTTTCTTCAGTGGGATCCGGATGATGGTTCGGAAAATTCCCATCAACTTCGGTGAATAGCAGATGGTGCTCTCCAGGAATTTGTTCGACGAGCAGTTCGAGCGCGGGTCCAGCGGCGCCGTTGCCAGCGTCCCAGCCAATCTTGAGCTGCGCGAGGGCGGCGTGGTCGATCCCGGCGAGACCTTCGATCATCCGCGCGATATAGGCATCCATAACGTCGCGCCGCTGGTGGGTACCTGTTCCGTTGGTCCATGCGCCAACAGCAGCGAGCCGACCCAATTCCTGAATATCATCACCGAAGAACGGCCGGCCCTGAAATACCATCTTGAAGCCATTGTAATTGGCGGGATTGTGGCTGCCAGTTATCTGAATGCCGCCCTGTACATCTTCGGCTGACGCCTCGGCATAATAGAGCATCGGGGTGGGGCCCATTCCGACCCGGACGGCATCGAGCCCGCTATCGTTGATCCCGCGAACCAGCGCTTCTTCGAGCATTGGCGAACTGAGCCGCCCGTCATAACCCACCGCGACTGTGCGCCCGCCCGCCTGCCCCAGCAGCGTCGCAAAGCCGCGACCAATCGCATAGGCATCCGCTTCGCCCAGCGTCTCGCCGATGATCCCGCGAATGTCGTATTCGCGCAGTACGGTGGGATGGAACTGATGGGTCATGCTTTCTCCGTTTCGCTACGTGCTGCCCTGGTTAGCAGCAGGTCTCGGGCATTGTTGGCCTGATGGACCGCTTCGTTGCTGCCCCCGCGATCCGGATGAACCCGGATCAGCAAGCGGCGGTGCGCGTCCTCTATCTGAATACGTGTTGCATTTCGGTGTAAGCCAAGCAGCGCGCGGGCCTGTGCCTCATCCTGCGATCGCTGCGATACGGCCCACCAGGCCCAGGGCCATTTCCCGGTAAGCATGCGCAGGGCAATGCAGCCCAGGATCAACAGTATCAGAAGGCGGCCCATGGCCCCGCTCTATCAGGCCGGTGCGTTCAGCGCCAGTTCCGGCGCGGCCTTCGCTGGCATCGGCAGGCCCAGCGAAGCGACCAACGCGCGCAGTTCCTGCCGCGCGACCAGATGGCTGGTGCCGAGCTCGCCCAGATGGCCCTTGTCCAGCAGGGTCAGGCCAGATGGAAACAGTTCGCGGTAGATCAC
>JAGNTK010000021.1 GCA_017987575.1 Novosphingobium sp. | reverse complement strand
CTACCCCGGGCCGCCTGCTCGATCTGATCGATCAGCGCGCGCTGACACTGCGCAATGTCGAAATCTTCGTGCTCGACGAAGCCGATCAGATGATGGACCTGGGCTTTATCGTTCCCTTGAAGCGCGTTGCCGCGATGCTGCCCAAGGAACGCCAGAGCCTGTTCTTTTCCGCGACCATGCCAAAGGCCATCGCTGACCTTGGCAAGCAGTTCATCAACAACCCGGTGCGGGTCGAAGTTTCGCCGCAGGCCACCACGGCCGAGCGGGTTGAACAATATGCGATCTTCATCAACCAGGCTGAAAAGCAGGCCCTGCTGACGATCAGCCTGAAAAAGGGCCTTGAATCGGGCGAGATCGAACGCACGCTGGTGTTCACCCGGACCAAGCACGGCGCCGATCGGGTAGTTCGCCACCTCAACACCGCCGGCGTCAATGCTGCCGCGATCCACGGCAACAAGAGCCAGGCCCAGCGCACCGCCGCGCTGCTGGCCTTCCGCAAGGGCACCACGCCGGTGCTGGTCGCGACCGACATCGCCGCACGCGGCATCGACGTGTCCGGGGTGAGCCATGTGTTCAACTTTGAAATCCCCAACGTGGCCGAGCAATATGTGCACCGGATCGGGCGGACGGCGCGCGCGGGTGCCGACGGCGTTGCCGTCAGCTTCGTCGCTCCCGACGAAAAGACCTATATCCGCGATATCGAGCGGCTGACCGATGTGAAACTGGCGCAGCTGCCCTTGCCGGAAAATTTCCAGCAGGAAGCCGCGCGCTTGCCCGCCCCCAGCCGCAAGCCGGCCGAGGCCGAGCAGGATGCCCGCCGCGAAGAACGCGATGCCCGTGGGCGTAGCGGTGCGCGCGGTGGTGCTGGTGGTGGCCGTGGTGGCCCGCGCCAGAACAAGAACCGGGCACCCGGCGGTCAAGGCCGCGATGGACAGTCGCGCGATCAGTACATTCGCAACGAACGGATCGGTGACAGCCGCCAAGCCAGCGCCCCGCGCGGCCCGGTGTTCAATCCGCTCGCCAATGAAGAACGCGAAGCCCGTGCCTTTGGCCATATGCCGAGCCGCGAGGCGCGCCCTGAAGCGCGCCGCGATGGGCAGGCTCCGCGCCGCGATGATCGCCCGGCCCCGCGCCGTGATGATCGTCCGCGTCAGGATGGTGGGGCCCCGCGCCGCGATGGGCAAGGCCCCCGCCGTGATGGTCAGACTCCGCGCCGTGACGGTCAGGGTGCACCCCGTTCGGACGGCGGCCAGCCGCGCCGTGATGGTGGGGCACCGCGCAAGCCCGGTGGCGGCAAGCCCAACGGTGGCGGTCAGCGCCGCTGGGGCTAACACCAGCCGCCTCTTGCCTAATTGAACAAAGGCCGCATGATGACCCCCTTGGAAGAGGGGCGATTGATGCGGCTTTTGTTTGTCTTATCGGTACTGGCGCTCGCCGCCTGTGGTGAAGCGCCGCCCAAACCGCTGACTGCCGAGCAAAGCGCCGCGCTCTCCCCCGCCGATCCGCGCCTGGCACAGCTCTATGCCGGATCGTGCAAAGCCTGCCACACGGTGGCGGATTCGCTCGCCCCGCTGACCGGAGACCGGACGCTGTGGGATCCGCGCTGGGCGCTGGGTGAGGAGGCGCTGCTGGCCGCCGCGATCCAGGGCAAGGGCGGGATGCCGGCCGGCGGCCAGTGTTTCGAATGCACCCCCGAAGATCTGAAGGCGCTGATCAAATTCATGGCCGGGCGCGAGGGCGGCAAGTGACGTCCCGGCGCAAGGTCTTGCTGGGCGGCGTCGGCGCATTGGCGCTGGGCGCAGGCGGGCTTGCCGGACGGCGCTGGTACCTCAGCCGCGAGCCCGAAGCCCTTCCCGCGATTGACGGCCAAGGCCGGGTGCTGTGGTCCAACTGGGCCGGAAACGCCCATTCCTATCCCGCCAAGCGCGTGGCCCCGGCGAGCGAGGCCGATCTGATCACCGCGATGGGCGGGCCAAAACCAATCCGTCCGGTCGGCTCCGGTCATTCGTTCACCGCGCTGGTTCCGACTGAAGGGACTCTGCTCTCGCTGGATCGGCTTTCGGGTCTGGTCGGCCACGATCCGGAAAAACTGACCGCCACGGTCCGCGCCGGAACCAAGCTGTCCGCGCTCGGCCCCGCGCTGGCCGCAATCGGCCAGGAGATGCCCAACCTGCCCGATATCAACAAGCAGACGCTGGCCGGCGGCCTTGCCACCGGCACCCACGGCACCGGCAAGGGCGTGAAGGCGCTGCACGGTGAGGTGACCGCGATGCGGTTGGTTCTGCCCTCTGGCGAAGTGGCCGAATGCAGCCGCGATGCGCGCCCCGAACTGTTCCACGCCGCCCGCGTCGGCCTTGGTGCCTTTGGGGTGATCAGCGAAGTGACGCTGCAGAACCGGCCGCTCAGCCGGGTCAAGAAAGTCGTCACGCTGGTCGATACCGAGCAGATGCTGCGCGATTGGCCCGCGCTGGCCGGGCACCGCAATGCCGAATTCCTGGTTCTGCCGTTCACCGGAAAATCGGCGCTGATCACCCACGACACCACCGACGAGCCAGTCCGCCCGCGCGGGGCCGATCAGGATGTCGAAACGCTGATGGCGCTCAAGAACCTGCGCGATCTGTTCGAATTCACCCCCGCCCTGCGGCGCCGCGCTGCGCAGGCGGCGATGGCCGATATCCCACCCGAAGTGGCGATCGACGAAGGCTGGAAGCTG
The DNA here is from genome assembly GCA_017987575.1 of Novosphingobium sp. Classification (GTDB taxonomy): domain Bacteria; phylum Pseudomonadota; class Alphaproteobacteria; order Sphingomonadales; family Sphingomonadaceae; genus Novosphingobium. The sequence continues at coordinate 24,282 of JAGNTK010000021.1, read as the reverse complement.
CTCTCCAACGAGCGCCCGGTGCGGTTCAAGGAAATGGAATACCACGTGCCGATTGCCGAGCAGGTCGGCGCGCTGCGCGAAATCATCGCCCGGATCGAGCGCGATGCACCCGGCGTGTTCTTCCCGATCGAGGCGCGGATCATCGCGCCCGACGATGCCTGGCTCTCCCCGTTCTACGAGCGGGAATGCGGCTCGATCGCGGTCCACGCCTGGTACCGTGAAGACCACGACTGGATGTTTGAGCTCGCCGAACCGGTGCTGCGCGAAACCGGCGGGCGGCCGCATTGGGGCAAGCTCCATTCGCTCGGCGCGGCAGAGTTCAAGGCGCTCTACCCGATGTTTGCCGAGGCGCAGGCAGTGCGGCGTTCGGTCGATCCTGAAGGGCGGATGGTCAATCCATTCGTCCAGAATATTTTCGGATGAAACGCCGCTCGGTCCTGATCGGTGGCGGGGCGCTGGCCCTCGCTGGAATTGGCACACTGGCGATGCGGCCCAAGGAGTTAGGCGCAATGCACGATCCCTATTTCAATGGCCTTGCCGCCGCCTTGAAGCGCGCCGGGCTGAACCGGCCAACGCTGGTGATCGACAGAGGGCGGCTGAGCGCCAATATCGCCGCGGTCCGAAAATCGGTTGATGCCGCAAAGCTACCGCTGCGGGTGGTGGCCAAATCGCTTCCCGCACCCGGACTGCTGAGCGCGATCCTGACCGGCATGGGCACCCAGCGCCTGATGGTGTTCAGCGCCGAGATGCTGCGCCAACTGATGTCGCTCCACCCGCAAGCCGACTATCTTGGCGGAAAGCCGCTGCCGGTCAGCGAGTTTATCCGCATTTCCAGCGATGCCGCAACCGATCCCGGCCCGCGCATGCAGTGGCTGATCGATACCCCGCAGCGGCTGCGCGAATATGCCGAAGCGGCCAAGGCGCGCGGGATCACGCTGCGCGCCAGCCTGGAAATCGACGTCGGCCTGCACCGCGGCGGCTTCGCCGATCCGCAGGTGCTGGCCGAGGCCGTCAACTTTGCCACGGCGGCCGGCGTGGAGATCGCGGGCCTGATGGGGTATGATCCGCACATCCCCAAGATGCCCAGCCCGGACAGCGCCTGGGCCGACGCGCAAGGCGCCTATGCCAAGGCCATCGAGGTGCTCAAAGGCGCCGGGTTCGATCCAGCCAAGCTGACCCTCAACGGCGCCGGAAGCCCAACCTTCCGCCGCCACTGCGCCGGAACCGTGGCGAATGAGGCTTCGGTCGGCTCGACTTTCGTCAAACCGGGCGACTTTGACTACGACGACCTGACCGACTTGGCCCCCGCCGCATTCATCGCCACTCCTGTGCTGAAAGCCAGCACCGATCAGCCGCTGCCCGGCGTCGAGGCCTTTTCCGGCGCGATGCACTGGTGGGACCGCAACACCACCCGCGGGTTCTTCATCCATGGCGGGCACTGGCTGGCCAAGCCGGTTTCGCCACAAGGGCTGGAGTACTCCAAGCTGTTCGGCCGCAGTTCCAATCAGGAGCTGCTAACCGGATCGAACCGGATCAGCTTGAAGCCCGACGACACCGTGTTCCTGCGTCCCGACCAGAGCGAGGCCCTGTTCCTGCAATTCGGCGACATTGCGGTCTACGACGGCGGTGAGATCGCAGATTTATGGCCGACTCTATCGGTGAGTGCCTAGAACATCCGGGTCAGGGTATAGAACAATGCACCAACCGCGGCGCTGGCCGGGATCGTTACAAACCAGGCGGTAATCACCCGTCCGGCGACACCCCAGCGCACCGCGCTGGCCTTGCGCGCGGCGCCCGTACCAATCACTGCGCCGGTAATCGCATGGGTAGTCGAAACCGGAATGCCGAACGCGCTGGCACCGAATACAACGATCGAACCAGCCGTGCTGGCGCTGAACCCGGTGTGGTGGTTCAGCTTGGTGATCTTGGTGCCCATCGTCTTGATGATCTTCCACCCACCAGACAACGTGCCCAGCGCAATCGCGGTATAGCAGGCGATCACGACCCATTCGGGGACATGAAATTCCCCGCCAAGATAGCCGGTTGAATAAAGCAGGACGGTGATGATCCCCATCGTCTTCTGGGCATCATTGCCGCCATGGCTGATCGAATAGGCCGCGCTCGAGACCAGATGCAATCCCTTGAACCAGCCCTCAGCACGGCGCGGCTGAAAGCCTTTGAACAGCCATGACGTGATCAGGACCATCACCATCGCGAGGGCGAAGCCGATCACCGGCGACAGAAAGATCGCCACCACAGTCTTGGTGGTGCCCGAGCTTTCCACCACCCCAAATCCGCCGTGTGCAATCCCGGCGCCCAGCAGTCCGCCAATCAGGGCATGGCTGGAACTGGACGGAATACCCTTGATCCAGGTCACGATGTTCCAGAACATCGCCCCGATCAGTGCTCCAAATACCACCGCCGGGGTGACCGCATCCTTGTTGACGATCCCTTTACCGACCGTTTCGGCAACATGCAGCCCAACCAGCCAGAACGCGGCAAAGTTTCCGAACGCAGCGAACAGCACCGCGTTGACGGGCGAAAGCAGCCGCGTCGAAACCACGGTGGCGATTGAATTGGCCGCATCGTGCAGCCCGTTCAGAAAATCGAAGGCCAGCGCCAGTGCGATCAGGCCGACCAGCAACGGAAAGGCAAGCTCATGCACTGCCATTCTCCCTTATTTGGTGACGGCCTCAGCCGTGGTCGATGACCAGACTGTCGACTTCGTTGGCAACATCTTCGAAAGCGTCGGCAATCCGTTCAAGATCTTTGTACATTTCACGGCTGACCATGAAGGCCAGTGGATCATTCTTGATCCGCTGGGCCTGAAATGCCGCCTTCATGCCAGTGTCGTGCAGCACATCAACCTCGCCTTCGAGCTTGACCAGCTTGGCGGTCAATTCATGCAGGCGGCGGCCATTGCGCTCTACATCACGCAACAGCGGCATGGCTTCGGCAACCAGACGGCAGGCATCCTGGATCAGGACTCCGATCTGCTTCATCTGAGGATCAAAGGTGTGCACTTCGAACAGTTCGATCGCACTGGCAGTACGATTCATTTCGTCGATCGTATCGTCCATCGATCCGATCAGGGCCGTGATCGCGCCGCGATCAAACGGGGTCAGGAATGTCTGGCGAACTTCGTGCAGCGTTTCACGAATCACTTCATCGGCGTCATGTTCGCGGTCACGAATTGTGCGCAGATGCACGGCCCGGTCGCCTTCACCCGCAGTCAATTGGGCCAAGGCATCGGCCGCAGCGGTCATCGCGGCTGCGTGGCGTTCAAACAGCACATAGAAATCGCCCGAATGCGGCAACAACCGCTGAAACCACCCGAACATCGCCTGCCCCCCTATAGGAATGTGACATTCATATGACAGGCGGGCAGCAGATTCGCTACAGGTGCACCTGCGTGTCCACAAGATAACTGGTCAAAGCCAGCCGATCCGGCGGAACCGCAGCCATAGTCCGATACAAACCCCGAAGATCAAAACCAGCACCGCTGGATAGCCCCATGGCTGTTCCAGTTCGGGCATATATTTGAAGTTCATCCCATAGACCCCGGCAATCGCAGTCGGCACGGCCAGAATTGCGGCCCAGGCGGCCAGTTGCCGGGTCATGTGGCCTTGCCGGTGTTGCTCAAGCAAACTTGCCGTCTCGACGATGCTGGCCAGGGTATCGCGCAGACCGTTGATCCGGATCAGCGTTCGGCGGACGTGATCGAGCACGTCGCGGAACCAGATCCGGGCTGATGGATCGATCACCGGCAGATCGGTATAGGTCAGCCGTTCGCAGACCTCTTCCATCGGTCCGACGATCCGGATGAACCGGCGGAACTGGCGGCGCAGGCGAAAGATCCGGCGGATCGTCGAAGGTTCGGGGAAACTATCGATCGCGCGCTCTTCCATCGCCTGAACGCTCTCTTCATAGTTTTCAATGATCGGCTGAAAGCCATCAACAATGAAATCGAGGATTGCATGGGCAACATAGTCCGGCCCTTCAACCAGCCGCGCCGCATCGCTTTCCAGCCGGATTCTAAGCTGGCTGTGGGCGCGGGTCGAACCGAGCCGGACTGTCACTACAAAATCGCTGCCCAGAAAGATTGCGGTCTGGCCATAGGCGATATTGTCGCCCTCCTGCGCGGCGGCCGTCCGGGCAATGATGAACAACTGGGTCCCATAGGTTTCCAGTTTGGGCATCTGCGTTGGGTTGAGCGCATCCTCGATCGCCAGCATGTGCAGGCCGAACTGGGTGCGAACCAGCTCCAGCTCCTCAGCGGTCGGATTGGCCAGCCCGACCCAATCGAACTCTCCCTTGGCCAAGGGCTCCCGCAGCTGCCCATCTAGGGGCAGGGTGGTTTCAGAGGGTTTTCCGCCGACATAGCGGCGCGAGGCAATGATCGGCATGGCCTCGTTTGGCAAACTGGCTTGACGCTGGCAATCCCGCGTCCATCATGTTAACCGATCGGCTAATATTGACACAAATGTCAATTGTTCGGGAGAATTCGTGATGAACATGGCCACTCCGGTTGAGGATGTGCTCGATATGATCATCGTCGGCGCCGGGATTTCCGGCATCGGCATGGCCGTGCACATGCAGCGTGATTGCCCGGACAAGCGCTTTGCGATCCTCGATCGGCGCGAGCGACTGGGCGGGACCTGGGACCTGTTCCGCTATCCCGGGATCCGCAGCGACAGTGACATGCACACGCTGGGCTTTTCGTTTGCCCCGTGGAAGCACGAAAAGTCGATCGCCGATGCGCCGTCGATCCTCGAATATCTCGACGCGACTACCGACGAATACCACCTCGCCGAGAAAATGCGGCTGGGCCAGAAGGTGCTCAGCGCCGATTGGGACAGCAAGACCGCGCTGTGGACCGTGGTCAGCGAAAGCGCCGATGGCCAGCACAGCCGGACCAAGGCCCGGTTCCTGTTCCTGGGTTCAGGCTACTATGATTACGACAATCCTTATGATGCCGGGTTCAAAGGCCGCGACAAGTTCAAGGGCACGATCATCCATCCGCAATTCTGGCCCAAGGATTTCGACCACACCGGCAAGAAGGTGGTGGTGATCGGTTCGGGCGCGACGGCGGTCACGATCGTTCCGGCGATGGCCCTCAGCGGCGCGGCCCACGTCACCCAGTTGCAGCGCACCCCGACCTATATGGTCAGCCGCCCGGCCAAGGACGCGATTGCCAACGGCCTGCGCAAGATCCTGCCGGAAAAGGTCGCCTATGCGATCACCCGGTTCAAGAACATCACGCTGCAGGACCTGATGTTCAAACGCGTGCGCAAGAACCCTGAGAAATCGAAGGAATTCCTGCTGCGCGAAACCGCCAAGAACCTTGGCCCCAATTTCAACGAAACCGATTTCGTGCCGCCCTACAATCCGTGGGATCAGCGGCTGTGCCTGGTGCCCGACGCCGACTTCTTCACCGCGATCAACCAGGGCAAGGCCAGCGTGGTGACCGACCATATCGACAGCTTTGACGCCACAGGGATCAAGCTGAAATCGGGCAAGCACCTTGATGCCGACGTGGTCGTCACCGCCACCGGGCTCAATCTGGCCTTCGCCGGCAAGATCGCAATTGCGGTCGATGGCAAGCCGGTCGATTTCGGCAGCAGCTTCTATTACCGCAACTGCATGTTCTCCAATGTGCCCAACATGGCAGGCGTATTCGGCTATATCAACGCCAGCTGGACGCTGCGGGTTGATATCATCGGCGAATATATCACCCGTCTGCTCAAGCAGATGGATGCCTATGGCGCAGTCGCCGCCACTCCGGTGCTGCCCGCCGATGCCGCGCTGGAACCGGACGACGTCTTCTCGGACTTCTCCTCGGGCTATCTCGAACGCGGCAAGGACATGATGCCCAAGAACGCCGCCAGCCTGCCTTGGCGGCTCAATCAGGATTACCGTCAGGACAAGAAGGACATGCGCCAGGCCCCGATCGACGATGGGGTGCTGGCGTTTACGCGCGCAAAGGAACTGGTGGGCGGCTAGGTTTTCGCCTAGCTTGCCTGACATGACTGATCCCAACCGCATCTGGAAAGCCGCGCTGCTCGTCATTGGTGACGAGATCCTCTCGGGCCGCACACAGGACAAGAATATCGCGCAAGTCGCGAGCTGGCTTAACGTCCAGGGCATTCGCCTGTCCGAAGTGCGGGTGGTGGCTGACGATACAGCCGGCATCGTCGCGGCGGTCAACGCGCTGCGGGCCAGCAATGACTATCTGTTTACCACCGGTGGGATCGGCCCGACCCATGATGACATCACCGTTGATGCCGTGGCCGAAGCGCTCGGCGTGGGCGTGGTGATCCACCCCGATGCCCGGGCGATCCTCGAACGATACTATGCCACCCGGGGCGGTTTGAATGAAGCCAGGCTGCGGATGGCGCGGGTGCCGGACGGCGCCGAACTGATCCCCAACCGGATGTCGGGCGCGCCGGGAATCCAGATCGGCAATGTGTTCCTGATGGCCGGGGTCCCCTCGATCACCGCCGGAATGCTTGATGCGCTAACCGGGACACTTGAAGGCGGGCTGCCGGTGTTGAGCGAAACGGTCGGCAGTTGGGTTCAGGAAAGCGAAGTGGCCGAGCTGCTCCGTGCGACCGAAGCAGCGCACGAAGGCTGTGCGATCGGTTCTTACCCCTTCTTCCGTGAGGGTAAGGTTGGCGCCAATTTCGTGGTCCGTTCCGTAGATCCTGCGCTGCTCGAGGCCTGCTGCGAGGCCTTGGCAATCGGCTTGCGCGCGATCGGGCGTGAGGCCGTTTCGGGCGGGGTATAGGTGCACCAAAGCTGCACTGGCGCCGCACCCGTTTGGCGGCTAATGGGACGCGGGTATGGGTGGCATCGGCGGCCCGCTTTGCTAAGGTTCGGACTTCTCCTTATGACGTTGGCCGCTGGATCGCTGTCCCTGACTGGCTGCGCCGAGTCTGGGCCTGACGCAGTGATCGCCGCGTTTGAAGCAAACCTTGCTGCCCACGCCAGTGCTACCAAAGCGCTAAGCGATTGGTGCAAGGCGCGCGGGATTGATCCGGATGGTCAGATCAAGGTGCAATTTGTGTCCGGTGCGGATGAAGCCCCGCCAGTGGATCTGCGCGCGACGCTGGGGGTTTCGGGCGATGAGCCGCTTGGCTATCGCCACGTTCGGCTGGTCTGCGGCAATGTCGTGCTGTCCGAGGCGCACAATTGGTTCGTCCCCGCCCGGCTAACCCCCGAAATGAACCGCCAACTCGCCGAAAGCGACGTGCCGTTCGGCACGGTTGCCGCCAGCCTTGGCTTCACCCGCGAGCCGATCGCCTCGGCGCGGCGCGGCGATCCTGGCTGCCCGGTGCGAGCAATATCCACCCACCGGGCGCTGCTGCGGCTGGCCGAGGGACAACCCTTGGCGATCGTGGTGGAATGCTACACCGAAGAGAACTTACGGCGCGGAAACTGACCGGCGCAGTGCGGCGCCCTTGTCGACCACCAGCGTGATCACGACCTTTGCCGTCTGCGGGCCGCGGTTGACACCATTATGGGCGAGCCCGCGCGGGATGGTGACGCTGTCCCCGGCATTCAGCACAGTGACCTTGCCCTTGACCCGCACTTCGAGCTGGCCCGAGGTGATATAGGCGACTTCGGTACCAGGATGGATGTGCCAGCCGCTCTCCGCTCCGGCGGCGAAATCGCGGCTCTGCACGATCACTGTCTGCGCCCGGCCGCGCGGCACATCAAGTTCGGCGTGGGTCTGAGGAACAGATGCGGGCGGCGCGGCGGCGGCACTGACGCCGGCAGCAAGCAATAGCAAGGTGCGCATCATGACCGTCCTTTGAGGCAGGGTTGGCGCGGCCCATCGGCGATCTTTCGGGCTGCTTCGTTCTGACTGGGCCGGGGCCGAACCTGAGCCACGACGCAACCCTGCGCCAAATCGATCACCACCAGCAGCGCGGTGGGTCGTTCCGGGCGCTCGGGGTTCTCGACGGCGTTGTTGCGGACGATCAGCGCAGCCGGTTTGAACGCCTCGCCCGCGCCGCTGCCCCGCCATTCCACGGCATCGCCCAGACTGTTAAAACCGCCATTGTTCAGCGCCAGCAGTCCCAGCTCGACCGGCTTTGCCCCAGGCTTGATCAGCCGCAGATCGTCACGCGCATCGCCATAATCGACCATCAGCGAATAGCCGCCCGGTCCACTGCAGCGAGACATCGACCAGTCCTCGTCCTCGCGCAGCTGCTCAACCTTGCAGTCTTTGAGCGATGTATAGCGCGAACTGGGTCCGGTTGCGGGCTCGCTGGCCGTCACTGCTGCTTGCGTCGGGTCGGAGGCTGGCTCCGCAGCCGGTGCCTGGGCACTCTCCTTGTGATCCGAACAGGCGAATAGAAGCAACAGCGGCGCGGCCAAAGCGAGTCGGATCATTTCAGTAATCTGCCATAGGTAGGGCCTGCGTCATAGCGGCCTAGAATTTCTCACCCCATTCGCGCATTGCGGCGATGACATTGTTCAGCGAACGGCCCTTTTCGGTAATGACATAGTCGGCACGAGGTGGGTTCTCATCGTAGAATTCACGTCGGACGATGCCCGATGTTTCGAGCAATTTCAGCCGGTGCGATAGCGTGTTAGGGGCGATCCCAGGCAACCCGTCAGAGAGATCCTGGAACCGGCGGCGGCCATGCTTAAGCAATTGATCGAGGATCATCGGTGTCCATTTGGAGCCAATGATCACTGCCGTCCGGCTGACCGGGCACAAAGGAACGTCCTCGAACTTCACCGGTACACGATAGGCTAGCGCGCAACACTTGAACATAGACTACATCTTTGATAGTTACTACTGCCTCGCTATGGACCGAGAGGAGTGAAGCTGATGAGCATTGAAATGTGGTCCGTTGCCGCGCTGTCGCTGATATTGCTGGCGCTTACAGCGGTCCAGGGCGTGCAAGTACCGCTTGTCCAGGGCCTTAAGTGGGGCCTTGGTAGCCGCGACGACCCCCGTGAAGAAACGGTGCTGCAAGGGCGCTTTTCACGCACCGTCAACAATCACGTTGAGGCAATGTTGATCTTCGTCCCGCTGATGTTGCTGGCTATCCATCAGGGCATTTCCAACGATATGACCAAGCTTTCTGCGCAGCTGGTGATCGGTGGGCGGCTGGCATTCATTCCGCTGTATCTGGCCGGCGTATTCGCGCTGCGCTCGTTGGCCTTTGGCGTTTCGCTGGTCGGAGTTGCAATTCTGGTGGTCCAATTACTCTGACCACCACATATGAAAAGGGCCGGGAAGCGTGGTGCTTCCCGGCCCTTTTTCAGGTCGAAATTTCAGGTGCTTAAGCGCCCTGCACTTCGCTCAGGTCGATCTTCAGGCCCGGGCCCATCGACGAGGACAGGCCGACCTTCTGGACGTACTTGCCCTTCGAACCCGATGGCTTGGACTTCACCACAGCATCGACGAAAGCTTCGAAGTTGGCCTTCAGTGCTTCGTTCGAGAACGACAGCTTGCCGATCCCGCCGTGAATGATCCCGGCCTTTTCAACGCGGAATTCGATCTGGCCGCCCTTGGCAGCCTTGACCGCTTCGGCGACGTTCGGGGTGACAGTGCCCAGCTTGGGGTTCGGCATCAGGCCCTTGGGACCCAGCACCTTACCCAGACGGCCCACAACGCCCATCATGTCCGGCGTGGCGATCACGCGGCCATAATCGAGGTTACCGGCCTGCATGTCTTCCAGCAGGTCTTCGGCGCCAACCTTGTCAGCACCAGCTGCCAGCGCCTTTTCGGCGTTGTCGCCGCGCGCGAACACGGCAACCTTGACGTCCTTGCCGGTGCCCGAAGGCAGCACAACCATGCCGCGGACCATCTGGTCAGCGTGGCGCGGATCGACGCCCAGGTTCAGCGAAACCTCAAGGCTTTCGTCGAACTTGGTGGTCTTGAGGTCCTTGAGCAGCTGGATCGCGGCATCAACGCCGTAGAGCTGCTGATTGTCGCCCAGCTTTTCGTTCAGCGACTTCTGCTTTTTGGTCTGTGCCATGATCTTAGCCCTCCACCACGTCGAGGCCCATCGAGCGGGCAGAGCCTTCGATGATCTTGGTAGCCTGTTCGATATCATTCGCGTTCAGATCAGCGAACTTGGTCTGGGCGATTTCGGCCAGCTGCGAACGCTTGATCGTGCCGCCCGAAACCTTGCCCGGTTCCTTCGAGCCCGACTTGAGGCCAGCGGCCTTCTTGATCAGGTAGGAGGCCGGCGGCGTCTTGGTCACGAAGGTGAACGACCGGTCGGCATAAACGGTGATGATCGTGGGGATCGGCATCCCCTTTTCCATGTCCTGCGTACCTGCGTTGAACACCTTGCAGAATTCCATGATGTTCACGCCGCGCTGACCCAGCGCAGGGCCGATCGGCGGTGACGGCGTAGCAGAGCCCGCGGGCACCTGCAGCTTGATATAGCCTTCAATCTTCTTGGCCACGATGGACCTCCTTTATCTTCCTGTTGGCCGCCCCGGATTTCAGGGACAGTCCGCAGAGTAAGCGGTCAAGCAGCAAACCGAGGTTCGCCTTCCGCAGGGAATCGCCGGGGCACGCCCCTTGCGAAGGCGCGCGCCTAGAGGAAAAGCGCCGGTGTTGCAAGCATGCGCTGGACCTGATGCCCTAGGCCTTGGCCAGCGCCCCTCGGCGGCGCTGCACCAATCGCGCAAAGTCGAATGCATGCACGGCTGCGGCGATATGCATCAGCGCCCATGCCAGTGGGATGCATGCAACAACCCCCCACAGTCGTTCCACACCAAGCCAGTGCATCAGCCGCATCGCCGGCACATGGACCGCATAGAGCGGGAACGAGATCGAACCCAGCCAGATCAGAAGCGGGTGCACGCGCTCTAACTGAAGCCCACCTGCAATCAACAGTGGGCACACCGCCAATACGAACAGCATATCAGCCTGCCACGACTGCCCAGCGACCAGCGTGCTGAGTCCGAAGAACAGCGGCATGGCGAGCAGGGTGAACCCGGCCGACGCCTTTACCGATGGCGCATCGCGCCACTTTCGCCACAGCAGAATGCCGATGCAATAGCTGAGCAAGACGCGCGGAAACCCGGCCAAGAAACCCGCCGTGGCCGAACCGACATTCAGGGTATATTGCGACGCGTAGTAGGCCAGCAGCACCGCCAGTGGCGGCACCACCAACGACAGGATCCGGGCACTCAGCCGCCACAGCAGCAGCGCGTGCACCAGGTTGGCGAACAGTTCGAAAAAGATCGACCAGACCGGCCCGTTCAGCACGAACATCCGGTTATAGAGCGGATAGGGCAGCAGCAGCAGGTTGGCGGCAATCGCCGGGAGAATAGCCTGAGCTGGCATCTCTGAAAACATCCAGGGTAACGAAAGCAGACTGCCCAGAAAAATCGTAGGCCAGATCCGACGCAACCGCGCGCCGACAAATCTTGTCGCCAGCATCCCACCTTCAAGCCGTGATTCATACGTCCGGGCCATGACATAGCCGCTGAGCATGAAGAAAAAATCGACCGCGAGGTAGGCGTTCGACCCAACATCCTCAACCGCGTGATAGGCAAGGACGCACAGAGCGGCGATCCCGCGTAGGGCGTCCAAACCGTCAAGGCGAGCGATCTTCACCCAACTCGCCTAACCGATTGTCCTTAAATCGGAGTAAATTCTGACTTTTCGGCGCCGGGTTCGCGCGGAAAGCCAAGGCCTTACTTGACCAGTTCGACCTGTTCGAAGTCCAGCTCGACCGGGGTAGCCCGGCCAAAGATCGAGACGCTGACCTTGACCCGGTTTTTGTCGAAGTCGAGTTCTTCGACCACGCCGGTGAACGAGTTGAACGGGCCATCAAGCACCTTGACCGCATCGCCAATCTCGTAATCGACCGAGATGTGCTTCTTGGGTTCGGCTGCGGCAGCATCGCGGGCGCCGAAATAGCGCGCGGCTTCGCGTTCGCTGATCGGTTGCGGCTTGCCATTCAGGCCGAGAAAGCCGGTGACCTTGGCGGTGTTCTTGATCAGGTGATAAACGTCATCGTTCATCGCCAGCTTGGCCAGCACATAGCCGGGCATGGTCTTGCGCTCGACCTGCACCTTCTTGCCGCGTTTGACCTCAGTCACGGTTTCGTGCGGCACTTCGACCGCTTCGACCAGAGCCTCAAGCCCCTTGCGTTCCGCTTCGGCGAGGATCGATTCCTTCACCTTGCTTTCGAAGCCGGAGTAGGCGTGGATGATGTACCAGCGAGCCATGTGCGTGTCTCTGAATTAGGGCGGCCGGCGATCAGGCCAGCGAAAGAAGGAACTGCACGGTCTTGCCGAAGACCGTATCGACGCCGAGGAAGAACAGCGACAGGATCACCATCATGATCCCCACGAAAATCGCGGTGGTCACGGTTTCCTGACGGCTGGGCCAGACGACCTTGCGCGCTTCGGTCTGGACCTGGCGCATGAATTCGCCGGGGTTGAACTTGGCCATGAACGCTCACTCACCTTGAATGGTTTGCACCTCGGGCCTTCCGCCAAGGGGACAGCGCCGCCCCGGCCCATGTTGGCCGGGAGGGGCGATACTGTTCTCCGATGTCGGACGACGAATGCGCACTTAGCTATGCGGGCGCGGTTTTGCAAGACGTGCCAGGAACCAGGTCCGTCCGCGCTTTTCAACCTTGAAGCCGCGCGGCAGTTTGACCGGGTCGGATTGGCCGACATACCACAGATAATCGGCGTGCTTGGCCGGGTTGTAATCGGAGATATCGATCTTGCGGCCGGCCTTGTGGTTCAGCCGGTGGAACGGATCACGAAAGAACGGCCCGCCGCCGTTGATCGTCATCATGTGAATACCCGGCAAGGCGAAGTTGCAATTGGTAAACCCGTCGAGCCGGACAACCGCATAGCCGCAGATGTGCTCCTTGCCGTTGAAGCCCCATTCGCTGCGCTCGGTCACGACATAACTTGCCACCTTGGCGCCTTGCGGCAGACCTTCAAGCGCCGTCAGAGCTTCGGCGGTTTCGCGCGAATCGCGCTCCCAGTCGATCGTAGTATAGCCCAGCCGGAACAGAAACACCGCCGGGACCAGCAAGACCACCCAGCGCGGCGCGCGCCATGACAAGCACATCACCCCAACCATCAGCCCCGCTGAAATCATTCGTGCATCGACCAGATCGCCGCCAAAGATATGGCGCGGCAAGACCAGCGATGACACCAGCATGATCAGCGCCGCCCAGCCCAGTTTGCCATCCCATTTGCGCCACCATAGCGATGCGACGAGCAGCAATCCGATTGCGATGGTCATGCCGTAATCGACCCACTGGAAGGTTCCGCGCATGGCCTGCTTCCAGATCGCCCATTTGTACAGCTGCGGCGCCGGACCATAGCTGGGGGGCTTGCCCGGATTGTCCGCCAGAATCAGCGTCAGGAACGGAAAAAACAACGGCCAGGGCGCCAGGAAGGCACGCCAACTCTTGTCCTTCGACCATTCATAGCCGAACACCAGAATGCCCAGAATGCCCCAGCCCGAAACGTGCCCCAGCCAGACGAACACCCCGATCGGAATGAACAGCGGCGCCCGCCATTTCTTGCCGTCCAACAACACCCACAACGCAAAGGCGAACAGCGCTGCGGCCTGCGCCAATCCGAAATTGAGGAACCCCAGCAGCGCCGATGGCGACCAGACAAAGGCCAGTGCCAACAGGGTGGCCATCCCGATTCGGCGCCGTACCGCCCATTCCGCAGCCATGATCGAGAGGCCGGTCAGCGGCGGAATCAGTCCGGCCATAACCCTTCCGGCTGTCTCCAGACTGACAAACCAGGTCAGTGGCCAGACTAGAATATCGGCCCCCAGGTTGCCCATCCAGCGCCAGTTGAAACCATAGTATTCCTGAAGGAACGGGCTTTGGTCGCGGGTCAGCATGATGTGCATCCGGGCCAGATGCGCCGGATAATCGACCATTTGCGGATAGGTGGCGACCAGCACCGGCAGCGCCGAAAGCAGTGACAGAAACAGCGCTAACCCAACGAATTCGCGCGGTCCCGGCTCACCCGTCAACCAGCCACGCGAGCCAAAGCGCGGCGGAGCGGACGGCACGGGCTGGGCGTCATCATGCATCGCTAGGTTCGGCTTCAAAAGCAGGGAAACTGGCAGGAGTGCACGGACTCGAACCGTGGGCCCTCGGTTTTGGAGACCGATGCTCTACCAACTGAGCTACACTCCTGCGGGCGGAAGGGCCTCTAGAGACAAGACTGCCCGATGACAAGCGATCTGCAAAGGTCCATAGACAAAATTACCGTGCATGCCCCCGCCGCCTCGCCCCAGATCGACCCGGAAACGCTGCTTTTGGCCTATCGCAGCGGCATTTTTCCGATGGCCGATGCGCGCGATGATCCCGAGATTTTCTGGGTTGAACCACGCCGCCGGGCGATTCTTCCACTGGACGGTTTTCACTGTTCGCGGTCCTTGGTAAAAGTGCTGCGGCGCGATCACTTTCGCGTGACCTGTAACGCCGATTTCGCCGCCGTAATCCGGCAATGCGCGGGACCGCGCATCGATGCGCAGGACACCTGGATCAGCGGGCGGATTGAACAGAGCTATCTGGCCTTGCACGATCTGGGACTGGCCCATTCGATCGAGTGCTGGCGCGACCAGGATCTGGTCGGCGGGCTCTACGGTGTCGGTTTTGACCGCGTGTTCTGCGGCGAATCGATGTTCAGCCGGGTTCCCGATGCCTCAAAAGTTGCTTTGGCCTGGCTGGTCGCAGCGCTGCGTCGTTCGGGGGCCCTGCTGCTCGATTGCCAGTTCATGACTGATCATCTGGCTTCGATGGGAGCAGTCGAGATCCCCCAGAGTGAATACCTTGTCCGGCTGCGCGCCGCTCAAAGATCGACGCTGGGTGTGGCTGCGGCTGGCCGGGGTGACGGCTTGGCTGAAGGCTTGGGCACAGGTGTAGCCGTCGGCGCAGCGCTACCCGACGGTTTCAGCGCACTGCTGGGCGATGCAGCTGGGGCCGGACTGTCTTCCTCACCCGGGAACTTCATCGCGCAGTCCTTGACCCAGACGTCATAGACCGGGTGCTCCACCACGTTGAGGCTGGGCGAATTCTTGAACATCCAGCCTGAGAATACCTTGCGCCATTGCAGCGGTTGATTGGCGCTCGTCCGTTCTTCGACAAATACCTGCACGAATGCACCGACTTCGGGCGGGCTTTCCCAAGGAAGGCTGCGCTCACAAGTAGCCAGCTTAATCGTGACATTGCCGATCCGTTTGGCTTCACCGGTCTTGAGCACCACATCCTGCGATAGGTTGTTACGCTTGTTGAGCAGGCCCAGCGTCGCCACACGGTCCTTGACCGGGGTGCCGTATTCACTTTCGATCACAGTGCCCGCAGCAGCCTGTCCGGCGGCTTCCTTCGGCACCTCGGTTGCGGCGGGGTCAGCCCCGCCATCGCCGTTGCAGGCGGCCAGAGCCAGCGGTGCCAACAGCAGGAGCGGGGCGGCACGCATCACGCGTCGGGTGACCACGCCTCATAATCGCCGTTCGTCCGGCCATGGCGCGGACGGTGCGCAGCGGGCGTTCCGGTGGCGTTGGGGGTATAGTCCACTTCCCAGACGCGCGGTGCGGGCAGGTTCGATTCGGGCACACCATCGAACGATCCGTGCAGCCAGCCATGCCATTCCGCCGGAACCCGGCTGGCATCGTTCGCGCCGTTGTAGATCACCCAGCGGCGTTCGCGCCCAGCAAAGGGATGCCCCTTTGGAAAGGGCTTCTTGGCCCGATGATAGGTATTGCCCTGCGCGTCCGTCCCGACCTGTTCGCCGGTCAGCGCGGAATTGAGCAGAGTGGTCACGGTTGCACCGTTCCACCAGGTGAAGATCTTGCCGAAAAATCCCATGGCCGCGCGTTAGCCTTTCTTGGGTCCCACTTGCAAGGCAGGACTGGCGCTTGCTGTCAGCAAATCGGGCAGAGGAATGGTGCTGCTGGGGAGGATTGAACTCCCGACCTCAGCCTTACCAAGGATGCGCTCTACCACTGAGCTACAGCAGCACACCATTCCAATTGGCCCAGCACGGCACGGGCCGGTCGGGCAGGGGCGCGCTATTGGCTGCGGCCCCTTGCTTTGTCAAGCTGAACCCTGATAGCGCAGCCAGATTGCCAATGCGTGAAGACCCTGCCCCGCTTTCCCGAGAGGACCGTCTAGCTGCCAAGCTGCGTGAGAACCTGCGCCGACGCAAAGCGCAGGCACGGGAAATCGCCGCAGAGCCGCAGCCAAGCCTTCCCAAAGGTAGGACGGATAGCTAGGGGCCTAAAGTGAGTTCGTTGTCCCCCTATCGGTGGGGCGACACCGGCCCGCTCCCCCGGCCCGACCACCCACAGGGTAACCTCATCGGGTGGTCGGGCTGGGGGAGCGAGCCGGTGTTGCAAATTACGGAGTTGAACAGTGCCGCGCCTTATTCTTGTTCGCCATGGCCAAAGCCAGTGGAACCTTGAAAACCGCTTTACCGGCTGGTGGGACGTCAACCTGACCGCCAAGGGCGAAGACGAAGCACGCGCGGCGGGCGAATTGCTTAAGGCCAAAGGCGTTCTACCAACTGTAGCTTTCACCTCGCTCCAGACCCGTGCGATCCGGACTTTGCACTTCGCGCTGGAAGCGGCTGGGCGGCTGTGGATCCCGGAAACCAAGGACTGGCGGCTGAACGAGCGGCATTACGGTGGGCTGACCGGGCTCGACAAGGCCGAGACTACCGCCAAGCACGGCGAAGAGCAGGTCAAGATCTGGCGGCGCAGCTTTGACGTGCCGCCGCCGGTGCTGGAAGACGGCTCGGAATTCGATCTGAAGGCCGACCCGCGTTATGCCGGGATCGCGATCCCTTCGACCGAGAGCCTCAAAGACACCATCGCCCGTGTGCTGCCCTATTATGAAGCGGCGATCGTTCCTGCGCTGGCCGCGGGCGAAACGGTGCTGATCGCGGCGCATGGCAACTCGCTGCGGGCGCTGGTCAAGCATCTGTCGGGGATTTCGGATGACGAGATCACCGGCCTTGAAATCCCGACCGGCCAGCCGATTGTTTATGAGCTGGACGATAGCCTTGCTGCGCTTGAGCGCTATTATCTGGCGGAGCGCTGAGCGATGTCGTCACCCGTAGCCATTGTGATGGGCAGCCAGTCTGACTGGGCGACGATGAAGTGCGCCGCCGATGCGCTCGAAAAGCTGGGCGTGGCCTTTGACGCGCGGATCGTTTCGGCGCACCGCACACCGGCCCGGCTGGTCGAGTTCGCGCAAGGGGCCGAAGCCGAGGGTTTCAAGGTGATTATCGCCGGGGCAGGCGGTGCGGCGCATCTGCCGGGCATGGTCGCCAGCATGACCCACCTGCCGGTACTGGGCGTGCCGGTGCAGTCCAAAGCGCTGTCGGGGCAGGACAGCCTGCTCTCAATTGTCCAGATGCCCGCCGGGATCCCGGTCGGGACGCTGGCGATTGGCGAGGCCGGTGCAACCAACGCCGGTCTGCTTGCCGCAGCGATTCTTGGCCTCAACGATCCAGCCTTGGCCGAGCGGCTGAAAGCCTACCGCACCGCTCAAAGCGCCGGCGTGGCGGAAAGGCCCAGCTGAGCACCATGATCCCTCCGGGCGAAACCATCGGCATTCTGGGCGGCGGGCAGCTGGGCCGGATGCTGGCCAAAGCCGCCGCACAGCTGGGTTACCGGGTCCACGTCTATGCCCCGGAAGCCGATTCGGTTGCTGCCGAAGTCTGCGCTCAGTTTACCTGCGCCCATTGGGACGATGCCGCCGCGATGGCGACTTTCGCCGCGGATTGCGCGGTGGTGACCTATGAGTTCGAGAATGTGCCTGTGGCGCCGCTGCGCGCGCTTGGCCAGGTGCCGCTTCACCCAAACGCGCGCGCGCTGGAAGTGGCGCAGGACCGGCTGAAGGAAAAGGAATTCGTTGAGGCATTGGGCGGGCGCACCGCGCCCTACATGGCGGTCGATACCCGCGAGGACCTTGACGAAGCCTTGGTCCGGATCGGATCGCCCGGCATCCTCAAGACCCGCCGCGAAGGTTATGACGGCAAGGGTCAGTGGCGGATCATGTATGATCATGAGGCTGAAGGTATCGCGCTGTCCGATCAGGCCCTGGTCTATGAAGGCTTCGTCACCTTCAGCGCCGAATTCAGCGTCATTCTGGCGCGCGGGCAAGATGGCACAGTGGTGTTCTGGGACAGCGCCGAAAATCTCCACGAGGGCGGAATTCTGGCACGCTCGACGGTTCCCGCCGGCCCAGCAGTTCAGGCGCAAGTGGCCGAAGCACGCGCGCTCGCCAAGCAGGTGGCCGATGGGCTGAGCTATGTCGGCGTCGCCGCGTTTGAATTCTTCGCCACCGCTCAGGGCCCGGTATTCAACGAGATGGCGCCGCGCGTGCACAATTCGGGGCACTGGACGATCGAAGGCGCAATCACCAGCCAGTTTGAAAACCACATCCGCGCGATCTGCGGCCTGCCGCTGGGCGATACCCGGCTGGCCGCAACGCGGGTCGAGATGCGCAATGTGATCGGCGATGCAGCAGAAGACTGGGCCGCCGTGCTGGCTGATCCGGCCAACCACCTGCACCTCTATGGCAAGGCCGCCGCACGCCCCGGTCGAAAGATGGGCCACGTTACCCGGCTGGAGTTTTAAAGCCTGATGGACCGCCCTGAAATCGTCCTGGTCGTCGCCGTGGCCGATAACGGGGTGATCGGACACGATGGCGCCATGCCCTGGCACATTTCGGCTGATTTCCGGCGGCTGAAAGCGCTGACCATGGGCAAGCCGCTGGTGATGGGGCGCAAGACCTTTGATTCGCTGCCCGGCATCCTGCCCGGCCGCCGCCATATCGTGATCACCCGAGATCCGGACTGGCAGGCCGATGGCGCGGAGCGCGCTGGATCGCTGGCCGAAGCATTGACCATGGCCAATGCCCCGCACATCGTAATTTTCGGCGGCGCCCAGATCTATGCCGACGCCCTGCCGCTGGCTGACCGGATCGAGCTGACCGAAGTCCACGCTGCGCCAAATGGCAACACCCGGTTCCCAACCTTTGATCGCAGCGAATGGGATGAGACCTTTCGCGAGGCACATCCCCCCGAAGGCAAGAACCCGGGGTTTGATTTCGTCACACTGCTGCGTAAAGCTGGGACGAAACGGGGAGGGAACTGACCATGCGGAAGATGATCTGGATTCCGATTGCGCTGCTGAGCGTGGCCGCAGTGGGCTTTTTCGGCATCGCGCCCGGCTATCTCGAAACGCAGATGAACAAGATCGATGGCAAGGAACTGCTGGTCGTCACCCCCGAGGCCGAGGCGCTGCACAAGAGCCTGCTGGTGGTCGATCTGCACTCCGACACGCTGCTGTGGAAGCGCGACATGACCCAGCCCGCCAGCCGTGGGCACGAGGATCTGCCCCGGCTCCAGGCTGGCAATGTTGTGCTGCAGGTCTTCGCTTCGACCACCAAATCGCCCAAGGGCCAGAATTACGACAGCAACAGCGGCGACAGCGACAATATCACCCCACTGGTGATCGCCCAGTTGCAGCCGCGACGGACCTGGACCTCGCTGCTCGAACGTTCACTGTTCCATGCTGAAAAGCTTGATAGTGCGGTTGCCGCTGCGGACGGCCAGCTGCTCAAAGTGACCGATGAGACCAGCTTCAACAAGCTGCTGATCGCCCACAGCCGCGCCCATGGCCCGGTCGGCGCGCTGCTCTCGGTCGAAGGTCTGCACAATCTGGAGGGCAAGGCCGAGAACCTCGACAAACTCTATGCCGCCGGTTTCCGGATGGCCGGGCTCACCCACTTCTTTGACAATGAACTGGCGGGATCGCTCCATGGGGTCAAAAAGAGCGGGCTGACCCCGTTTGGCCGCAGTGTGATGGGGCGGATGGAAGAGCTCGGCATGATCGTCGACATTGCCCACTGCAGCCACCAATGCGTTGCCGAAATTCTGGCCAGTGCGCGCCGCCCGGTCGTTTCCAGCCATGGCGGCGTGCAGGCCGTCTGCAAGGTCAACCGCAACCTCTCGGATGACGAAATCCGGGGCGTCGCCAAGACCGGCGGGGTGATCGGGATCGGCTATTGGGACGCAGCAATCTGCGACACCAGCCCGCGTTCGATCGCCAAGGCGATCCGCCATGTCCGCGATCTGGTCGGGATCGATCACGTTGGCCTGGGCAGCGATTATGACGGCGGCACCACGGTGCGGTTCGATACGTCGCAGCTGGTCCAGATCACCCAGGCGCTGATGGACGAAGGCTTTACCGTCGACGAAATCCGCGCGGTGATGGGCGGAAATGCGCTGCGCCTGATCCGCGCCGGGATCCTGCCGATGAGCTTTGCCGGATGACCATCCCGCGGCTTGATGCGCGCAGCCCGGTTCCCGATGGCTTGCGCGGGGGGATTATCGCCCTGGGCAATTTTGACGGGTTTCACCGGGGCCATCAGGCCGTGGTCGGTGAAGCCATCGCTTGGGCCCGGGCCGAAAACCGCCCGGCGATTGTCGCCACCTTTGATCCGCACCCGGTCCGCCATTTCGCGCCCGATGCGCCGCCGTTCCGCCTGACCACGCTCGATCAGCGGCAGGAACTGTTCGAAGCCGCCGGGGCCGATGCGATGCTGGTCTTCGCCTTTGACGGAGAGCTCGCCGCAACCACCGCGCAAAGCTTTGTCGAGGACCTCTTGGTCGCGCGGTTGGGCGCCGCCGGCGTGGTCACTGGCGAGGACTTTACGTTTGGCAAAGGCCGCGGTGGCAACACCGCCGTGCTGGCAGAGCTGGGAGCGCCGCTCGGCATGGGCGCACGCGCGGTTGGCCCGGTCAGCGATGGCGACGAGGTGATTTCCTCCAGCCGGATTCGCGAAGCCTTGCGGGCTGGCGACTGCGGCACTGCGACCCACCTGCTGACCCGGCCCTTTGCGATTCGCGGGCAGGTTGAACATGGCGCGAAGCTCGGCCGGACGATCGGCTATCCCACTGCCAACCTGCAGATGGGCAGCTATCTGCGCCCGGCCTACGGAATCTACGCGGTTACCGGACTCCTTCCGGGCGGGCGGATCGTCCACGGCGCGGCGAACCTTGGTATTCGCCCCAGCTTCGATCCGCCGATCGAATTGCTGGAGCCGTTCTTCTTCGACTTCGAAGGCGATCTCTATGGACAGGAGATCGAAGTTGCGCTCCACCATTATTTGCGGCCCGAAGCGAAATTCGATAGTCTGGAAGCACTTACCGCCCAGATGGAACTCGATTGCGGGCAGGCACGGACACTGTTGGGGGGATAAGCGGTGAAGCCTTGGATCAGCTGGACGCTGAACGGTTTGGGTCTGGGACTGGTCGCGATGCTGACCGCCAATGCTGGCTGGCTGGCCAATGCCCCCAAGGGCTACATGAAGCTGATCGCCGAACGCGGCACGGCGCAGCAGTTCGATCCAAAGGTTGGGGCGAGTGGCGGCTGCACAGCCACCCGGATTGAAAAACCGGTCCATGATTTCATTGAGAACACCATCACCGGGCTGCAGCAGGCCGACCGACTGGGGGCCAACGTGGTCCAGGTCGATGTCGCGCTGACCGGCGATGGGCGCTTTGTGCTCTACAGCGATGCCGCGCTCGATTGCCGGACCGAGGGTAGCGGCACCGTGCGGCAAACCGCGCTGGACGCGATCCAGCAGCTGGATCCCGGTGCGGGCTATAGCGCCGATGGCGGCAAGACCTTTCCGCTGAACGGGCTGCAGACTTCGCGTATTCCGGCGCTGGAAACGGCGCTGGCCAGCCTGCCTGACACTCCGATCCTGTTCAAACTGGCCAGCCGCGATCCCGGCGATGGGGCAAAGCTGGCCGCCGCGCTGAAGGCTGCGGGCCGCGACGTGGTGAAAAAGGGCGACGGGTTCTTCGCTGACGAGGCGGTTCTTGCCCCCTTGCGCGCCGCGTTCCCTAATGTCTGGGCCTTCTCGCCGACAAGCGCCGCCGAGTGCACCAGCCGCTATCGCCTGATCGGCTGGCTGACCTTGGTGCCCGATGCCTGCAAGAACGGCACGCTGTTCGTCCCGCTCGATGCCAAGTGGACCTTCCCCGGCTGGCCGGACCGGCTGCAGGCCCGGATGAAGGCTGCGAATGTCCGGATCGTGCTGACCGCGCCGGGCGGGACCAGCGCCGCGCCGATGGGCCTCGACCTGCCCGAGCAGATGGCCGAAATCCCGCCGAGCTACACCGGCTATGTCTGGGTCCGCGATATCTGGACCATGGGGCCAACGCTCCACCCCGCCACCCGCCGCCGCTCGCCCGAAGCCGAAATGAAGCTGGACGCTGCGCTGACCGCCCGGCGCAAGGCGCGTGGATTGCCGGAACCGAAGTGAGTAGGGTTCACACGAAGACACGAAGGCACGAAGATGGTCTGGCTGACCGCAGGTCATCATGCGCATCAAGCCTTGGTCCAAATGCGCCCTTCATCATTTGAAGCGGCTTCGCCGTCATGAACGGCACCTTCGTGCCTTCGTGTCTTCGTGTGAACCAAAAATTGCGAAACGCCGCCGCCCCGGCTAAGGCCCGCGCGATATGACACAGCAGCGCGATCTCAAAGACACCGTCTTCCTGCCGAAGACTGATTTCCCGATGAAGGCCGGCCTCCCCCAGAAGGAGCCGATTATTGCCGCGCGGTGGGAGGCTGAGAAGCTGTACGAACAGCTGCGCGATCTGCGCAGGGGCCGCGAAACCTTCATGTACCATGATGGCCCGCCCTATGCGAACGGCGACATGCACATTGGCCACGCGCTGAACCACACGATCAAGGACATGGTCTGCCGCACGCAGAACCTGCTGGGCAAGAACGCGCCTTATGTGCCGGGGTGGGACTGCCACGGCCTGCCGATCGAGTGGAAGGTTGAGGAGCAGTACCGCAAGAAGAAGCTCGACAAGGATCAGGTGCCGCTGCTCGAATTCCGGGCCGAATGCCGCGCCTATGCCCAGCACTGGGTCGATGCACAACGCGGCCAGCTGAAGCGGCTGGGCGTGATGGCCGATTGGGACAACCCGTACCTGACCATGCAGGCCGAAAGCGAAGCGACGATTGTCGAGGAGCTGCTGAAATTCGCCACCAGCGGCAACCTCTATCGCGGGGCCAAGCCGGTGATGTGGTCGCCCGTCGAGAAGACCGCGCTGGCCGAGGCTGAGGTTGAGTACGAGGATATTGTCTCGACGCAGATCGATGTGGCGTTTGAGATCACGGAATCGCCGATTGCGGAACTGGTCGGCGCCCATGCGGTGATCTGGACGACCACGCCGTGGACGATCCCGGTGAACCAGGCTTTGGCTTACAATCCTGATGTCGACTATGTGCTGCTCTATCTTGCGGTCGAGGCCAGTACCCTTGGCGATGAAATGCCGCACATGGGCACGGTGGATGCGATCGATGCCTCGAATGAGCAAGGAGCTCCGTTTGAAAGCCGCCGAATCCTTGTTGCTGCTGATTTGCAGAACGTGGTGCTTGCGCGACTCCAAGAGCAATTCGAGAAGGTTGATCTTTCTGGGACGCGAGCGATCGACGCGGAATTGCTTACGCTAAACAACTTCCTGAAAGGCAGGCGCGTCTTCAAAGGCTCCGAACTCGCCGGAACCATCGCCCGCCACCCGATGCACCACCTCGGCGGGTTCTTTGCTGAGCCGCGGCCGTTGCTGCCGGGCGACTTTGTGACCACCGACAGCGGCACTGGCCTCGTCCACATGGCGCCCGACCACGGCGAGGACGATTTCGAGCTGTGCAAGGCCAATGGCCTGAACCCTAAGTTCGCGGTTGAAGGCGATGGCAAGTACCGCGAAGACTGGCCGTGGCTGGGCGGGCAAGGATCGGTCATCAACCCCAAGTTCAATGCGCCTGATGGCCCGATCTGTTCGGATCTGCGCGAAGTGGGCGGATTGCTGGCAGCTTCGGCCGATTACAAGCATTCCTACCCGCACTCGTGGCGGTCCAAGGCCAAGGTGATCTATCGCTGCACCCCGCAGTGGTTCGTGCCGATGGACAAGCCGATAAAGCCCTCTCCCCTTGCGGGAGAGGGACAGGCCGCAGGCCAGGGAGAGGGGACGCAGACCGGCACCCCCTCTCCCTCGCTCGCTCCGCTCGCATTTCCCTCTCCCGCAAGGGGAGAGGGGCTTACTCTGCGCCAGATCGCCATGGCCGAAATCGAACGCGTCCAGTTCACGCCCGAAAAGGGCCGCAACCGGATCGGCTCGATGGTCGCCGGGCGGCCTGACTGGGTGCTGTCCCGCCAGCGCGCCTGGGGCGTGCCGATCACGCTGTTCGTCAACCGCAAGAGCGGCGAA
>JAGNTK010000020.1 GCA_017987575.1 Novosphingobium sp. | reverse complement strand
GTACTGCTGCTCAACGATGATTACACCCCGATGGAATTCGTGGTGATGGTCTTGAAGCGGTTCTTCTCGATGGATCTAGAACAGGCCACCCGGGTCATGCTCCACGTCCATCAGCGCGGTGTCGGGGTTTGCGGCATTTTCACCTACGAAGTGGCCGAAACCAAGGTCAATCAGGTGATGGACTTTGCGCGACAGAACCAGCACCCGCTTCAGTGCACGCTGGAAAAAGCGTAGCAGGGCAAGGCCGTTAGGCCACAGCCGTTCCGAACAAGCTGCCGATGGCGTAGGTCGCAGCCATCGCCAATACACCCCAGAACGTCACCCGCAGCACGCCTTTGCCGACCGGAGCGCCCCCAGCCCGCGCGCCAACCGCGCCGAGCAGCATCAAGAACACCAGCGCGGCAAGCGAAACACCCACGGATAACGTTGCAAGCGGCAGGATCATCGCTGCGCCAAGCGGCAACGCCGCGCCGACCGCAAAAGTTGCCGCCGAGGTCAGCGCCGCCTGAACCGGGCGGGCGCGGTGCATTTCGGCCAGACCCAACTCGTCCCGAGCATGGCTGGCGAGGGCATCATGTGCAGTAAGCGCCTCGGCGACCTGCTTGGCCAAACCATCGTCCAACCCGCGCGCACGATAGATGTTGGTCAGTTCCTGCAGCTCAAATTCGGGCTGTTCGGCCAGTTCCGCCTTTTCGCGTGCCAGATCAGCCGCTTCGGTATCGGCCTGGCTCGCGACTGAGACATATTCGCCGGCCGCCATCGACATCGCGCCTGCGACCAGTCCGGCGACCCCGGCCACCAGAACTGGCTGCTTGTCTCCCGCCGCAGCCGCAACCCCGACAATCAGGCTGGCGGTTGAGACGATTCCATCGTTTGCCCCGAGCACGGCGGCACGCAACCAGCCGATCCGGTCGACGGCGTGCGTTTCCGGCGGCTTGCCAGCAATCGGTTCCATCGCGTGCTCCTGTGTGCGGTTCGGCAGTGACACTACTCCAGCGCTGTCGTCGATGCCAGCATTTGCCCTTTGCCGCTGACCGCTTGCCGGTTATGGGACAAGTCTTGTTCTGGAACCGGGCCCCATCCCCCACGTGAAATCCGTCCCCGCCATTGATCGATACATTTTCCGGCTGGTGCTGATGCCCATGCTGGCGGTCTTCATGATCGCGGCGTCGCTGCTGATTCTCGACAAGATGCTCAAACTATTTGAGTTCGTCGGGAACGAGGGCGGGCCTATCTCGGTAGTGTTCCGCATGCTGGCCAATCTGCTGCCCGAATATGCCAGTCTGGCGATCCCGCTGGGCTTGCTGCTCGGAATTCTGTTCGCGTTCCGTAAGCTCGCCACCACCAGCGAGCTCGATGTGATGCGCGGGGTCGGGCTCAGCTATACGCGGCTGCTGCGGGTGCCCTATGCAATCACGCTGGTGCTGGCCGGAGTAAATCTGCTGATCGTCGGCTACCTGCAGCCGCAAGCGCGCTATTGGTATGAGCAGATGGATTTCGAGCTGCGCTCGGGCGCGCTCGGTGCTTCAATCAAAGTGGGTGAGTTTACGACGCTGCAGGACAAGATGGCTCTGCGGATCGAGCAGAGCCAGGATAACGGCCGCCAGCTCAGCGGAATTTTCGCGCGGTTTTCCTCGCCCAAGGGACAGGTGCTGACCATTTCTGCGCGCGAAGGCCGGTTTCTGTCGCTGAAGGGCAGCCCGAACACGATCATCCTGCGGCTGACCGATGGCCAGATCATTCAGGATGAGCCCGGCGCCAGCCCCCGCGTGCTCAGCTTTTCACGCCACGATATGCCGATCGACTTGCCCGCGATCGAAAAGTTCCGCGAGCGCGGCGGCAAGGAGCGCGAATATATTCTGCCCGAACTGCTGCGGATCGGGTGGAGCGATCAGGTCACCGAAAAAGTCCGCAACGAAACCCGCGCCAGCCTGAACTACCGAGTGGTGGAAGTGGTGATGATGTTGCTGCTGCCACTGCTGGCGGTGGCGCTGGCGGTGCCGCCCAAACGCTCAACCTCGCCGCTCGGTGTGTTCATTTCGATCATCATGGTGGTCGCGTACCACAAGATCAACGAATACGGCCAAGCCGCCGCCGCGCAGGGCCGGTTCCCGCCCGAGGTAATTTTATGGGGCCCGTTCGCGCTGTTTTCGGCGCTGATCGTCTGGATGTACTGGCGGGTTGCCTATGTCCCCGGCGGCCAGCCAATCGGCGCGCTGGAGAAATTCTTTGCAGTGCTAGGCAAACGGATCACGGCACTGCTCAAACGCAGTTCACGCAAGACAGGGGTCGCCTGATGCTGGGTGAGATTTTCCCCTCGCGGACTTTGACGTTCTATCTGATCAAGCTGTTTATTGGCCGGATTTTGGGCGTGTTGCTGTTGCTGGTGCTGGTACTTCAGATGATGCAGCTTTTGTCTGAAAGTGGCGATATTCTGGCGGTTCCGGGCAATGGCGAGGCAGAATTGTGGCGCTATGTCTCGCTCAACGTGCCGCAGCTGATCGCGCGGTTCCTGCCCTATTCGGTGCTGCTGGCCACGTTGTTTACCTTTTGGCCGCTCAACCAGAACAGCGAAGTGATTGCGATGCGCGCCGCCGGACTATCGGCGCACCAGATCCTGGCACCGCTTCTGCTGGCCGCTGCTGGCGTTTCGCTGGTCAGCTTTGTGTTTAACGAAACCGTTGTGACCAAGGCAACCGGCACGCTCAAAACCTGGAGCAAGTTGCGCTATCACCCAATCCCGCAAGATACCGGGGTACGCGCCAACGTCTATTTGAAAGACGGCCCGCACATCCTGACCGCCAGCACCGTTACCGGGACCGGCGAAGCCATCGTGATGACCGGCGTTACCTGGTACCGCCGCGACATGGGCGGAATGGTGATCGAACAGGTCCGCGCCGACCGGGCCAGTTATGCCGCCCCGGGCTGGAAACTGGACAATCCGCGCACTTTTGACGTGAAGACGACGATGCTCGCTCCGCTGGCGGAGCGGGTGGTCGCGCAAGGCGTTTCGCCGGGACAGGTCATGCTGGCCAAGGTCGATCCCGATGGCGAGAATATCTTTGAGCTTTCCCGCTCGATCCAATCGCTGAAGGAAGCCGGACGCCGCACTGCCGAGCTGGAGGGCAAGTGGTGGCACAAGATTTCGGGTCCGCTGTCGGCGATGTTGATGCCGCTGCTCGGCTCAATCGCCGCCTTTGGCCTTGCCCGGTCTGGCCAGCTACTGGTCCGGGCGATTGCCGGGATGGCGCTGGGCTTTGCCTATTTCGTGGTCGACAATGCCGCGCTCGCCATGGGCAATTTCGGGGGTTACCCGGCGCTGATCGCAGCATGGGCGCCGTTCATGCTGTTCTTCCTGCTGGGGGAAACAGTGTTGGTACGAACCGAGGAATAACGGTCTAGCGCCGCACCATCGTTGAACGCGCGATCTTGCCCAGCAACGGCATGAAGCCAGTATAGCTGGACTTTTCATAGGTCGAACCTGCGCCCAGATGCGCGCTGATCCGGCGGTGCGCTTCGCCCAATGAATGATAGGGCACCGACGGCAGCAGGTGGTGCAGCGCGTGATAGCGCAGTCCAACCGGAGCCCACAGCGGCGCGAACAGCTCAGGCGGCGGGACATTGACGGAATCAAGGTATTGTCCAGTCACTGTCATCGCAGCGCCGTCATTTTCCCATAGGTGTGCGACGAGCGTACGGATCTGGTTAAGCACGGCAGTGGCAGAAACCACCGCCAGACCGATCAGCAGCGGGCGCCAGCCATAGGTCTGGGTGCTGGCGAGCAGAACCCAAGACCAGACCATCACGCCCAGTTCCTGCCAGCGGACCATCGTGGCGAAATCGCCTTCGGGCGGGCGGCGGCGGAAATCTGGATTGATTGATAGTGACGAGGCGCGTTCCCACACCAGTTTGCGCAACGGCGGCATGACCGCGCCGAGCGGGACCAAGATCGCCGAACGGATCAGCAAGCCCACCGGAAGCAGTACCGCGATGATGATGAAGGCCGGCAACCGCCATGGCTCCATCAGCGCCAGCGGCATGTACTCGGGGTCCTCTGCCGTGCCATAGCGGGTTCGTGCGTGGTGCAGCGTGTGCACACCCTCATACATGTACGATGGCGTCAGCATCGGCACCCCGACCAGCACGTTCCAGACCAGTCGGAACCCTGGCAACGCGGTCTTGTGGATATGGGTCAGTTCATGAATGAACAGCAAAGCCCGGTACAGCGTGAACACCGCCAGCAGGCCGCAAGCCCAAGCCTGCCAGCCGCTCAGCAGGATTGCCCCGGCAAGGCCGGCATAACCCACCGCGGCTGAGATCAACATGTCCGGCCAGAATATCTCTGGACGCGCCGCCGAAATATCGCGAGTCAGCTCCACCGCCGCGCGCAGCATCGCCATATCATCGGGAATGGCGGACTTGGGCTGGGTCGTTTCAATCTGGTTCTGGGCGGTCATCAAAATATTCCATTGAGGCCCGGCTTCGCGTAGTGCCTGAGGCAATCGCGGGTCGCATTGACCTGAAACAAAGGCAGGATCGTGGCACAATCAGTAAATAGTGGGGCAGAGATAACCCTGACCCCCGTGGGCAACAAGACCGACTTGCAGGCTTTTGTCGATCTGGCTTATCGGCTGAATAGATCAGACCCCAATTGGGTCCCTCCACTGCGCGGCGAGGCGATGGAGTTGGTGACCAAGGGCAAGAACCCGTTTTTCGACCACGCCACGGTCCAGTTTTTCCTCGCCCACCGGGGTGGAAGCGTCGTGGGACGGATTTCGGCGCACATCGATCACATGGCAACTGCAATGGATCCGTCGCAAGGGATGGGTCCCGGCACCGGCAACTGGGGTCTGCTCGAGGCTGAAGATGAAGCCGTGGCCGCAGCCTTGATTGGCCAGGCCGAAGCATGGCTGCGCGAGCAGGGCATGACCCGGGTGCTTGCCCCGCTATCGATGTCGGTCTGGGAGGAACCGGGGCAGCTCACCAAGGGTTTTGACCATCCGCCAACCGTTATGATGGGCCACCAGCCGCAGCGTTATCAACGCTATATCGAAGCGCTGGACTATATCCCGGCCAAACTGCTGCGGACCTATGAACTTGATATCGTCGCCGATTTTCCGCCGCTGATCGCGCGGATTGTCCAATCGGGCGAGCGCAATGCCAAGATCAACGTGCGCAAGGTCAACAAGCGCAATTTTGATGCCGAGGCGGCGATCATCCTGTCGATCCTTAACGATGCCTGGTCAGACAACTGGGGCTTTGTCCCCTTCACCGACCGCGAGATTGCCTATGCTGGCAAGAAATTCAAACCGATCGTCCGCGAAGACCTGATCATGATCGCCGAGTATGAGGGCGAGCCTGTGGCCTTCATGATGACCCTTCCTGACCTCAACGAAGTGCTGCGCCCGATGGGCGGCAAGCTGCTGCCGTTCAACTGGGTCAAGCTGCTGTGGTGGCTGCGCAAACCGAAATCACAGACCATGCGGGTGCCACTGATGGGGGTTCTCAAAAAGCACCAATCCAGCCGCCTCGCCAGCCAATTGGCCTTTATGATGATCGAGAAGATCCGCCATGCGGCGATTGCCAACTACGGCTCGACCCGCGGCGAGATTGGCTGGGTGCTTGATGACAATCAAGGTATGAACGCTATTGCCGACGCAATCGACAGCACGGTCAACAAGGAATACACGATCTACGAGAAGCCGCTTTAGCGGAGGAGATACTATGGCGCGCGTGCTTGGCCTTGGCGGGCTGTTCTTCAAGGCGGCGGATCCAGCCGCCACACGGACTTGGTATGCCCGCGTACTCGGTATTGAATTCGACAGCTGGGGTGGGACCGTGTTCGACCCAAAAGACGCTGCGGCCCATCCGGGCGCGGGCACCGTCTTTTGTCCGTTTGACACCGATACCGGCTATTTCGCCCCGTCAGAATCGGATGTGATGTTTAATCTGATAGTCGATGATCTTGCCGCCATGCTGGAACGCTGCGCAGCCGAGGGGGTTCAGCCCTATGGCGAAGTGCTGGACGAAATGAACGGACGGTTCGCCCACATCATCGATCCCGATGGCCGCAAGGTGGAGCTGTGGGAACCCAAGCCGATGGCCTAATCGCCATCGCGATCCACCGCAGCCGTAACCGCCACGTCCAGCGTCACATTGCCCAGTGTGCGCATGATATCGGGCAACATTTCGACCGCCACCAACAGCGCCAAGGGGGCGATCGGCACACCCATCGCCATCGCGATCGGGCCGACCGAAATCACGAAGCTGATCGTGCCGGGTAAGGAAACCGAGCTGAGCGAGACCAGAAAGGCCACGAACACACCGGCCATCAGCGCAGCGGCGGTCAGCGGGGTTCCGGTCAGGTGCGCGGCATAGATCGCCACCCCCATGTTCATCGCCGGGCTCGTTGCGCGAAAAATCGCGACCGCCATTGGCAAGACGAAGTCGGCCGTTGCCTCGCGCACGCCCAGTCTCCGGGTCGCCGCCAGCATCGCCGGCAGGCTGGCCAGCGAGCTTTGGGTCGAGATTGCCACGGCATTGACCGGCACCATTGCCCGCGCAAAGTCGCCCAGCTTGCGGCGCCCCACCGTCACCGCCAGGACATAGCCGCCCAGCAGCACTACAAACCCCGCCGCGCTGACCACCACTATGTAATGCGCCAGTGCGCCAATCGCGTCGGCCCCGGTTTTGGCACCAAGCGCCACCGCCAGCCCGAACACGCCGAGTGGCGCGAGCATCAGCACCCAGCCGACAATCACCATCATCGCACCCGCCAATGCTTCAAAGAACTGCATCATCTGGCGGCGCGGAACCTCACCCACCCGGGTCAGCGCCAAAGCAAACAGCGAGGCAAAGATCACCACTGGCAGCATCTTGCCATCAGCTGCCGCTGCAAAGATGTTCTCGGGCATCATCGCATTGAGGATATCGGCCACCCCCGGAACCTTGCCCGGATCGGCAACCCCGCCGCTCAGCGCAGCAACCGCCTTTTCCGGTACAGGGAACAGCGCAAGCAATCCAGGCACCAGCAGCGCCGACATCGCCCCTGCGGCCAGCAGCACCATCACGAACATGCCCACGGCCCGCCGCGCCAGATAGCCGCCGCCAGCCGCTGCCAAAGTCTGTGAGATCCCGGTCACCACCAAGCCGATCACCAAAGGCAGGATCGTCAGTTGCAGCGCACGCAGCCACAGGTTGCCCATCGGTTCGGCCACTGCCAGCACCGGCCCGAGCGCCGCGCCGTCCTTCAGGGCTATTCCAACAGCAAAGCCCAAGGCCAGCCCGGCAAAGGTCAGTGCCGCTGGAACCTTGATCTCCGGAAAGCCGCTGGCGGCCTGTTGCTCTGTCATCGATAGTCCCCACCTGCGTTTGATCGCGTGACTTTAGCGTGCCAAACCGACATAGCAATTTCTCAAGAGATCTGGCTCTAAGGGGCGGCCATGGGACGACAATTTTTTGGCACCGACGGGATTCGCGGGCTCACCAATTCGGGCGTGATGACCGCCGCCACGGCGATGAAAGTCGGACAGGCGGCTGGCACGCACTTTCTGCGCGGCAAGCACCGGCACAGGGTGGTGATCGGCAAAGATACCCGCCTTTCGGGCTATATGCTGGAAAACGCGCTGGTCGCGGGCTTCACTAGTGTTGGCATGGATGTGGTCTTGACCGGGCCACTGCCAACCCCGGCGATTGCGCTGCTCACTCGCGAACTGCGCGCCGATGTTGGCGTGATGATCTCGGCCAGCCACAACCCCTATCAGGATAACGGGATCAAGCTGTTCGGCCCCGACGGCTTCAAACTGTCGGATGAGGACGAGCTGGCAATCGAGGCGATGCTGGGTCAGGACCTCGCACTGGCTCCGGCGGCCGAGATTGGTCGTGCCCGCCGGATCGAAGACGCGCGCGGGCGCTATATCCATGCGGTCAAGGCCTCGCTGCCCGACGACATTCGGCTCGACGGCCTGAAAATCGCGGTCGATTGCGCCAATGGCGCGGCCTATCAGGTGGCCCCCTCGGCAATCTGGGAACTGGGCGCCGAAGTGGTCGCGGTTGGCGTTTCGCCCAACGGGGTCAATATCAACGACAAGTGCGGATCGACCCATTTGGCGCTGCTCAAGGAAACCGTAGTCGCCAGTGGCGCCGATATCGGCATCGCGCTCGATGGAGATGCCGACCGGCTGATCGTGGTCGACGAAAAGGGCCAGACGGTTGATGGCGACCAGATCATGGCCCTGATCGGCACACAGCTGGCGGCGCGCGGCCAGCTGAAAGGCGGCGGCGTGGTGGCCACGGTGATGTCGAACCTGGGCCTCGAACGCTATCTCGCAGCCAAGGGCCTGAGCCTTGAGCGGACCAAGGTGGGGGACCGCCATGTCCTCGAAAAGATGAAAGCCGACGGCTTCAATGTGGGCGGGGAGCAATCGGGCCATATGATCATGCTCGATCACGGCACCACGGGTGATGGCACCGTCGCGGCGCTGCAAGTGCTGGCAGCGCTGGTCCAATCAGGCAAAAAGGCCAGCGAGATGCTGCACCTGTTCGATCCAGTCCCGCAGCTACTCAAGAACGTACGGTTCGCGGGCGGCAAGCCGTTGGACGACGCGCGGGTCAAAGCCGTGATCGCCGAAGCGGAGGCGGCTTTGGTGGGCAAGGGCCGGCTGGTGATCCGCCCATCGGGCACCGAGCCGGTAATCCGGGTCATGGCCGAAGGCGACGATGCGGCGCAGGTTGAACAAGTCGTCGATGCGATCTGCGATGCGGTACAGGAGGCTGCCAGTGCTTGAAATGCGCCCCGATTGCGAAAAGTGCGGCGTTGACCTTCCGGCCGAAGCACCCGGAGCGTTCATCTGCTCGTTCGAGTGCACCTTTTGCAGCGAATGTGCCGATGCTCTGGACGAACGCTGCCCCAATTGCGGCGGCGAACTAATGGACCGGCCGAGCCGCGCGGCAAAGCACCACGCCAAGCACCCGCCATCGACGGTCCGGAAGTATAAGGGCTGATGCCCCCGCCCCGTATCCTCTCCATCGCCGGATCAGACAGTTCCGGCGGCGCGGGCATTCAGGCTGATATCAAGACGATCACCATGCTGGGCGGTTATGCGATGACCGCGATTACCGCGATCACCGCACAGAACACGCTGGGGGTCACGGCAGTTGAGGCGCTCTCCCCCGAACTGATCGCGGCGCAGATCGATGCCTGTATCTCCGATATCGGAGTCGATGCTGTGAAGATCGGCATGCTCGGCTCGCCCGCGATTGCGGCGGTAGTGGCGGACCGGCTCGAAGCCCTCATCGTGCCGATCGTGTTCGACCCAGTCATGATCGCGACCAGCGGCGCGGCATTGGCCGACGCAGATACCATCGCGGCGTTCGAGCGGCTGATGCAGCTCGCCACGCTGACTACCCCCAACGTGCCCGAACTCTCCGCGCTGGGCGGCCACGAAGGGATGCAGGCGCGCAACATTGCCTATCTGGCCAAGGGCGGCGATTCGGAGGGCGAGCGGATCGAGGACGTCCTGATGTTGCCGGGCGAGCCGCCGCATGTGATGGCCGGAACCCGGATCCACACCCGGCACACCCATGGCACCGGCTGCACTCTGTCGAGCGCGATCGCGACCTATCTGGCGCGCGGACTGCCGCTGCCCGAAGCGACCGACCGTGCCCGCCTGTTCGTCCGTTCAGCGCTGCGCGCCGCGCCGGGGTTTGGCCAAGGCAACGGTCCGCTCGGCCACACCGAAGCGCGGGGTTAGCGAGCCTGCTGGTTGTACCAGGCAAAGGCTAGAATGTCGGCAACCTCATCACGGCGCACGTCTTCGGTGGTTCCGACACCGTGTCCGGCCCGGGCATCGCTGCGCAGCCAAATCGGCAGGTTCGGCCACTTGGTTTGGGCGCGCGCGACGAATTTGGCCGTCATCCATGGCGCGACCCGGCGGTCGTTCATCCCGATCACCATCATGGTCGGCGGCAAACTGCTGGACCCAGTGATCATCTGGTAGGCATCCATTGCCAGCAGATCCTTGAACTGTTGCGGATCGGCCGGATCGCCGATTTCGGCAAACTGGTTTGCACCGTTTTCGGCAACACCGATCCGGGAGGCGTTGACGATCCCGACCCGCGTGATCATTCCGCCGAACACTTGGGGCTTACGCAGCACTGCCCCAGGAACGAGCGCTCCAGCCATCGACGAGCCGGTCGCAATTGGACCCTGCGTAGGGGCGATACCCTTGGCAGTGAGCGTCTCTGCGCAGGCGATCAAGTCTTCCTGCCCGCGCGGCTTGTTCGGTCCGCGACCGCCTTCATGCCAGGCCCGGCCGCGTTCCCCACCGCCGCGCACCCCACAATAGGCCGCCGCGCCGCCTTTGGCGATAAAGGCCAACAGGTTCCGGTTATAAAATGGGGTCGCTGTGTCGATCCCATAGCCGCCATAGGCTTCAACCAACGTCGGAACACGCCCGGTCGCGCTGCGAAGGCGAGTCACCACCAGCGGAACCTTGGTCCCGTCTGCACTGACCGCCTCAAGCCGCTCGACCACGATGTCCTTGGCTCCGCTCCAAACTCCGCTCTCCACGCCTGGCGCACTGATCTGAGCGCCGCGAACAACATAGGTTGAATTGCTGCGGGTCCACCCGGTCATTTGCAGGATCAGGGCGCTTTCTGATCCATCGGTGCCATAGTTGCTGAAAGTTCCTTCAAAAGGCAGCTTGACCTCGCGCAGCGCCGTTCCGCCGCCCGGCAGGAAAAACAAGCGCGCAACGCCATCGGTCGCCGCCATCAAGTAAATCCCGCTGCGCGTAGCCACAACGTCAGAAAGGATAAGCCTGTCGCTACCCTTGAGCACGACTTTGGCTGGACCTGGTCGGCCGGTGGGACCGAAACGCTGTACCACGAGGTCGCGGGCCGAATTGGTTTTTGACGTAACCGTGAACAACCGGTCACCCAGCAGCGCCATCCCGTTAACCCGGTCATCAAGCGTCGCAAGCTGGCTCCAAACCGGCTTTCCGGAAAGCAGCGCAGGGGCCTTGGTCACATAGGCATTGAGATCGGCTCTCGCCCCACCGCCAATGCCGATCGCATAGGGACTCAGCGCGCTATAATAGACTCCCGGAAACTCTTCGATTTTAAGGTTCGCGCCAGGAAAGCCTGCGCCCAGAACCTTGACCGGGGCACCTCCGCGCAATGGGCGCAACCAGGCCGTCATCCCCTTCAAAGCATCGCCGTCGATCGGTTTTTCAGCCAGCTGCCGGTAGGTGATCATACCCCCAGGCAGAAACGAAGCGGACCCTTCGCCCCAGACGTTGGCTACAACCGGATAGGGTTCTTTGCCGGTGGCCGTATCAAAGAAGTGCACCGAGCCGACTTCTGAGCCCCCAGTCGATAGGTGGACGGCGACCGTCTTGCCATCAGGAGAAAGCGAAAAGGACCC
This sequence comes from Novosphingobium sp., assembly GCA_017987575.1. GTDB lineage: Bacteria > Pseudomonadota > Alphaproteobacteria > Sphingomonadales > Sphingomonadaceae > Novosphingobium. The sequence continues at coordinate 15,611 of JAGNTK010000020.1, read as the reverse complement.
CATGGCGGTCAGCTTGTCGCCGCCGGCCGTTGCTGGATCGACCAGCACGCGCACGCCCTTGGCGTCGCGGACAACCAGTTTTCCGGTCTGTTCGCCCGGCAGAACGCGCGCCCACACTTCGGTGCTACCGCCGCGCTGATATCCGTACTGACGCATCTGGCTTGAGGCGGTCGTTTTGAACAGGTCGGCAAATTCGGAACGGTAGGGCAAGGCATCGAGCATGCCCCGGGTCCGCAACGATTGCGTGCGCACCCAGCCGCCCCATTCATCCTTGGTCGCCGGATCTTCCATCCAGCGGTATTCATCACTGATCGCATTGCCATGTACGGTTTCGCTGAACGGCACGGCGCGTGCCGTGGTGGATCCACCTGTCTGGGCTGTCAGCGCAGCGATGGGGATGAAGGCAGTCAGGACAGCGGCAAAGGAAAGCACGGCAAGGGATCGCATCAGAGCAGGCTCCTGTTCACAAGGACAGCATGTGCGACCGTTTGAAGGACTGCGTCTTTCCGGCTTTGGCATCTGCTAATTCGCCAAGCCCGCCGTGGCAAGCATCTAGTCCAGCGCGTAAAACTCCCGGATCACGGCCCAGGCCTCATCCGCCGTTTCAACCCAGTGGAACAGCTTGAGGTCATCGGGGTTGATCACGCCTTCTTCCGCCAAAGCGTCAAAATTGACCACCCGGTTCCAGAATGCGCGCCCGAACAGCAGGATCGGGATCGGCTTCATCTTGCCGGTTTGGACCAGGGTCAGCAGTTCAAAGAATTCGTCAAAGGTGCCGAACCCGCCGGGGAACACGGCCACGGCCTTGGCCCGCAGCAGGAAATGCATCTTGCGCAGCGCAAAATAATGGAACTGGAAGGCAAGGCGCGGGGTGACAAAGGTGTTGGGTGCCTGTTCGTGCGGCAACACGATGTTGAGCCCGATCGTCTCGGCCCCAGCCTCAACCGCGCCGCGGTTCGCCGCTTCCATGATCGAGGGGCCGCCGCCCGAGCAGACTACGAATTGCCGCATCCCCTGCTCGACGATGTTGCAACTCGAAGCGATGTGCGCCAACTCTCGCGCCACTTCGTAATACTTCGAATTCGCAGCCAGCCGCTCGGCCACGGCCTTCCTCTCGGGCGGAGCATTTGCGACCATCTCGGCCGCCGCATCGGGCGAAGGGATTCGTGCCGAGCCATAGCAAACCAGCGTCGAGCCGATCTTGGCCTCTTCCAGCAACATCTCACACTTCAGCAATTCCAGCTGAAACCGCACCGGACGCAACTCCTCGCGCAACAGGAAATCGGTATCGCGGAACGCCAGCTTATAGGCCGGATCGCGGGTCTGCGGGGTGGAGTGGTCCTGTGCCTCGACAAAGCCGGCTTCCTGCTCGGCCTTGTAGAAGCGGCGGCGGTTGAGCCGCCTTTCCTGTTCTGCTTCAGTCATTGGGCCCTTGTCGGTCTTTCGCTGGCCGCTGTCAAAGGGGCGTGGCGCCGGGGCGGCACTTTGGCTGCCTAAGTTCACAACTTGCACAGGGTTCAATGGAAAAATCACCTTCTGTCACTGTGCGTAACCCTGCGTCACTTTGTACCGCTTTGTGTCGCCTTGCGTCGCGCGGTGTGGGGGCAGGACGGTGGACGAAAAGAGGGGCGCAGCTCGGGTCAGGGCAGTCATGATGCCGCAGCTGTGACGAGTAGGAAAACGCGATTGGTTTGGCACGAGGGGAGGAGGAACTCGCTATGCCGCGCTTGTGTGAGACTGTGCGGGTTCAGGGCCATTCCCCGTGTCGTCAAATTACAAGACGCTGGCCGGACGATCCGGCTATACTCGCGTCATTACGCACGAATTCTAGCTGGGCGCAGCGACAGCGGAGACTGGTGCATGAAACTTCGGATCGCAGGACTGATGATCGCTTCCACCGGGCTTGCGGCGGCGATCACACTGGCGCTCACTCCATCACCGGCGAAAGCGGGAGACGAGCAATATACGCTACACATGTGTGCCGCTGTCTATTCAGCAGTTATGGGCAACTTCGCGGACCCGAACTATCTGGCCATGGTACATCAGTATTATCTCTATTCGCCCTACACACTCGAAGCGGACGCCAGTAACGAGGTAACGCGAGCAAGCCTTGCGTTGGTCAAGGCGGTTTATGAGGGTAAGATCAGCGAAGACGATGTTTTCGTAGTGATGAAGGGATGCGCGCGGGTGCATAACATTCCGCCACCTGAAATCAGTTACAATAAGTGGCCCAATCACGCCAAACCGCCGGTCGCCCAGGCGCGCAGTTCTGCACCTGTTTCCGTAGCCCCCAGTAAGACTGAACTTGCCTGCGAAGCCGCAAGCAACCGCTATCGATCGATCCTGCAATCAATTCCCGGTCGTCTGAGCGCGGCTGGCCCGCGTCAGTACAAGGAATGTGATCGCCCGGGGCCGATGTGTAACGTGGCCCGCAACAATTCGAAATGGTATTACGAAATGGGCAAGATCTGCAGCGAACTGAAACCGGTGCAGAACGAAATCCGTCAGCAGTGCGGGGAAACCATCGCCGATCTGGATGATTGCTGAAGCGGGCAGCCAAGCCAATTCAAGCGGCGGCGGCGGCCCACTGGTGGATCCGCTTTCGAACTTGGCCGCAGAACTTTCGCAAAAACTGGATGCCCGACAAGGACTCGAACCTTGATTGACGGAGTCAGAGTCCGCTCTCTTACCATTAGAGGATCGGGCAATCCGGGCCGTGCCTCTAGTTCCGTGATGGCCTCGCGTCAAGCGCTGGGCGCGCCTGGCCCTTGCTCCGCCTGTCAGACGCGGCTACCATAGCGTCAGGTACCCGCCGCAATGGCTGGAAAAACAATAATGAGTGCAAGTATCATGGCGGATCTTTCTCCGCCGTCCGGAGGTACATCAGGGCGAGGCACCCGTCAGGAATCAGCGGATTCCGCCGCCTCTCCCCCCGAATCGTGCCCCGGCGGCCCTAGCCGCAGCGACAGTGCCGTCTGGCCCGATGCGGCCCCGCGCGCCGCCTCTCCCTACGCTTCATTCCAGGCTCCGTTCCACCGCCAGGCCTTTGCCGCGATCGACCTTGGCACCAACAATTGCCGCTTGTTGATCGCGCGCCCGCAGGGGGAACACTTTGTCGTGATTGACGCTTTCAGCCGAGTCGTGCGGCTGGGCGAAGGGCTGGCCCAGACCGGGCGGCTGAGCCAGGAGGCGATGGACCGCGCGCTGGGGGCCTTGCAGATCTGCGCCGACAAGTTGAAGCGCCGCAATGTCCACCTCGCCCGCTCGGTCGCGACCGAGGCCTGCCGCCGCGCGGTCAATGGCGAAGAGTTCATCGAACGGGTCCGAGCCGAAACGGGGATCCTGCTCGACATCATTTCAGCGCAGGAAGAAGCGCGCCTCGCGGTGATGGGCTGTCACCTGCTGCTGGAAGCGGGCGACGGACCGGCGATGATCTTTGACATCGGCGGGGGATCAACCGAACTGGTCTTGGTTGAAACTCGCGCCGGGGAAGTGCCAATGATCCACGATTGGCATTCAGTCCCGTGGGGGGTCGTCAGCCTGACCGAAACCTGCGGCACCGAACCGCCCGACGATGCGGGGCGCACCGCTCGATATGCCAAGATGCGCGAACTGGTCCGCGATAGTCTGGCGCCGTTTGCGGATCGCGCGGCCGAATCGCTGATCAAGAACCCAACCGCGCACCCGCTGCGCCTGCTTGGCACCAGCGGCACGGTGACGACGCTTGCCAGCCTGCATCTGGAATTGCCGCAATATGACCGGCAGGCGGTTGACGGTCTGATCGTGGTGACTGAGCAGATGCGCAGCCTCTGCCGGAACCTGGCGCTGATGTCTCAGCCCGATCGCCGCGCCCAGCCGTGCATCGGACGAGAGCGGGCCGATCTGGTGGTGGCAGGCTGCGCGATCCTGGAGACAATCTTTGACCTGTGGCCCGCGACCCGCCTTGGCGTGGCCGATCGCGGCATCCGCGAGGGTATCCTGCGCAGCCTGATGGCCAGCGGCGACGCCGGTGAACGCACCCGCGCCGCGCTGCGGCAAATGAAACGAGCAAGTCATGAGTAGATCAGGCAAAGACCCGCACGAGCGGCTGCGCACATCGGGCAAGCGCACTGCAAGTTCAGCCCGCTGGCTGACCCGCCAGCTCAACGATCCCTATGTCCGGCAGGCCAAAGCCGAAGGCTGGCGTAGCCGTGCAGCGTTCAAGCTGATCGAGCTCGACGAGAAATTCCACCTGATCAAGGGATCAAAGCGCGTCGTCGATCTGGGCATCGCTCCGGGCGGGTGGAGTCAGGTGGTGCGCAAGGTCAATCCCAAGGCCGCAGTGGTCGGGATCGACCTGCTGCCGACCGAACCGATTGAGGGCGTGACCATTTTCGAAATGGACTTCATGGCCGACGAGGCCCCTGCCGCGCTAACCGAAGCACTGGATGGCCCGCCCGATCTGGTCCTGTCGGATATGGCCGCCAATACAGTCGGCCACAAACAGACTGATCATTTGCGTACAATGGGCCTGGTCGAAACCGCCGCCGATTTCGCGATCCAGCACCTGTCGCCGGGTGGCGCGTTCATCGCCAAGGTGCTGGCGGGCGGAACCGATACCGATCTCCTGGCCCTGCTCAAAAAGCACTTCACCACGGTCAAGCACGCCAAGCCGCCTGCCAGCCGCAAGGATTCGTCCGAATGGTACGTGATCGCGCAGGGGTTCAAGGGCTGACGCGAAAAGGACGGAGCCTTTCGGCCCCGCCCTTTTGAATTCGCTAAGCCCGAGAGGCTTACTTGGCCTTCGGTGCGTCCTTGGCCGCTTCAGCCGGAGCAGCTTCCTTGGCCGCATCGCCTTCCGCCGCCGGAGCAGCCGCAGCAGGAACCGCCGGGAGCGGCAGGTTGGAACCCTTGGAATTGAGGAACACCATCAGGTTGGCACGTTCCTGACCATCAGCCAGACCGGCAAAGGTCATCTTGGTGCCCGGCGCATAAGTGGCCGGATTGGTCAGCCAGGCGTTCATAGTGGCCCAATCCCACTTGCCGCCCTTGCCCTTCAGCGCATCGGAATAGGCAAAGGCATGGCTGCCGACGTTGGCGCCCAAGGTGCCGTAGAGATTCGGACCCAGACCAGCCGCGCCGCCCTGTTCGATGGTGTGGCAGCTGGCGCACTTGGCGAAAGCCTTTTGGCCCTTGGCCACATCAGCCTTGGCCAGCAGGGCCTCAAGCGGTTCGGCTTCCTTGCCGCCTTCGCCTTCTTGAACGACGCCGGCAATCTCAAAACCCATCTTCTCGGGCCGCTGGTGCTTGTCGGCATGGAAATAGCGCGAGCTGACGGCCGAGAGGCCCAGCAGGACAATACCGGAAAACAGTGTCCATCCGGCGGCGGTATTGAAGCGGTCTGACATCGTTTGAGCCCCGTTGGGTATACAGCAGAGTGGTTTGCGGGTCGCTCTAGTGTCGCGCCGCGCCCCGCGCAAGAGGGCATTGCAGCGCCGCCAATTCAGCCCTAGCCACTGTCCCCATGTTTTCATCGCTTCTGATCGCCAACCGCGGCGAAATCGCCTGCCGGATCATCCGCACCGCCCGCGCCATGGGAATTCGAACCGTGGCGGTCTATTCCGACGCCGATGCCAAGGCGCTGCACGTTCGCCAGGCCGACGAAGCCGTGCATATCGGCCCCAGCCCAGCACGCGAATCGTATCTGGTCGGCGCGAAGATCATCGCTGCCGCGAAGGAGACGGGGGCCGAGGCGATCCATCCCGGCTATGGTTTTTTGAGCGAGAACGCCGATTTCGCCCGCGAAGTGATCAAGGCTGGGCTGATCTGGGTTGGCCCCAGCCCCGAATCGATCGAAGCGATGGGGCTGAAGGATGCCGCCAAGACGCTGATGGAGGCGGCCGGGGTGCCGGTGACGCCGGGCTATATGGGCGCCAACCAGAACCCGGCGTTTCTGGCCGAGCGGGCTGCGGAAGTGGGCTATCCGGTGCTGATCAAGGCGGTCGCGGGCGGGGGCGGCAAAGGAATGCGGCGGGTTGATGACGCAGCGGACTTTGCCGACAGCCTCGCCTCGTGTCAGCGCGAGGCGGCGAGCTCGTTCGGCAATGATCACGTGCTGATCGAAAAATACATCCTCTCCCCCCGCCATATCGAGGTGCAGGTGTTCGGGGATAGCCACGGCAATGTCGTCCATCTGTTCGAACGCGATTGCAGCCTGCAACGCCGCCACCAGAAAGTGATCGAAGAAGCCCCTGCCCCCGGCATGGACGAAGTCACCCGCGAAGCAATCTGCGGCGCGGCAGTGCGTGCGGCGCAGGCGGTGGATTATCAAGGCGCCGGCACGATCGAATTCATCGCCGATGCTTCGGAAGGCCTGCGCGCCGACCGGATCTGGTTCATGGAAATGAACACCCGGCTGCAAGTGGAACACCCGGTGACCGAGGAAATAACCGGGGTCGATCTGGTCGAATGGCAATTGCGGGTCGCGGCGGGGGAAAAACTGCCGCTGCGGCAGGAGGAGCTCAGCATCGACGGCTGGGCAATGGAAGCGCGGCTCTATGCCGAGGACCCGGCGAAGGGGTTTTTGCCGAGTATTGGAAGACTTGAGATTTTTCGTGAGCACCAGGATGTACGACTTGAAACAGGCGTTTACGAAGGGGCAGAAATCAGCAGCTTCTATGATCCAATGATTGCGAAGATCGTGGTTCACGAGCCCGACCGCCTTGCTGCCTGCGAGGCCTTGGCCAAAGCCTGTGCGGCAACCGACATTTTCCCTGTTAAGACCAATGCTCCGTTTCTCTGGCGCGCACTCGACGATCCCGATTTCCGCTCCGGCAAGATCGATACAGGCTTTATTGCGGCCAAGGGCGAAGCACTGCTGCCTCCCGCAGAGCCTACTGAGGACATGGCAATGCAGGCAGCAGCAGCAGTGTTGGTGCAGGAATATTATGGCGCGCCGACGATGCTCGCAGTCTGGGACAACGATAGTCTCGGCGATGTAAAGCAGTCCAAGCCGTGGCGCGGATTGGTCGGATTTCGCGCGAATTCTTCGCAGAATCTGAAGTTCGCAGTCTCTGTTGATGGGCAAAACCACGTGGTCGAATTGCCGAGCGACTGGAACCTTCGCGGCGTGATCGGAGAGCCTGTCGATGGCGGTGTCGCAGTCAATGACGACGGACTGTCTTTCTTGGCATCTGTGGCTCGGTTTGATGGCGGCACCCACCACTCCACCCACGATGGCGATATCCTCTCGCCCATGCCGGGCAAGATCATCGCGGTTGAAGTTGCGGCGGGGGACAGCGTTACCAAGGGGCAGAAGCTGCTGACGTTGGAGGCGATGAAGATGGAACATACGCTGGTCGCGCCGTTTGACGGCACGGTGGCGGAGCTTTCCGCCGTGGCCGGGGCGCAGGTGCAGGTTGAGGCGGTGCTCGCGCGGATTGAGGCGGCGGAGTGATGGCAAAACGGTTCGCACATTTCCCCCTCCCGCTTGCGGGAGGGGTCAGGGGAGGGCCTGTTTGCTGCTCTAACCTGACAGACCCTCCCCCAACCCCTCCCGCAAGCGGGAGGGGAGTTCTATGACCTGGAAACCTGAAGTCGAAGAACTGCGTCGCCGCCGCAAGCTGGCCGAGCAGATGGGTGGGGCCGAAAAGGTTGCGCGGCAGCATGCGCGGGGCAAGCTCGATGCACGGGCGCGGATCAAGGGCTTGGTTGATGCCGGGTCCTTCCGCGAAATCGGCAAGATCGCGGGCAAAGGCTCCTACGACGAGAACGGCGAGCTGCTCGATCTGGCCCCCTCCAACCTCGTGTTCGGGCGGGCCAATATCGAGGGCCGCCCGGTGGTCGCCAGTGCTGATGATTTCACCGTGCGCGGCGGGGCAGCCGATGCGGCGATCCACCGCAAGTTTGTCCAGTGCGAGCAGATGGCCTCAACGCTCAAAATCCCGCTAATCCGGATGATCGACGGAACCGGCGGGGGCGGCTCGGTACGCACGCTCGAAGACATTGGCGCGACTTACGTACCCGCCACGCCGGGCTGGGGCGAGATCGTCACGAACCTTGAGACGGTGCCGGTGGTGGCGCTGGCGCTTGGGCCAACCGCCGGCCTTGGCGCGGCGCGGGTCGTGGCGAGCCACTATTCGATCATGGTCAAAGGCCTCAGCCAAGTGTTCGCCGCAGGGCCCGCCGTGGTCGAGGCAATCGGCGAGGCCAGCGACAAAGAATCGCTCGGCGGCAGCGCAATCCACACCCGCAACGGTGTGGTGGATGAGGAAGTGGGCAGCGAGGCGGAAGCCTTTGCGCAGGCCCGCCGCTTCCTGTCCTACTTGCCCAGCCATGTCGGCCAGCACGCCCCGCGCACCGCCAATTCGGACCCGACCGACCGCAAGGAACCCGGCCTGATCAACCTCGTCCCGCGTGAGGCCAAGCAGGTCTATTCGATGCGCAAATTGCTCGATGCCGCCTTCGACAAAGGCAGCGTTTTCGAAATGGGCAAGCAATGGGGCCGCGCCGCGATCACCGCTTTTGCGCGGCTCGATGGCTGGCCGGTCGCGGTGGTCGCCAGCGACCCGACCTTTCTCGGCGGATCATGGGAGGCCAAGACCAGCGAGAAGGTCGAACGCTTCATCAAACTGGCCGACCAGTTCCGTCTGCCAGTGGTCCATCTGGTCGACAACCCCGGCTTCATGATCGGCCTCGCGGCTGAAACCACCGGCACGATCCGCTACGGCGTCAACGCGATGAACGCGATTTACAAGGCGACCGTGCCGCTGTGCTGCGTGGTGATCCGCCGCGCCTATGGCATCGCCGGCAGCGCGATGAGCAATGCCGAGGCGTTCCAGTACCGCTTCGCCTGGCCCAGCGGCGATTGGGGCAGCCTGCCGATCGAAGGCGGGATCGAGGTCGCCTACAAGAGCGAGATCGAAGCCGCCGAAGATGGCCCGGCGCATCTGGAAGCAATCCGCGCGCGGCTCAATCTGGTCCGCAGCCCGTTCCGCACGGCGGAGAAATTCGGGATCGAGGATATTATCGATCCACGCGAAACGCGGCCATTGTTGTGTGAATTTGCCGGGTTGGCGTGGTGGAGCTTGGGGGCGACGTAGTGGGCGGGCTTCGACAAGCTCAGCCTGAGCGGAAGTTGTATTAAGTTATTGGATTTTAGCACGAACCCAACGCAAACCCCGCTCAGGCTGAGCTTGTCGAAGCCCCCGCGCCGTCCTTTCCGCCCAGATAGTCTGCCAGCATCGCTTGCTGCTTTGGAGTCAATCGCAGACCTAGCTTGGTCCGTCGCCACAAGATGTCTTCCGTCGTTAGTGCCCACTCATGCGCCTTAAGGTAATCGACTTCGGCAGCCGTCAGCCCTCCGCCGAAATTCTTTCCAAGTGACTTCCTGCCACGCTGCGGCTTCCCCAGCCAGATCGCGGCGCGGGTACCATAAGCTCGAGCGATTCGATCAATCGTCCACCAGCCGAGAAATGGGTACGCGGCAGCGATTTGTGCCTTGAGCTGCTCTAGCCCATCGATCGCAAAGTCCCCGCCGGGCAAAGCCGCACTGCGGGTCCAGGCCGGACCGGCCAAAGCCGTCAGCCGCGCTGCCAGAAGATCGACCGCTTCCTCCGACAAGTGCCGATAAGTGGTAATTTTGCCGCCATAGACCGACAGCAAGGGCGCACCCGCGTCAGCATCGGATAGGTCCAGCCGGTAACCGCGCGTCGCCGCTTCGGGCTTGCCGCTGTTGTCGCTGACCAAGGGCCGCACGCCCGAATAGGTCCAGACCACATCGGCGGGGGTGATAATCTTGTCGAAATAGCGACTGGCCCCTTCGCACAAATAGGCGATTTCCTCGGCGCTAGCCTCGATCTTGTCGAGCGTGCCGTCGTGATCGACATCGGTGGTGCCAATCAGCGTGAAATCGCTCTCGTAGGGGATCGCGAAGAAGATCCGGCCATCGGGCAGCTGAAAGAAATAGGAATAGGGGTGATCGAACAGTGCGGGCACCACGATGTGGCTGCCACGCACCAACCGCATGGCATAGTCGGGCGTCTCTCCGGCCAACGCCTCTACTTCGAGCACTCTGGGCCCGGCAGCGTTGATCAGCGCTCGGGCCATGAAGGTCTCATTCCCGGCCTCGACCCGCCACAACTCGCCCTCACGCCGCGCCGAAGTGACGCGGGTGCGGGTCTTGACCGTGCCGCCACGCTCCACCGCATCCATGGCGTTGAGCACGACCAGCCGGGCATCATCGACCCAGCCATCGGAGTATTCAAACCCCGTAGCGAAACCGCCTTTCAACGCTGCGCCTGCCGGATGGCGGCGCAGATCGACGGTGCGGGTCGCGGGCAGTTTCTTGCGTCCACCGATGTGGTCATAAAGGAACAGCCCCAGCCGCAGCAGCCAGCGCGGCCGCAGCCCTTCCACGTAAGGAAGCACAAACCGCAGCGGGTGGATGATGTGCGGGGCAATTTTCCACAGCGCTTCCCGTTCGGTCAGCGATTCGCGGACCAGACCGAACTCGTAATGCTCCAGATAACGCAGCCCGCCGTGGATCAACTTGGTCGAAGCCGAACTGGTCCCCTGGGCCAGGTCGCCGCCTTCCAGCAGCAGCACCTTTGCCCCGCGCCCGGCGGCATCGCGGGCTATACCAGCGCCGTTCACGCCGCCGCCGATCACGGCCAAATCAAAGATCTGCATGGTCATAGCTGCTTGGTAACCGGAGGATGAAGCCGGCGAAAGAGCCTGCCCTTCTCGCTGAACAGCACCAATGCCAGCGCCAGTACGCCGCCGGTCAGCAGCGCCAGTGCCAAGGGCCGCGCGGATCCATCATAGGCTTGCCCGATTGCCGCGCCCAGCAGTGCCGACAGGACAGAACGCAGGAACATCTGCACCGAAGCCGCTGCCCCCGCGATCCGCCCGAACGGCTGCATCGCAATCGACGTGAAATTGGCGCCCATGAAGGCGATCAGGCACATCTGCGCCGATTGCAGCGCCACGAAATCCCACAGCTGCTCGTTCCCGCTGAACGCGCGCCAGATCTGCAAGCAGGCTACCGCGATAAACGCAAACAGCGCGGTATGCGAAACCCGCCGCGCGCCGAACCGTTCAACGATCCGGGCATTGGTCAGATTGGCCACGGCCATGCTGCCTGCCATCACCGCGAACAGCAGCGGAAACCGCTCTGCTGCACCAAAGTGTTCCGCAACCAACTGCTGAGAGGAATTGAGGAAGCCAAACATTCCAGCCCACAGTACCCCACCCCCGATCACGTAGCCGATCGAGCTGCGATCGCTGAGCGCAATCCGCATGTTGCTGAAAATCGCGCCGAGCCGGATGGCTTGCTTATTGGCCGGGTCCAGCGTTTCAGGCAACCGCAGCCAGGCCCAGACACCGACCCCCACGGCCAGCACCGCCGTGCAGCCAAAAATCCAGCGCCATCCGGCAAACAGCAGAATTGCCTGGCCATAGCTGGGGGCCAGCATCGGAACGGCCATAAACACCAGCGCGGTGGTCGACATCATCCGCGCCATCCGGTCTCCCTCATAGGAATCGCGGATGATCGCATTGGGCAGGACGGATAGACCGGCGCTCAAAAACGCCTGCAACCCACGCACCAGCAACAGCGTGTTGAAATCAGTCACCAGCGCGCTGGCGAGGGCAAACAGGGTGTACAGCGCCAAGGCCCCGAACAGCACTGGACGGCGGCCAAAGCGGTCCGCCAAAGCCCCTGGCAGCAGCGCACCAAGCGCAGCCGCAAACAGGTAGACACCGATCACCAATTGCCGCCGGTTGGGATCCCCGGCGTCCAGATCCCTGGCAATCTCTCCCAAGGCTGGCAGCATCGAATCAATGCTCAGCGCAACCAACGCCATTAGCGACGCCATCAGCACCACGAATTCGCGTTCGCCGATCTGGCGGGACTGGGCTGATGCGGCGGCAGGCATGGCGTGGCCATGGGCTTTCATGACGGTCTGCGCCAGTCCCTAGATCGACCTTTTCGTATGCACCTTGGTGCGGCTAGAGTGCGGTGATGGATGATCTTGGACCATATCCCGGCGGTGAAGACCAGACTGGCAATGGTCTGCGCAAGATCATCCACATCGATATGGATGCGTTCTATGCCAGCGTCGAACAGCGCGATGACCCTTCGCTCAGGGGCAAGCCGGTCGCGGTTGGGGGTGATGGTCCGCGGGGGGTGCTGTCTACCTGTTCCTATGAAGCGCGCAAATTTGGCTGCCGCAGCGCGATGCCATCGGTCACGGCCAAGCGGCTGTGTCCGCAGCTGGTGTTCCGCCCGCCGCGCTTTGCGGTTTATACCGCCATCTCACGTCAGATCCGCGAGATATTTCTGGACTATACCCCGCACGTCGAGCCGCTCAGCCTGGACGAGGCCTATCTCGACGTCACCGAAGATCTGAAAGGGATCGGCTCCGCTGCCCGGATCGCCGAACTGATCCGGGCCCGGATCAAGGCCGAAACCGGGCTGACCGCCAGTGCCGGGGTGTCCTACAACAAGTTCATCGCCAAACTGGCCAGCGATCAGAACAAGCCAGACGGGATCTGCGTGGTGCGCCCCGGTGAAGGGGCGGCATTTGTTGCCGCAATGCCAGTGCGACGGTTCCATGGGGTCGGGCCGCGCGGGGTTGAGAAAATGGCGGCACTGGGGATCGTCAGCGGCGCCGATCTGGCCGCGCACGATATTCATTTTTTGCGCCAGCACTTCGGCAGCCAAGCCGATTACCTCTACCGGGCCTCACGCGGGATCGACCTGCGCCGGGTCAAGGCCAACCGGGTCCGCAAATCGCTCGGCGCTGAACGAACGCTCGACAAGGATATCTCATCGGGTGCGGCGCTGCGCGACGTGCTGGATCGGATCATTACGATCACCTGGGAACGGATCGAAAAGGCCAAAGCCAAGGGCCGGACCGTGACACTGAAACTGAAGCACAAGGACTTTACCGGCCTCACCCGCGCCCGCTCTGTGCCGCACCCGGTCTCCAGCCTGACCGAATTCACCGCAATCAGCCATGCACTGCTCGATGAAGTGCTGCCGCTGGCCCAGCCGGTCCGGCTGGTCGGACTGACACTATCGGCGATGGATGACGAAGAACCCGCCGCGCCGCCGACTGGCGCGAAATTACAAGGCGAGCTAGAATTCTGACGCTATTGGCCCGTTAACAACAGCAAACGTGCCATTCAGGCACTCGAAAGCAAAAATGTTGGACAGGGGCTTCGTCTTGGCTGAAAACCAAGTCCGGGGATCGGTTCTCGTAGTGTGGTCAGTGGATTGTCTGCTGACGGGTGCGAGTGACGGGGGCGATAACCTGCCGACACCATCGAACAAGGGGTTACCGATTATGAAGTTTCGTGCTTTTGCCGCCGCTGCGGCGATGCTTGCCATGGCCATGCCAACTGCGTCGACTGCGGCTGATGACGATCTGTCCTATGAAAAGCTGACGCACTGCGCTGCCTTCAACATGCTGCTCAGCCAGGTGATGAGCACCGGCGACGGCAAGGACAAGCCCGAAAACAAGGCTTCGGCCGAAACCTTCACCAACCAGGCTGCCGCGCTGATCGTGGTCGCGTCGGCGGTGGGCAAGAAGGATTCCAAGGTCGTTGCCGAAGAAGTTTTCGCTGAGAACGGCAAGATGATCAATTCGCTGGGTGAAAAGGGCGCCGCTGAAAAGCTGGTCGGCGATAACCTGGAAACCTGCAACAACCTGGGCAAGGCAGCCTATGCCGCGATCCAGGAAAAATCCAAGAGCTAAGCGGTAACGCATTGCATGCCCCGGCTTCGATTCCTCCACAGAATCGGGCCGGGGTTTGTTGCGTCAACGAAGGATCTGATCATGCGCTTCACATCGCTTTTTCCGGCCGCCCTGCTGGCCGCCGCCATCGTGCTGCCCCAGCCTGCTGCAGCCGCGGTAACTGATCCGGCAGCTTACAAGGAATCGCTTGGCTGCGCCGCCACCATGGTGGTTGCCACCGTGATGCTGGGCGGGACCGAGAAAAACCCGACCTCGGCCGAAATGGTCGAAGCATCGAAGAAAACCCGTGAGTTCGGCACCAACTGGTTGGTGCGGGCGGGCACGTTTAACCCCGACGCCGAAGAACAGATCGGCAAGGAATTCAACGAAGAAGCCGAACGCCAAACCGCAGCCTACCTCAAAGCCCCGTCTGGCGAAGCTTTCGACAACGGCTTCCGCGCTGATTTCCGCCGCTGCCTGCAGCGCGGCAAGGAACTGGGGATCAACTAATCCGGGCTGCCCCCAGCCATTCATCAAACCGCGCGGCAGGTGCGGGAGAGAGTGGCTGGGGTAGTTCTGTTGCCCCGAAAAATCCCAGTTCAATCACCTCACGGCCATCGCCGCACGGGATGCCCTTGGCCAGTCCGCTGACCAGATGGACCCGATTGATCGTACCATAGAGCGGCTCTTCGATCACCGCGAACAGCTGCGGCTGATCAAGTATGCAACCGCATTCCTCCTGCAATTCGCGCAGCGCCGCCGCGAGCGGTTCCTCGCCGCGATCAATCCCGCCGCCAGGTAGCATCCAGTTGCCGCTGCCATAGGAATGGCGGATCAGCAGCACCCGACCCGCCTCATCAAACGCAAAGATCCGGCAACCGTTAAGCTTGACCTTGGCCAGCCGCCACCAGCGCCGCCGCACGGCATGGGCCAGCCTGAGGCCGGCCCGATGCAGCGGTGCGGGGATCAAGTGAAGCATAAGACCGGCTGGTCCGCCGCAGCGAGCAAGCGCGCGACGGGCAGATCATGCTCGCCCGAAAGCGCCGCCTGAAACACCGCGCGCTTGTCCGCACCCCGGATCACGAAAACCAGTGCGTCGCTGTTGAGCAATGCCGGGATCGTTAGGCTCAGCCGCGCAAACGGTGCCTCCGGCGGCAACGGATCGGGCACCAATTTCACCACCCGGCGCGGTTCATCCGCGCGCGGATCGGTATTGGGAAACAGGCTGGCAACATGGCCATCGCCCCCCATCCCCAGCCAGGTCAGCGCAAAATGCGGCGGTCGGGCGCTCTCGCTCAGCGCCACTACACGCGCGCCGAGCGGTTCCAGTGCGGCCCGAATCCGCCCGACATTACTGGCCGGATGATCCTCTGCCACGACCCGGTCATCGCCCGGCCAGACTGCAATCCGTTCCCAGTCGAGCCGAAGTTTGGCAAGCTCGGCCAGAATCGGAAACGGCGTCGAGCCGCCCGGAATGGTAATCGCAATCTCAGCCTTGGTCGCGGACAGGGCCTGGCTGAGACGTTGGTGCAGCCAGCGCGCGATATCTGCGTCACTGGCTTGTTCAATTAAATTGGTGTCGTTCATCACGCGGCCGATAGCAGCTTGTCAGGCCAAGCGGAACGGGGCCGCATTGCTATGCGGCAAGCCGAAATGCCGCGGCCAGTCCGACCGCCAGCAGCAAAAGTGCGGCACCCAACCAACGCCGGATTCGAACCAGCGGCAAATCAAGCAAGGCCTGCCCCCCTGCCCAGCCCAGCGTCACTACCGCAGCGCCGCCCAGTGCTCCGCCCAGCCCGGTTGCACCGGGCAGGATGCTCGCCACCGATATTGCAAACAGCAAGAATCGCGAGGCATCCATCAGCTGCTGGGCAAGCAGAACGACGCCAAAGG
>JAGNTK010000097.1 GCA_017987575.1 Novosphingobium sp. | reverse complement strand
ATTTGCCCCCTAGCAGGTTCTTTTCCCAGAACATCAACTCGGTCCAGAACTGATAGTCGGCGTTCTCCTTTTTCGCGAAGCCGTGGCCTTCGTTCATGCCGACCAAGTGCCAGGCACTGCGGCCCTTGGCGCGGACGGCGGCGACGGCTTGATCGGCTTCGCTTTTGGGAACGCGCGGATCGTTGGCGCCGGTGACCACCAGCAAGGGGATCGAGAGCTGATCGATCTTGGTCAGCGGGCTGATCTCGAGCAGCTTGGCGCGCTGCTTGGGATCACGCTCGTCGCCATATTCAACCCGGCGCAGGTCGCGGCGATAGCTTTGGGTGTTTTCCAGGAAGGTGACGAAGTTGCTGATCGCAACAATGCAGTCCGCCGCCTTGAACCGTCCGCCGTATCGGATCGCAGTGGCATAGCACATGTAGCCGCCATAGGAGCCGCCCTGAACCGCAATCCGATCCTTGTCGATCGCCGGATCAGCTTCCAGCCGGTCAAGGAATGCGCCGATGTCCTTCACCGAATTCTCCCGCAGGAACGGGCCGTTGTCGAGGCTGACAAAGCGCTTGCCGAAACCGGTCGAACCGCGGACGTTGGGTAGGAATACCGCGACGCCCAGCTCATTCAGCAGATAGTTCGTCCGACCCCGGAAGCCTGGCGTGGACTGGCCTTCGGGTCCGCCGTGGATGCTGACGATCAAGGGCCGCTTGCCGGGGAACTTGGCCGGATCGGGCCGGTAGAGGAACCCGCTGACCAGTTCGCCGTCAAAGCTTTTGACTTCAACGAATTCCGGCTCGACGTTGACTGACGGATCGAGCCCGCCGGTTTCGCTGAAAGTCCAGCGGGTGACCGCCAGCGTGGTGGGATCGACCGAATAGGCGTCGGCCGGAACCTTGGCGCTGGATACGGTCAGGCCAATGGTACCCCACGGCGCGATACGAACACCGCCGATGGTGCCTTTGGGCAAGCCTGTGATTTCGCGGACCGCGCCGGTTTTGGGATCG
This sequence comes from Novosphingobium sp., assembly GCA_017987575.1. GTDB lineage: Bacteria > Pseudomonadota > Alphaproteobacteria > Sphingomonadales > Sphingomonadaceae > Novosphingobium. Next base: position 6,197 of record JAGNTK010000097.1, on the reverse strand, counting down.
AGCAGTTTGAGCTTGCTTACCCCGGCTTCGTTGATCGTATAGGCGATGAAGCTGCCATCTTCGGCGATATCAAAGCCTTCGACATCCCATTTGGGTTCGGGGCTTTTCGCCGTGAACTTGCCGGTCTTGGGATCGAGCGTGCCGAGCCGCTGGAAATCGCTGCCTTCGTCGCTGGTCACCCACAGGCTGCCATCGGGGGCAAAGCGCCCGCCGCCATAGGATATCTGCTTCTTGTGATCACCGATCGGGGTCATGGCGCCGCTGGCCAGGTCCAGCCAGAACAGGTTGGTCTTGGTCACCGAGACGTAATTGGCGACGACCGCGAATTTGTTGTCAGGCGAAAATCCGGCAACGCCCCAGCCGCCGCCCTTCAGTTCCTTGACCATCCGGTCGGTCTTGGGATCGCGCGGGTCCATCACATAGAGATCGGTGTCAGCGCCGTTGCGCCGAGTCGAGCTGTAGGCGATCAGCTTACCGTCCTTGCTCACCGCGCTCAGGCCGTTGCGGCTCTTGCCGTCGGTCAGCAGGGTCAGCTTGCCGTTCTTGAGGGTATAGAGCTGGAAGAATTCGTTCCCGCCCTTATCCTTGGTCACCACCATGGTTCCGTCACCGGGCAGGTAGGTACCGCGCAGCGGTTCGGGTTCAAAGCTGATCTGGGTGCGGGCCATGCCTGGCCCTTTGACCGTGTGGAGCTGCGAGACATTGCCGAACCGGGTTGCGATCAGCATCGCTTTGGTCACCGGGTCCCAATCGACAAAAGCGGCTGTGCGGAATTCCATATAGGGCCGAGTCGCCTCAACCAGGCTCATCGGGATCGCGGGGATTCCGTCAGCTTCCAGCGCGGCCGGCTTTGGCGCGGCCGGCGCCGGTGCAGCGGCGGTCTGGGCCTGCAGCGCGGTGGCAGGCAGGGTCAAGGCGGTTAAAGCGAGCAGCAAATGGCGCATGACGGATAGTCCCCCGTTTGAACTTTACGATGGTGGACAGTGTGACCCTGGAACCAGTGTGGGGCAACCCGCCAATCGACGAAGCGCCGATCCTGACCCGTCAACGCGCGGATGCTTTCGCAATTAACTGCGGCTGCCAACCTTTGCCGATCAATCGGGCTTAACCAGTGCGGCGCATGTTAGGGGCAAATCAACCAGAAAGAGTCCTGACATGCCGTTCATTCGCAAGCTTTTCCGCAGTATCGATGGTGCCACCGCGATCGAATATGGCCTGATTGCGGCCTTGATCGCGGTCGCGGCGATCACCGCCTTGCAGGGCGCAGGCAATGAACTGCAGACGACATTCAATTCCAGCTCAAGCGGGATGGCCGCAGGCAACCCTTAAGTCAGCAGCACACCGCAAGCATTGGAGCTGGTCGGCAGAAGCCGGTCAGCTCCGCTTTTTAAGGTACCGGTACAAACCGCCGCCAACTGTTGCAGTTATGTCGCTGCTGCAGCGCCGTTGGTCGATCCCGGCCCCAATGGCGTTGACAGCAAGTCCCGCCAAGCTATTGGCAGCGTATCAGACATCCGCAAAGCGGTGCTGAGAAACGGACAACCTTCTCCCCAGGCGGTTGTACCATGTGGTTTGCAGGGAGTGATGCTATGAAATTGTCAACTGTACTGGGCGCTGGCGTATCGGCCGCTGCCCTGCTTCTGATTCCGGTCAATCCGGCTTTTGCACAAGATGCTGCTGCACCGCAGGATGAGGCTCCGGCCGAAGATGGCGATATCGTCGTGATGGCTCAGGGCCGCTCGCAGGCACTGGCTGACGTGCCGGTCGCGATTTCTGCTGTTAACGCAGAAACCCTGCAGAACAGCGGTGCCAACGACATTCGCCAGCTTAATCAGGTGGCACCTTCTCTGATCGTGTCCTCGACCAGTTCGGAAGCGAATGGTTCGGCCCGAATCCGCGGGATCGGCACCGTCGGTGACAATCCCGGTCTTGAAAGCTCGGTTCCGGTGTTCATCGATGGCGTCTATCGTTCGCGTTCGGGCATTGGCCTCAATGAACTGGGCGAATTGGACCGGATCGAAGTGCAGCGCGGCCCGCAGGGTACGCTCGGTGGTCGCAACTCGTCGGCGGGTCTGATCTCGATCTATTCCAAAAAGCCCTCGTTCAATTTCGGTGCCACCGGTGAAGCCACCTACGGCAACCTCGATTTCGTCCGCTTGGCTGGATCGATCACCGGTCCGATCACTGACAAGATCGCTGCCCGCGTTGACGGCGTCTATGTCCGCCGCGATGGTTTCCTGAACGACGCCACCAACAACGTCGACGTCAATAATCGCAACCGCTTTTTCGTGCGCGGCCAGCTGCTGATCGAACCAACCGATGCGATCACGATCCGCCTGATCGGTGACTACACCTGGCGCAAGGAACGCTGCTGCGGTGCGATCTATGTCGATGGCAGCGTCAATCCGTACATCGGCAACCTCAACAATCTGTCGTCTCCGCTGGCCCCGTTGCAGACCAATGGCAACAACATCATCAACGTGTTGCGCGATCTGGGTCAGCCGCTGGCCGGGTTCACTCCGGGCTACAACCGCGATATCTATGTTTCGGCCGGTCGCAGCTTTGAAGGCAAGACCAAGGACTATGGCTTCTCGGGCGAAATCAAGTGGAACCTGGGCGGTGCCACGCTGACTTCGATCACTGCCTATCGTCAGTATCGTTCGGGCCAGGGTTCGGACACCGATTACAGTGCGGTTGATCTCCTCTATCGTACGCCAAGTGACGATGCCTATCGCCAGTTCCACACCTTCACGCAGGAACTGCGGCTGCAGGGCGAAGCCTTTGATGGCAAGCTCGACTGGCTGGTCGGCGGATTCTTTGCCGATGAACGCCTGACGGTTCGCGATAACCTGCGCTTTGGCAGCCAGTATGGCCGCTTTGCAACCTGCCGGATTGTCTCGGGTGGTCCCTTGGCCGGGCTTTATGACTTCAACCAACCAGGCTGCGTTGCACAAGGTGTTGGAACCATAGGTGGACTTGGACGCAATACGCTTTTGGGTGCTACTGGCGCATCGGGCGCGGACATCGTCGCAGGGTTTGCCGCACTCGATGGTCTCAACAACCTGGGCACCACCAACGACCGTTATGGCCAGAACAGCAAGAACTGGGCGATTTTCACGCACAACATCGTGAACATCACCGATCGACTGAATCTGACGCTTGGTCTGCGCTATACCAGCGACAAGAAGGATTTCAGTGCGACGTTTGGTAACGACAACAATGTCTGCACCACCGTTCAGGGTCTGGTGGGAGATGATAGGACGACAACGACCGCAGGCACGCTATTGCAGAATGGCACGGCCAACGCGCTGGCCGGGGCTCTGATCGGTCTGGCCTGCCAGGGCAATTCGACGGCCGAACTCAACGGTGTCTCGATTGCCAGCAAGCGCAGCGAAGATGCCTTCACCGGTACGGCAATCCTGTCGTACAAGGTCAACGACGATCTGATGGTCTATGGCAGCTACTCACGCGGCTACAAGGCTGGCGGGTTCAACCTTGACCGCTCGGCCTTGAAGAGCCCGGTTCCGACCTTTGCATCGGTCGGCGGCGCGCAGGCCTTGGTCGGCAACCTTCAGTTCGCACCTGAAACGGTCGACAGCTACGAAATCGGCGCCAAGTATGCGACCGGTCCGTTCAGTGCCAGCCTGACCTTCTTCCGCTCGGATTTCAGCAGCTTCCAGCTGAACACCTTCAACGGTTCGGTCTACCTGGTTCAGAACATCAATGGCTGCTCGACCAGCCTTGGCACCACTGACAGTGATACCAGCGCTACCACCGGGGCCTGCCCTATGGCGGACGTCACTTACGGCGTTCGGGCACAGGGCTTTGAACTTGAAACAGTGCTCAACCCCTCGCCAGATCTGCGTATCACGGCGGGTCTGACCCATTCGAAGACCAAGTATCGCAACGATCTGGTTGGCACCACGACTGGCGCACCGCTTGATCCTGCGCTGCGGATGCTGCCGGGCAACTTCATGTCGAATGCGCCTGAATATGTAGTCACGGCGAGCATGGCTTGGACCCCGCAATTGGGCAGCAGCGGCATGTCGGCGCTGTTCTATGTCGATACCCGCATGAGCAGCGACTACAACACCGGTTCGGACCTGTTCCTGCAAAAGGCGCAGGACGGTTTCGCGATCGTCAATGCCCGCGTCGGGCTGCGCGGGCCGGACAGCAAGTGGTCGATCGAAGTTTGGGCGCAGAACCTGTTCGATGTTGACTATGCACAGGTCGCCTTCAACTCGCCGTTCCAGTCCGGGACGACGTCGGCTCCATTTACCGATGCCAATGGTTATCCAGGTGGCCGCCAGATCTTCTCGCAGTTCCTCGCCGAACCGCGGACCTTTGGCGTTACCCTGCGCGGCAAGTTCTAAACCAAGCAGATCACGGGAATACCGGCGGGGCGGCAGCGATGCCGCCCCGCTTTTTTGTGTCTTCTGCCAAGGCTGTGGACTTGACCGGATCGGCAGGGCAGTCTGCCGCGATGCTCAAGCGCCTGATCCCACTCGCACTGCTCACGCTATCGGCCCCGGTTCTGGCCGATCCACCCTCAGCATCTGTGGCGACGACACCGACCCTGCAGCAGCAGGTCGAAGCGACACTCGCCACAGCCCCCCAAGGTACCCGGTTCGGGCTGCTGGTGGTCGATGAAGCGGGCAAGGTGGTGGTTGCGGTTAATCCGGACCAACGCTTTATCCCAGCCTCCAACACCAAGATGTTCACCACCGCAGCAGCCTATGCCTTGCTGCCGGGAATGGATCAGCCGGACGTGGCGGGGGGCACACAGGTTCGGCTCGAGCCTGCCAAGGGCGGAACCGACGTAGTCCTGATCGGACGCGGCGACGCCCGCATGTCGAGCGCGCCGGACTGCAAGATCAATTGCCTCGCCGCCTTGGCCGATGCCGTCGCGGCCAAGACCCGGCGAGTGCATGATGTGGTGGGTGACGATAGCTTTTGGCCGGATCAGCGTTGGGTTCCCGGGATGAGCTGGAACAACATCGGAACCGATTCCGGCACGGCGACTTCGGCGCTGAACCTGGACGACAACGAATTGCGCGTGTCCGTGATGCCGGGGGCTGCAGGACTGCCGCCGAAGATCGAAGGTGCACCCTATTTCACTCTGGTCAACGAGGCCAAAACCATCGCCCCCGGGGGAAAGAACACGCTGACGCTGGAACGTCCGGTCAACGGTATGGTGCTGCGGCTCTATGGCGAGATTCCGGCGGACGCCAAGCCATGGAGCGAGCGGATCGGGATTGACGATCCGGCACATTACGCCGCCTGGGTCTTCAGGCAGATGCTGCAAGCCCGCGGCGTCAGGGTGACTGGCCGGGTCCGGGTGGTGCACCGCGCGCCGCAACTGCAAGATCGCCCGCCACCGACCGGGCAATTCGATAATGGTGCTGTTGCCGCGATGGTGCCACTCGCCAGCCTTACCCCGCCGCCGCTGGCTGAAGACGTGGTCACGATCAACAAGGTCAGCCAGAACCTCCACGCTCAGGCCCTGTTCCGGCGGCTGGGTGATCTTGGCGGGACCGGGTCTGAGGAATGGTCGGTCGCAAAGCTCAATGCGACGATGGAAGGCGCCGGTATTTCGCGGACTGGCTTCGATTTCTCCGATGGCTCGGGAATGTCGACCTATAACCGCGTCTCCCCCCGTGCGGCTGTTACCTTGCTGCGCTGGATCGACACGCAGCCGTGGGGCACCGCCTGGTATGCATCGCTGCCGATTGCAGGCAAGGATGGCACCTTGCGCCGCCGGTTCATCGGCACCTCGCTGGAGGGGAACCTTGTGGCCAAGACCGGCACGCTTAATGCCACCAACGCGCTATCGGGCACGTTCCGCACGGCCAGTGGGCGGCGGTTTACCTTCGCGTTTTTCGCCAATGATGTGCCGAATGGTGCCTCGGCGCTGCCGGTTATGGAAATGGTGCTGCTTCAGGTCGCTGCAGCCAATTGAGAGCGCTTCCGACCCATGCTGTTGCGTCCTTGCAACAGAATCGTCGTGATTGGCACAAATCCATCGTCAAATGGGGCATTCCTTTGTGCCGGGACTGGCGCTGGACAATGGCTTTGATAGCTTAGCGCCATGCGGCAGGGGCCGTCGTTGGATCGATTGACCAGGGGGTATCTATGAATTCACGTGAACTTATGCGCAGCGTTTTGGCTTGCGGCATTTCACTCGGCGCATTTGTCGC
>JAGNTK010000019.1 GCA_017987575.1 Novosphingobium sp. | reverse complement strand
TCCGCCTGCTTGGGCTGTTGGCACTCGGCGGGCTGCAGGGCTTTGTCGGATGGTGGATGGTCAGCTCTGGCCTAACCCAGGACGTCAAGGTCAGCCACCTGCGGCTGGCCACCCACCTCTCGCTAGCATTGCTGACACTGTCCTTGCTGGTCTGGACCGCGCTTGATCTGCGGCGCAATGCCAAGGGCTTGCCAGGTGCGCGGCTCTCGGCACTCGGCGGGCTGGCACTCGGCATGCTCGCGCTGCAACTATTCTATGGCGCGTTGGTTGCCGGCCTTCGCGCCGGTCCGGTTTCCGGGGGAGGGTGGCTGAGTTGGGACGCCTGGCCGCTGATGCAAGGCAATCTGGTTCCGGCCGGGATCGATTGGAGCAATGGTGCAATTCACGCTTTGACCGGTGATCCTTATCTGGTTCACTTCATTCACCGCTGGTGGGCCTGGCTGGTGGTCGCTGTCCTGGTGGTCATGGCAAGAGCCTTGCGAAAGGTTGACCGGCGCATATCGATTGCGATTCACTGTGCGTTCGGCATCCAGATCCTGCTGGGAATCGCTACCGTGTGGAGCGGCACTGCAATCTGGTTGGCTGCGTTGCACCAATTGACCGGCGCAGTGCTACTCGGCTCGGTTGTGTGGGGTGCCCATGCGCTTGGGTTAGAAGTAAATGAATTTGAACAATAATAACAGTTGAAGCGGTTTAGTAACAAGTGGCTGTGGGCAGCCAGTGCGAACTTGGCTATCCGTAGAAATGCTTGACGAACGATCGCTCGCCTGCGCCAATAGCGGCGATATTCGCAGTTCGCGCTGAACAGGTGGATCGCTCTAGTGAAGGCAAGGGAGGCAGGGTTGTTTTACAGATCCGGCACGGCGATGTCTTCTTGCGCTGCTTGGCGCAACCTTCAGTCGCACGCAGCGAACAATCAGCACCAAACAATGGAGCTGGAGCAATGAAGTTGAGATTGCTGCTGCTGGCTGGTGCAGGCGCACTGTTTCCCGCAGCAACCGGTCTGAGCAGCGCCAATGCGGCAGCGCAGCCTCCGGCCGTTTCCGGCGCCTTCACTCCGCCAACCGGCCCCATGACGATGACCCGGACTTTGGTGCGCAATCTGGCTGACGGAAAGCAGATCATCGTTACCCGGCGTTACTTGATCCGGTTTACACCCGAAGGTGATGGCTACCGACTTGATGGTGAACAGATTGATGCAGAGGTTGTGGCACCGTCCGCCTTGTCCGGTCTGGCTGAAATTGAGCGTAAACGCATTGACAAGGGCCTGTTTCCGGCACGGCTTGATGCCCGGGGAATGATCCAGCCCACAAGGCTGGATCGCGATCCCGATACGACCAGCGCCGCTTTGGCCCAAGGGCAGCAAATCATCGCCGCGGCGCCTTTGGCACCCGAAGCCAAACGGGAGCGTATCGCAGTTCTGGGGCAAGTTGCCAGTTCTGCGACGCCTTCGGCCTGGCCGGTGTTCCTGTTCAACCCGGGAACCAACGAACGGGTTGAGCGCCGCAAGTTGACCCTGGCGAGCGGCGCCGAGGGCGAAGTTGAAGTGCGCATTACCGTTCAGGGAGTGATGGCATGCGGGCTTCCGCTGGCTGTTGAGCGGACAGTCACGACATACCTTGCCGGAACCAGCCGGGTCTCGCGCGAGGTCTGGACATTTGCCCTCAACCCGGCCTGACTGTCACACGGTATTATTTTACCTCTTCGAAATCACCCGGAAAACTTGACTTTCCTTGGCAACTGGACGAATGGCCCGCCTTCCTGCGGGGCTGGTGAGCCGGATTCGCAGCAACTGCTATAGGGATTTTTAGGCCATGAAGGCGCTGAGCAAAGTCACCCGGTCAATCAAACCGGCTGAGGTGGAAAAGAACTGGCATCTGATCGATGCTGATGGACTGGTGGTCGGGCGTCTTGCCGTGGTCATCGCCAATCGTCTGCGCGGCAAGCACAAGCCGAGCTTCACCCCCCACGTCGATTGCGGTGACCATGTCGTCGTTATCAATGCGGACAAGGTCAAGCTGACTGGCAACAAGCTGAAGCAGAAGACCTACTACAAGCACACTGGTTATGCTGGCGGGATCAAGGAAGTGACCGCCGACAAGGTACTGGATGGCCGCTTCCCCGAGCGCGTGCTCGAAAAGGCCGTGGAACGCATGATCCCGCGGGGGCCATTGGGCCGCGCGCAGATGCGTGCCCTGCACCTCTACGCCGGCACCGAGCACCCGCATGGTGGCACCCAGCCCCAGCCGCTCGACGTTGCTGCCATGAACCGCAAGAACAAGGTGGGCGCATAATGTCCGAAGAAACTGTAACCGATCTCGCCGATCTGGGCGCCGTCATCGGCGATGCCGTGAGCGACACTCCTGCAGCTCCGGCTGCCCCCACCATGCCGCTGCGTGACAAGATTGTCGACGCGCAGGGCCGTGCCTATGCCACTGGTCGCCGCAAGGACGCCGTGGCCCGCGTGTGGATCAAGCCCGGTTCGGGCAAGATCACCGTGAATGGCCGCGATCAAGACGTCTATTTCGCTCGCCCGACCCTGCGTCTGGTGATCGATCAGCCGTTCCAGGTTGCCGACCGTGCGGGCCAGTACGACGTTGTCGCCACCGTCAAGGGCGGCGGGCTTTCGGGCCAGGCCGGTGCGGTCAAGCACGGTATCAGCCAGGCGCTGACCCGGTTTGAACCTACCCTGCGCGCGGTCGTCAAGGCTGCCGGGTTCCTGACCCGCGATAGCCGCGCGGTCGAACGCAAAAAGTACGGCAAGGCCAAGGCGCGCAAGAGCTTCCAGTTCTCGAAGCGCTAAGCCGAACGGTTCGTACCGTCTACGAAACAAGGGTCGACCGCGAGGTCGGCCCTTTTTCGGTTCTGGAGGCAATATGATCTCATCTAAGCGCCCGCTAGGCTGGCTGTTCAGCACCCTTGGGGCGACACTGGCGATCATTCTTGCCAGCCTTGCTGCGCAACTGGTGAGTAGAGCGGATCCGGTCACACCATGGCTGTCGGCCTCCATCGGCGCATCAGCCGTGCTGACTTTCCACTTTCCGGCCAGCCCGCTTGCGCAGCCCTGGTCAGTGGCGTGCAGCCATCTGACTGCAGCAGCGATCGGCCTAACCGTCCGGCATTTGGGATTGGAACCATCGATCATTGCCGGACTTGCAGTAGGCGGAGCGATCGCGGCCATGAAACTGACCCGAAGCGAGCATCCTCCGGCCGGCGGTACCGCGTTGATCACTGCTTTGGCACCAGTGGGCAGTGCGGCAACGCAATGGCACTTCTTGCTGGCACCGCTGGCAGTGAACGTGGCGGTTCTGTTGTTGCTCGCGGTTCTGTGGAACCGCCTGACAGGCCATTCCTATCCTCATCGCGCCGTCGCCGTTCCGGCCCCGGAACCCTGGGCCGGACATATCCTTGATGAAGACCTGGATGCAGTCCTGGAGCAATGGGACGAAGCTCTGGATGTTGATCGAGGTGACCTGCTCGCCCTGCTGCACGCAGTCGAAGCCCGCGTGTTCGAACGGGTCAAGCTGTCCGTTGGCAAACCTTAAGGCCGCCTTCCGCGCTCCATTCCAGCCGATTATAACTGGGGCGAGTGGCGCGCAGGCGTTGCGACAATGTGCCCGCACCGATCAGACGGATCGGGAAGCCATCAGCCTCAACCATCAGGTCAAACGGATCGTGGACGTGGCCCGACAGCACCGCATCGGCCCCGGCGCGGGCCAGCGCGGCCAGAGCCCGTTTGCCGCCACGGGTGGAGCCCGACCCTTCGGTATCGGCATCGACCAGCGGATGGTGGCACGTCACCAGCTTAAGCGGCCTTGCCCGGTGCCGCTCGAGATCGTTCAGCGCCTCATCCAGATCGCGATTGCCCACCCGGCCTTTTGACCAGTTGAGCCGCCATTGCGCTGCAGCAACGGTCCTGAGCGGAACTACTGCCAGATCGGGCAACGCCAGGTCAGACTCCACCGTCGCCGCCAGCGCATCATAGTGCCGCCAGGGGTGGAAGGCGCGTGCGAGCGGGTACCAGTAATAGGGTACATCATGGTTGCCCGGATCGAGCGTGACCGGCACCGGCAGTGCGGTCAGCCAATCACGGGCCAGCGCGAATTCGCGCGCCGTCCCGCGCATGGTCAGATCGCCGGTGCACAGCACAGCCGCGGGCTGGTCCCGCTCCACCTCGGCCATGAACCACTCAAGCGCGGCGCGATCCTCATAGCCGAAGTGCAGATCGCTGACATGGAACAGCACCAGCGACACGGCGTTCAGATCCGCCCCGACAGGATCAGCCAGGCCGAGCCCAGATTGACCGCGCTGTAGATCCCATAAAACAGCGCCCAGGCCTGTGAGCCCGAAGCTATCATCAACAAGGAGCCCAGCAACATCACGAATTCCACTGCCAGGCTGAACTTGCCGCCAAGCAGGCTGAAGAACCACGGGACGCTGCCCAGCAGCGGATGATTGCTTTGCAGCACGGCCTTGTGCGCAGCGAAATTGCCGATCCCCAGCAGAAAGACGAACAGCAGGCCCATGGCTACTCTCTTAGCCGAGTCGCCGCGCTTGGCCAGACCGATTGCGACGTGGTGTATTGTAATGATAATACACTCAGCGGCAGCGGTATGCGGTTCGTCGAGCTTCTTTGGCGTTGGTCCGCCCCAGCACAGCTGGGGTCGATCAGGGCTGGAGGCGAATACCTTGCCAGCTATCCCTCGATCAGGCGCATGGCCCAGCCCCCCTGTCCCATGCGCCGTCCCGACCACCCGATAGGAGAACCGCCATGAACCGCTCGCTCACCGCCGCCCTTGCCTTGACCTTCAGCCTGACCGGCGTAGTCGGCCTTGCTCAGGCCCAGCCTGCCGCATCGGGTACTGCTGAAGTACGCTTCGCCGACCTTAATCTGACCAGTCCGGCAGGCAAAGCCGCACTTGATCGCCGCGTCGAAGGTGCTGCCCGCCGAGTCTGCGAAGTCGGCACCCCGGTAAGCAGCCGCGCCGCCCATCGTATTCAGGAAGGTCGCTGCAAGGCAGACGTCCGTCAACAGGTTGCTGCTGCTTTGCCTCGGTAAGGTATGCACAGAATGAGCCCGGGGTACCCAGTCCCCCGCCCCGGGTTTGTTTTGACCAATGGCCTTGCGTTAGCGGCCGGCCATCGCCTTGGCTTTCGAGAGATAGGTCCGCCCAATCCGGACCAGCGCGCCGTCCTCCAGCTCGGCCGACCACACCCCCAGGCCATCGTGACGCAGGCCCCTGATCCGGTCGCGTCGCAGAATGGTTGAGCGGTGAAGCCGAATGAACTGCTCCGGGTCGAGCCGCGCTTCCAGCCCAGACACTGTCTGAAGCAGCAGGTATGAACGGCTGGCCGCATCCCTTTGCCCGACATGCAACCGCACATAGTCGCGTTCGGCGTCGATCCGGTCGACATCCTGCGCCGAGATCCGCAGCAGTTCAGAGCGGTAAGGCACCCAGAATTCGCTGAGCCAGTCCCCGCCGCCTCCGGCCCGCTCACCTCGCCGCGCGATCGCACGCGCCACCGCGCGTTCCAGCCGCTCGGGCGTGACGGGTTTAAGGACGTAGTCCACGGCCTCAAGGTCAAACGCCTCAACCGCAAAATTGTCATGCGCGGTCACAAAGATCACCGCCGGGGCATCATCCTGGCGGGTCAGTGCACGGGCCACCGCCAGCCCGTCCAATTCAGGCATGGTCATGTCGAGCAAGACCAGATCGGGCGCCAATGCACCGATTGCACGCAGCGCAGCGGCACCATCTTGCGCGGTTCCGGCCACTTCGATCATGGCAAGGTCGCGGCAGATCAGCTCCATCCGTTCCAGCGCCAGCGGCTCGTCATCGACGATTAGAGTGCGCAGCGCCTTGGGCGGGGAGCTATCGGGCATGGTGCACCAACGGCAGTCGCAGCACTGCGCGCCAGCCGCCGCCCGGCGCGGGCCCGGCGACCAGGCTGGCTTCATCACCATAACGGGCCTCAAGCCGGTCGCGGACGTTGGCAAGGCCGATACCGAACCCGGCCTTTCCTCCCAAGGCCGCGCCGGGGCCATCATCGCTGACCTCGATAACCAGGCAGCCAAAATCTTCGCGCGCAGCAATCGTCACGATCACGGGCTGGCGATTTGGAGCAACGGCATATTTCACTGCATTCTCAACCAGCGGCTGCAGAATCATTCCTGGCACGATAGCGTTTTCAAGCGTTTTGGGCAGATCGATCCGGGTCACCAACCGATCAGGAAAGCGGACTGTTTCGATATCCAGATAGGCTCGCTGCAGGGCCACTTCCTGATCGAGTGAGCTTTCGCCGGTCGGATCCTCGGCCAGACTGCGGCGATAAAACGCCGACAAGGTCTGGATCATGGTTTCGGCTGCCTGCCCCTTGCCCGTCATCACCAGGGCCGAAAGCGAGTTGAGCGTGTTGAACAGAAAGTGAGGATTGACCTGATAGCGCAAGCTGCGCAGCTCGGCCGCCTTGGCCGCACGGCGGTACTCCCCTTCGCGCCGCTCAGATGCACGGGCCTGCTGGGCAGTGACCATCGCGAAATAGAGCGCTGCCCAGGCCAGCAGCAGGAAATAGCGCCCGATCGCAATATCGGTCAGCTGGCGCCAAAGCGCCTGTTCGGCAAATTTCTTTTGCAGCTGCGCCAGCTGGTCAGCGGTCAACTGCGGCGGATCGGGCACGTCGACCAGCACGTTGCCGGCCGTATCGTGACGAATCTGCACTTCACTGGGGTTGCGCTGCTCTCCCAGGATCCTTTGATCGAGCCCCGAGAAAACCTGCCGGTTGACCATTGCCAGCCCGAGCGCAGCGGGCAGCATGACGACCAGTGCCAAGCTGATCCGCAACCCCATTCTGGCGTCATCAAACAACCGCAAGATCAGCCAAGCCAGCGCCGTCACCACCATCCCGGCCAGCGTGACGAGGCTACGCAAGCCAAGCATCTCAAAGAAATAGGATCGATCGAGCAGCAGACTGCGGACCGTAATCAGCGCCAGATAGCAAAGCCATATCCCGGCAATCGAGATCAGCACAGTCCGCGTCGGTACGCGGGCGGGGCGGGTGTCAAGCTCCTCCATCAGGCCATCAGTGTTAGACCGATAGTCGTTTCCAGCGCCAGCTGCTTCGTCGAGGTGACAAGGGCCTTGGTCGATGGAATCAGCCGAGCAAGTGTTCTTTGGCGATCTTGTCTTTCCAGACCAACGGCGCCAGCTGATGGACATTGTTGCCTTCGCTATCGACCGCGACGGTCACGGGCATATCCTCGACCGTGAATTCATAGATCGCTTCCATGCCGAGATCCTCGAATGCCACCACCTTAGCCTCACGGATCGCGCGGCTAACCAGATAGGCGGCACCGCCGACTGCCATCAAATAGGCGGTTTTGTTCTTGGCGATTACCTCGGTCGCGCCCTGCCCGCGTTCGGCCTTGCCGATCATCGTCAGCAAACCGAGCTGGCACATCATGTCGGTGAACTTGTCCATCCGGGTTGCGGTGGTTGGCCCAGCTGGCCCGACCACTTCACCCATCACCGGATCGACCGGGCCAACATAGTAAATCGCGCGGTTCTTGAAATCGACCGGTAGCGCCTCACCTTTGGCCAGCATGTCCTGGATTCGTTTGTGCGCGGCGTCGCGCCCGGTCAGCATCTTGCCATTAAGCAGCAATCGGTCGCCCTGTTTCCAACCTTCCACTTCGGCCCGCGTCAGCGTGTCGAGATTGACTCGCTTGGCGGCCTTGTCGGGGGTCCACTGCACGTCGGGCCATTCGGCCAGGTTGGGCTTTTCGAGATAGGTCGGGCCCGAACCATCGAGCGTAAAGTGCGCATGGCGCGTTGCGGCGCAGTTGGGGATCATCGCCACCGGCTTGCCTGCGGCGTGACATGGCGCATCGTAGATCTTGACGTCAAGAATAGTCGACAGTCCGCCCAGCCCCTGCGCACCGATGCCGAGCGCGTTGACCCGGTCGAATATCTCAATCCGCATCGCCTCGATATCGGTCTGGGGCCCGCGCAATTTGAGCTGGGCCATGTCAATCGGCTCCATCAGGCTCTGCTTGGCCAGCACCATGCAATGTTCCGCCGTCCCGCCAATCCCGATGCCCAGCATCCCCGGCGGGCACCAACCGGCCCCCATCTGCGGAAGCATTTCGACCACCCATTCGACAATGTTGTCGCTGGGGTTCATCATCTTGAACTTCGATTTGTTTTCTGACCCACCACCTTTGGCCGCGACATCGACCGAGACCTTGCTGCCTGGCACCATGGTCACATGCAGAACGCACGGGGTATTGTCGCGAGTGTTGCGGCGGGTAAAGGCCGGATCAGCCAGCACCGAGGCGCGCAGCTTGTTTTCGGGATGCAAGTAGGCCCGGCGAACGCCCTCATCGACGACATCCTGCAGGCTCCGTAGCGATCCCAAGCGGCAGTCCTGCCCCCATTCGACGAAGACATTGACGATCCCGGTATCCTGACAGATCGGGCGGTGCCCTTCGGCGCACATCCGGCTGTTGGTCAGGATCTGGGCAATCGCATCCTTGGCGGCCGGGCCTTGCTCGGCCTTATAGGCCTCACCCAGTGCGCGGATATAGTCCATCGGGTGGAAATAGCTGATGAATTGCAGCGCATCGGCCACGCTTTCGATCAGATCTTCCTCGCGGATCGTTACCATGGTCACGGGCTCACCTCGTCTGGTTTGGGCTTGATATGGGTATCGCGTTGCGGGTCCCCATAGTCCCGCAAATACCTTGCCGTCAAAGCGCTTGGCGCGAAACGGTGCTTGGCTTAAGAGGCAAAGGAATTGCGTTACTGTGTTGTTCATGCAATACAGTCAGCCAGAGGTTTGATTCATGACCCTTTCTGCCGTGTCCATCCTGTCCCAGCATGACGCGCTCAGCGCCGCGCGCCGCGCCATGATTGATAGCCAGCTACGTGTTTCCGGGATCAACCAGGATTGGCTGCTGGCGGCGATGGCTCGGGTCCCGCGTGAGGATTACGTGCCGGTTCAGGCGCGTGGTCATGCCTATATCGATCGAGCGATCCCGCTGGATGCAACCCATGCCCTGCCCGCGCCGCTGGTTCAGGCAATGCTTCTGGCAGAGGCGCAGCCCCGGTCGGACGACAAGGTGCTGGTGGTCAGCCAAAGCGGCTATCTCTCGGCGCTGGTCGAACCGATGGTGCAGTCGGTCGAAACAATCGATGCAGCCGCCGCGCTTGCCGTTCAATCAATGCCGGTTTATAAGCTGTTACTAATAGATGGTGCGGTCGAGGCACTTCCTGCCGGTTTGGCTGGGGCACTGATCGATGGCGGCCGGGTAGTAACAGGTCTGGTCTTGCGGGGTGTCACCCGGCTTGCCGTCGGCACCAAGCAGGACGGCAAAGTGGAGTTCTCTCCCTTGGCCGAAGTGGGTATTCCGGTGCTGGGCGAATTTGCCGCACCTCAGGTTTGGAGTTTCTGATTGATGGCACGGCCCCGCGGTTCACGTATTGCGCGTCACGCGCTGATCGCCGGAATGGTGGCGATGGTCACCGCGCCGGTGCTTGCCGACGATCTGCGTGATGCGCTGGTCATGGCCTATAACTCCAACCCGACCATTCAGGCCGCCCGGGCCCAGCAGCGCGCGGTCGATGAAGGCGTGCCGATTGCCAGGTCGGCAAGTCTGCCTTCGCTTTCCGGGACTGCCAGCTACAGCGAATTCGTCGAAGGAGTCTCGTCAAACCCGCTAGCAGCTGATCGCAATTTCGATGCCCAGCTGAACCTTGGCATGCCGATCTATGCTGGCGGCGGAATCAGGAATTCAATCTATGCAGCGGAAACCCGGGTCGATGCCGGGCGGGCCGATCTGCGCGCGGTAGAAAGCGGCGTGTTCAGCCAGGTCGTTGCGGTCTACATGGATGTGATCCTGGCCGAAGCCGTGGTCAAACTCAACCGCGCCAATGTCGAGCGGCTGGCGGTCAATCTGCAGGCGACCAAAGACCGGTTCGAGATCGGCGATCTGACCCGAACTGACGTCGCGCAATCCGAATCACGCCTCGCCACCGCACGCGGCGCTACTCGAAGCGCCGAAGCAAACCTGATTTCTGCGCGCGAACGCTATATCCAGATCGTTGGCAAGGCGCCGGACAACCTGCAAACGCCGCCGCCGCTGGTGGGCCTACCTGCAAGCGCCGACGACGCAGTTGCGATTGCGCTGGACTCGAACCCGGATCTGCTCGCCGCCCGCCAACGCGCAAAGGCGGCTGGCTATGACACGGCTGCTGTCGGCGCTAATCGCCTGCCGCGCGTCTCGGTCTTCGCCAATACCGGCTACAACGATGCGCTGGGCAGCAATAAGATTGCCGGGGCTGTACAGAGCACCACCAGCAGCACCGTGGGCGTCCGCGCAACCGTGCCGCTCTTTCAGGGTGGCCTGCCTGCAGCTCAGCGCCGTCAGGCTCAGGCCCGCGAAAGTGCGACGCTGGAACAGGAAATCGGAATCGAGCGCTCGGTGATTTCCTCGGTCCGCGCCGCCTTCGCGCAGTGGACCGCGGCACAGTCGCTGATCGCTACTTCGCAGACCGCCGTTGATGCCGCCGAACTTAGCCTGGAAGGTGTGCGGGCTGAGAATAGCGTCGGAAACCGGACCATTCTCGACATCCTCAACGCTGAAAACGAACTGCTCAATGCGCAGGTCCAATTGGTGACCGCCAAACGCAACGCTTATGTCGCCGGGTTCAACCTGCTGGCCGCGATGGGCAAGGTCGAAGCGCGCGATCTGGGGCTGGATGGCGGGACCCTGTATGATCCCGGCGTCAATTACAGCAACGTGCGTGGGTCTGTGTGGGACTGGAACGACAATCCTGATCCCAAACCGGTCTCGACACGCACCGTTGACACCAAGGCACAGGACGGTTCAGTAACCGGTCAGTGATTCTGTCCCGCTGCGGGACGGCGTGGAGTGTGGGCGATGCGCCAGGTCGGTGAACCTTCGGTCGAGGAGATCCTCGATTCGATCAAAAAAGTGATTGCGCGCGACAACCGCGATGCTGCGGCCGAGCAGCGGCGTGAGCGCAGCCCGCGTATCGAACCCGCGCCTGAACCTGCGATCGATGATGACGATGACGTGCTCGATCTGGGCGCAGTCGGCGAATACGTCGTGGAAGAGGATGAAGATCAGGCTGTTGGCGATGCCCCACTGATTGGTCAGAACACCGCCAGTTCGATCAGCGAATCGCTCGCCGCCCTGGCAGTCATGGCTGAACCGCGCGCGGCGCCGCAGATCGTCCGTACAGGCGAAACCTCGCTTGAAGGTCTGGTCCGCGAGATGCTCCGTCCGGCGCTGGCCGAATGGCTCGACAAGAACCTGCCGCCGCTGGTCGAAAAGCTTGTCGCGACTGAAATCGCACGGATCGTCGGCAAGAAGAGCTAGGCCCCAGCCCCATGGCGCGCTAATCTGGCGGGATGAAGCATTCGACAATTGCGCTTGGCGCACTCGCCTTGGCCCTCACCGCCTCTCCCGCTCTGGCTGGTGAAGCGCCCCGCCCAATGACCGCTGATGATCTGGTCACCTTGAAACGGATCGGCGCGCCAGTCGCTTCTCCCGATGGCCAGCAGGTCGTATTCCAGCAGACCGATACCGACCCCGAAAGCCTGAAGCGCAGCACCGGGTTGTGGCAGGTCCCGGCCAAGGGCGGCATGGCCCAGCGGATTGCCGATCTGGCGGATGCGAGCGAGAATAGCCCGGCCTTCGGCCCCGATGGCCAACGTCTCTATTTCCTATCTGACAAATCGGGCAAGGATCAGGTCTGGTTTCTCGATCTGCGTGCACCAGCCGCTGCACCGGTTCAGGCCAGCGATTTCAAAGCAGATGTGGCAGGGTTTGAAATCTCTCCAGACGGCAAACGCATCCTGGT
This sequence comes from Novosphingobium sp., assembly GCA_017987575.1. Classification (GTDB taxonomy): domain Bacteria; phylum Pseudomonadota; class Alphaproteobacteria; order Sphingomonadales; family Sphingomonadaceae; genus Novosphingobium. The sequence continues at coordinate 15,770 of JAGNTK010000019.1, read as the reverse complement.
CTGGGGCGATGTTGCGCGCGATTGTCCGACACTGGGTTGTGATGCCAGTGGCGATACCAGCCAGCCTGGCCCCGGAACAGGTCGCCATTACAAGAACGGCACCGGGTTCGTGCGACACTGGGATAGCTGGGAAACCCCCGGCAACTACAGCCGCGGCTTTGTGCTGCCGCTGGGCGCGGACGGCAAAGTCGGCACTGCCGCTGCTTCGCTGGATGGTCCGCCCGGAACGCTGACTGGTGACACCCCGTCAAAGCCGATGGGCGGTGGTGAGGATCTGGCCTGGGCGGCCGATTCGGGCAGCGTGTTCTTTGCTGCGCGGCAAGCCGATGCCAAAGAGCCGTTGTCGACCAATCTGGACGTCTGGCACTCCATGCTTGATGAAAAGGCTCCGCACAGCCCGACCAAGGCCAACAAGGGGATGGACTTCCTCCCCAGCCCATCGCCAGACGGCAAATGGCTGGCCTGGGCAGCGATGGAGCGCCCCGGCTTTGAAGCGGACCGCCAGGTGGTCTGGGTGATGGATCTGGCCACTCACCAGAAGCGCGCGTTGACCGCCGGATGGGATCGTTCGGCTGGATCAATCGCCTGGACCCCCGATTCCAAAGCGCTGATTGTCACTGCCGAAGATGTGCTGGACACCCCGGCGTTTCGGATCGAGTTGAGCAGCGGTAAAGTCACCCGCCTTAAGCTGGCACCAAAGGGCCAGACCGAGGGTCATATCAGCAATGTCACGCCGCTGGCGGGGGGTGCGCTGCTTTACACCCGCGACACTGTAGCGAGCCCGGCCGAAGTATGGATCACCGAACCGGGCAAAGCCCCGCGCCAACTATCTCACGCCAACGATGCACAGCTGGCACGGCTGGTCCCGATCAAGAGTGAGCGGTTCAGCTTCAAGGGTGCGGGTGGCGATACGGTCTGGGGCCAAATTCACACCCCGGCTGGCGCAACCGACAAGCTGCCGGTGCTGCTGTTTGTTCATGGCGGGCCACAAGGCAGCTTTGGTGATGCCTGGTCATTCCGTTGGAATCCACGGGTCTTCGCAGCTCAAGGCTATGCCGTAGTCTCGGTCGATTTCCATGGATCGACCGGTTACGGGCAGGCCTTCACCGATAGCATTTCCGGCGATTGGGGCGGAAAGCCACTCGAAGACCTGAAGCTTGGCCTCAGCGCCGCGCTGGCCGGGAGGCCACTGCTCGATGGCACGCGGGCTTGCGCTTTGGGTGCGTCATATGGCGGCTATATGATGAACTGGATTGAGGGGAAGTGGCCCGAACGATTCCAGTGTCTGGTCAATCACAATGGCGTGTTCGATGCCCGGGCGATGGCCTATACCACCGAAGAGCTGTGGTTTGACGAGTGGGAGCACGGCAGCAAACCCTATTACGAGGCTCCGGCTGACTATGAGAAAAGCAGCCCGGTGAACCTGGTCTCCCAATGGAAAACCCCGATGCTGGTGGTACTGGGCGACAAGGATTACCGCGTGCCTTATACGCAAGGGCTAGGCGCCTTCACCGCACTTCAGCGGCGCGGAATTGAAGCTGAATTGCTGGTGTTCCCGGATGAGAACCACTGGGTGCTCAAACCAAAGAACTCGCTGCAGTGGCACCACACGGTATTTGCCTGGCTGAACCGCTGGTTGAAGGCCGAGAAGTAAGCCGATGGCCCGGCCTGACGCAACGCTGCTCGATCCGGCGCGCTATCCTTTTACCCACCAGATCACGACCCGGTTCGCCGATGTCGATCCCAACCAGCATCTCAACAACGTCGCACTGGCGGCGATGATGGAGGATGCCCGGGTCCGATTCAATCTGGCGATGGGCAGTGCGATCAAGATCGGTGAGCGCCGGGCGATGGTGGCAAGCGTGGCAATGGACTACCTCAGCCAAGGTCATTTCCCCGGGCCCGTAAGCGTGCATTGCGCGATCGAGGGTGTCGGGCGGACCAGTTGGCGGATCATCCAGCTGCTCGAACAGGATGGCCGCGCGGTGGCCTTTGCCCGGTCGGTGATTGTCGCGATTGCCGATGACCGGCCCACCCCGGTTTCGGATGAATTCCGCGCGGCTTTGGCGGCCAATTGGACTTTCAGGGCATGACCGGGGATCTGAAACGCGCCCGCGCCGCACTGGCCACCAACGGCGCGGACAAGACCCGGCGCCACATCTTCCTGTGCGCCGAAGCGCAAAAGGGCGAATGCTGTTCGGCGGAAGTTGGCGGCGCGGCATGGAAGTTTCTGAAGCGCCGGCTCAAGGAACTGGGGCTGGACCGCGATGGCGGCATCGCCCGGACCAAGGCCGATTGCCTGAAGGTCTGCGCCGCGGGGCCAATCGCCGTGGTTTACCCCGAAGGCGTCTGGTATCATTCCTGCACCCAGCCGGCACTTGAACGGATAATTCAGGAACATCTCGTTGGCGGGCAACCGGTCGAGGAATTCCGGCTCTATCCCGCGTCTGAAACACCGTAGCGCCCCTGACTCGCCAAAGCGCACAGATCGTGTCATCATCGCCGGATCAATCAAAGACCCGGGAGCGTTGCCATGACAATTGCGCGACTGATCGAAGGGCGTGGCAGCGAAATCGTCGGCTGCGACACCAGCACCAGCGTGGGGGATGCAGTCAAACTGCTGGCCGAAAAGCGGATCGGTGCACTGCCAGTCTATGCCGGCGGCAAGATCGCCGGAATCTTCTCTGAACGCGATGTCGTTTACCAGTTGGCGGCGCACGGCCCGGCGATGCTGGACAAGACCGTCGGCGAAGTGATGACCTCCCCCCCGATTACAGTCGATCCGGCAACTGACGTCATGGACGCACTGGGCCTGATGACCCGGCGCCGGATCCGCCATCTACCGGTGATGGAGGGTGAAGGCGTCCGCGGCTTCGTTTCGATCGGCGATCTGGTCAAATACCGGATCGAACGGATCGAATCCGAAGCCGAGGCGATGCGCAGCTATATCCAGAGCGCGTGATTTCTTGCCGGGACGCCTCTGGCACCCTACATTGGTGCCATGGACGTCCAGACAATGACTCTCAGCCCGTCAGCCGCCGCGCGCGTTGCCGCAATTGCGGCCAAACAGGGCAAACCGGCGATCCTGCGGCTTTCGGTTGAAGGTGGCGGTTGCTCGGGCTTTCAATACAAGTTCGGACTGGATGACGCGCCCGAAGGTGATGATCTGATTGTCGAGCAGGACGGAGTGACCCTGCTGGTTGATCCAATGAGCCTGGAACTGGTCGCAGGTAGCGAGGTCGATTACGTCGAGTCGCTCGGCGGATCGGCATTCAAGGTTTCCAATCCCAATGCGGCCAGCGGCTGCGGCTGCGGATCGTCGTTCTCCGTCTGATGAAGATCGCCACCTACAATATCAACGGGATCAAGGCGCGGCTGCCGCGCTTGCTCGAATGGCTGGCGGAAACCCGCCCCGCCGTTGCCTGCCTGCAAGAGATCAAGACCCAGGATGAGGGGTTTCCAGCCGACGAGTTTCACAAGCTCGGCTATCATTCGCTGTGGCACGGGCAAAAGGGGTTCAACGGCGTTGCGATTCTGGCTGACGGGACAACGCCGGTCGAAATCCAGCGCGGACTTGCCGGGGAACCCGAGGACGAGCATTCCCGCTATCTCGAGGCCGAAGTGTTCGGCACCCGCGTTGCCTGCATCTATCTGCCCAACGGCAACCCCCAGCCGGGGCCGAAGTTTGATTACAAATTGCGCTGGATGGAGCGGCTGCGGACCCGCATGGCGGTGATCGCGGCTGAGGAAGTGCCCGCGATCGTACTCGGCGATTACAACGTGATTCCGCATGACAGCGATGTCTGGGCGCCAAAGGCCATGGCCGACGACGCGCTCATGCAGCCCCAGTCACGCGATGCCTATTTCCGGCTGCTGGGCGATGGCTGGACTGACGCGCTGGCCACGCACAACCCACAGGGCGGGGTCTGGACCTATTGGGACTATCAGGCCGGGGCCTGGCAGCGCGATCACGGTTTCCGGATCGACCACGCGCTACTCTCACCCGAGCTGGCTGACCGTCTGGTGGCGTGCGGAGTCGACAAGGACCATCGCGGACGCGAAAAGGCCAGCGATCATGCGCCTGTTTGGGTGCAGTTCCGGCAGGCAACCTAGCCCGAAACGAAAAAGGGCGGACACCTAGCCCGCCCCTTTCCGAAATAGTCGTATCAATCAGCGATAGAAAACGTGGTTTTCGACCCGGCCGACCCGGCGCAGCTTCCAGCCGGGGCTGACATAGGCGGCATGGAAGAACAGCGCGCCTTCAACCGGGCTGGACCAGGCGCCCGAATGGGCGATCTGGGCAATTGCCACAGCATTCTTCCACTGCTTCGAGCCTTTGGAGATGCCAGGCATCGCACGGCCACGAACAAACGAGAACTGCGAAGGCTGGAACACCACGCCGCAATAGGAATTGGGGAAGCGGCCTGATTTCGAGCGGGCCACGATCACCCGGCCTACGGCCAGCTGGCCAGTCAGCGATTCGCTTTTGGCTTCAAAATAGACAGCGCCAGCCAGGCAGTGCAGTTCGCGCGGCAGTTCAGTCGGTTGAGGCTGAGCCGCAACCATCTGGGCGAGCGAAGCGGCCTTGATCGGGCGGGCTTCGAGCGGCTTTGCTTCAGGCAGGTCGTCCTTCACCTCAACCGCAGGAGCGGGAAGCGATGCGATGACCGGCTGAGTCACAATCTGGGAGGTCGGTTCCTGAATAGCGGCAACGGACCCCAAGGTCTGTGCGGCTGCGCCCGAACCATCGGCGCTGGCAATCACGAGTGCAATCATGGCGGCCACAGAAAGTGCTGAGGCCTGGTGGAGCTTTCGGCTCATAAGAAATCATTCTTGGGCGGTGGACGCGCCCGCGCAGGATGGTTTGAAGCGAAAAGCGGCGAACCGTTTATACCCCAAGCCGGAAATCCTGCCGGCTGCCCCCCGTCTGCGTGCTTGCAATCCGAACCGAAATGTCCGCATCCGCAGCCTACGCGTCAAAGAGTGCAGCGCCTTTGATTGTGCGGCGCAGCAAAGTCAACCCGCTTGGTCGCTGAGTCCGATGAACCGTTCACCATCCGCGATATCCAGTTCGATAATCCACAGATCTGGATCGCGCAGCCTGCGGCGATCAAGGTATTCGCTGAATTCAAATGGATTTTCAGCGTCTTGCGCTTTAGTTGCGGTCCAGATACGCCCGCCCTGGGCATCGGGAATCCGTTCAAACAGCCGGGCATCTGCGCCTTTTTCGGTCAGAACAATCAGGATTGTACCGGCCTCACGCTCCCCTTTGTTAAGGACAGTGGCAAAGCCGCCTGCGGCCTGAACCGCACGAATCAGGCCCGCCACTTCTAGGTGGGCGGGGAGCCGCGTGATTACGCCGCGTCCTTTTCGATCGAGTTTGACAGCAGCGCATAGAGCGCTTCGGCCCCCGGCGCCTCGCCCAATGCACGGTGCATTGCTTCGTCGCGCATGAGCCGGCTGATCGCAGCCAGCGCGTGCAGATGTGCAGCGCCTGCAGCCTCGGGAGAGAGCAATCCGAACACCATATCAACCGGCATGCCATCGGCGGCATCAAAGGCCACCGGAGTCGTCAGCCGCAGGAAAGTGCCGACCGGACGGCTGAGATCTGGGATTCGCGCATGCGGGATCGCCACACCGCGGCCAAAACCGGTGCTGCCCAGCTTTTCGCGTTCTTCGATGCGTTCGAGCACCAGAACCGGGTCGAGCCCATAGACACCAGCGAATCGCTGAGACAGCTGTTCAAGCACGGCCTGTTTGCTGTCGGCTGAAATCGTGCCGACCGCTTCGGGCATCAGGGAAAAAAGTTCAGTCATGTCAGACGATCTATCCAAATAGGGGCGACAGGCGCGGGGTGTTCCGCGCCTGCAAGGCTTGCCACTTCAAGATCCCCCTCGCCCACCGGATCAGCGGGCGCCTTTAGCCTGCGCTTCAGGAAGGTTCAACCCATCCGATTGAACCGTCCCCGCGCCGATAAACCATGTTGTGCTTGCCCGATCCGGCATTCTTGAACAGCAGCGCGTTGGTATTGCGCAGATCGAGCATCATCACCGCGTCAGAAACCGTTGCCTCTGGTACATCGACCCGGGTTTCGGCGATGATCACCGGCGCTTCGCTGGTCACTTCTTCAGCGGCCTCGTCGGGCTCGACAAATACGGTGTAGGACGCCTCATCAGCGCGCAGCGCATGCGCGGACTGTTCGGAATGATCGTTGAGGCGGCGTTTGTAGCGGCGCAGCTGCTTGTCGATCTTTTCGGCCGCCTGATCGAGCGCGGCATGGGCATCGTGGGCAATCCCGGCGCCCTTCAGCACCAGCCCGTGCATCACGTGGGTCACGATATCGCAGCGGAAAGCGGCGGCGGGCGCTCGGTTAAAGGTGACCGCGCTGGAAAGTGCCTTGGGGAAGTATTTATCGACAATCGCAGTGAGGCGGTCCTGGGCGTGCACTTGCAGCGCTTCGCCGGTTTCGATCTGATGGCCCGATACGCGAATGTCCATGGATACCTTCTCCTGTTACTACGGCTCGATCAGGCTCAGTTGGTCCATAGCGGAGACTTTACCGTTTCGAGGAATGCGGCATGTGCCGCGCGTTCAGCCTCGCTGGCCTGATGGGGCCGGGCGGGACGGAATAGTCGGTCGCGCTTGGGTGCGGACTCGATCTGGATCAGGCTGACTTCGGCTTCTGCAGCGAGTGAGAGCCCGATCTGGCGGCCTCCGGTCAACTCGACATAGACCTGCGCCAGCAATTCGGCATCGAGCAGCGCGCCGTGCCGCGTGCGGTGGCTGCGATCGATCCCGTAACGGGTGCACAGCGCATCAAGCGAGTTCTTCGCTCCAGGGTGCCGCATCCGTGCCATCGCCACGGTATCGATCATCCGTTCGCGGCCGAGCGGCGGCAGTCCGCACATCTCCAGCTCAGAATTGACGAACCCGAAATCGAACCCGGCGTTATGCGCGACCAGCTTGGTCTCTTCGCCCAGAAATTCGAGCAGTTCGCCGACCCGTTCGTGAAACCGCGGCTTGTCTGAAAGAAAGCTGATCGACAACCCGTGCACCGCTTCGGCTGCGGCTGGCATATCGCGATCGGGGTTGAAATAAGCGTGAAAGGTATTCCCGGTCGGCACCCGGTTGACCATCTCGATACAACCGATTTCGACCAGCCGATCTCCGCTTTTGGGATCGAGTCCGGTGGTTTCGGTATCGAAGATGATTTCACGCATTACCGAACCGATATCTGCCTGTTACGGATCGGTTACAAGGGGAGAATGCTATTTTTCGTGTCCTGTAATCGCGTGGACAAGGCGCTGCACCGCGTGGCGGGTTTCTGCGAGGCTTACCCCGGTATCAATCACATGGTCAGCCCGCGCCCGTTTCTCGGCATCGGGCACCTGCAGCTTCAGAATCTGCTCAAACTTCTCGGGCGTCATACCGGGCCGGGCCAAGACCCGTTCGCGCTGCATCGCGGCAGGCGCCGAAACGACCACCACTGCATCGAGCCCATGATGGCCGGTCTTTTCGAACAACAGCGGAATATCAAACACGATCAACGGGGCATCGGCGTTGTCAGCCAGAAAGGTCCGGCGCAGTTCAGCCACTTCAGGATGGACGATCGCTTCAAGCTGCTTCAGGGCATCAGGGTTGCCGAACACCGCCGCGCCCAGCTTCTGGCGGTCGACCCCGCCCGCCCCGGTGGTGCCGGGGAATGCCCGTTCAATCGGCGCGACGCAGGCTCCGCCCGGCCCCTGCAATTCATGGACCGCCGCATCGGCATCAAACACCGGCACGCCGAGCCCGCGGAACATTGCCGCGACCGCGCTTTTGCCCATGCCGATCGAGCCGGTCAGACCCAAAACAAATGGACGTATGAAAGGCTTGCTCATCGGGTCAGAATCGCGCGCAGTTCGGCATCGGATTCGCGTGGTGCGGTCTGGCCGAAGATTTTCTCGAAAGCGGCGGCGGCCTGACCGATCAGCATCGCCAACCCATCGATTGTCGCAAAGCCATGCTGTCGGGCCCGCAAGAGGAGCGGCGTTTCGAGCGGATAGGTGACAATGTCATAGACCACGCTACCCGGCGGGACATGGCTGAAATCGAAGTCCAGCGGCGGCTGTCCGGCCATGCCGAGCGGGCTGGCATTGACTACCAGATCAAGCAGTTGGTCGCGGTCATCAAAGGCAAAATCGGTGGTTGCGGCAAAATGGGCCAGATCGACCGCATGGTGTTCGCCTTTGGGCGCCAGTTCATCGAGCAGGGCCCGAGCCTTGGCGGGATCGCGTGCGGCCAGCACTAACGTGAAATGCGCATCGGCCAGCGCCGCAACGATCGCCCGGGCCGCACCGCCCGCGCCGAGAATCCGGGCCATGCGGTAAAGTTGGGTTTGGGCCAGCAGCGGCTGCAGCGGTTCCAAAAAGCCTGCGACATCGGTGTTAAAGCCGGTCAGCCTGCCATCGGCGCCGCGCACCACCGTGTTGACCGCCCCGATCCGCGCCGCCAGCGGATCGATCTGGTAGAGATGGGCCAGCGCAGCCTGCTTGTGCGGCATGGTAATATTGCAGCCGCGCCAATCGGGATCGGCCCGGCGGGCGCTGAAATAATCTGCAAGATCCGCTGCACCGACCAACGTGGCGCGGTACTCCGCATCAATCCCGAGCTTGCCGAGCCAGAAATTGTGAATCGCCGGGCTCTTCGATTGCGCAATCGGATCGCCAATCACTTCGGCATAGGGACCGGTCATCGCAGCAAGTCCCCATGCTCACGCAGCGCGCCCAGCACGGCGAGCAGCGGCATTCCCAGCACCGTGAAATGATCGCCGTCGATTCTTTCGAACAGGTGCACGCCGCGCGCTTCGATCCGGAACACCCCGACACAGCCCGCTACGGCGGGCCATTCATGGGCAAGATAGTCTGCTATGAAGAGCTCTGACAGTTCGCGAACCTTTAGCCGGGCCAGCGCAGCATGGCTCCAAACCACCACACCATCTCTGACCAGCGCCGCAGCGGAGTGGAGCCGCATTTCTTGCCCTGAAAAGTACTGCAAATGCGCGACTGCGGCTTCAATAGAGCCAGGCTTGTCAAACCGCCGTCCCGCAACTTCGACGAGCGAATCGCTGCCCAGCACCAAAGCGCCAGGGTGCAGGGCTGATACTGCCCGCGCCTTGGCCTCAGCCAGGGCCAGCGCGATGTCGCTTGCTGGGGTATCCACCAGACTGGCTTCGAGCGCGCGTTCGTCAAGCTCAGCCGGGATGGCGCGATAGACCACTCCGGCAGCATCCAGCATGGCCCGGCGCGACTGGCTTTGTGAGGCGAGGATCAGTGTCATTGTGCCGCGCTTTCGCGGGCCGCGAGAAATTCGTTGTAGAGATTGATGATCGCGGCGGCGGTTTCCTCGATCGAGCGGCGCGTCACGTCGATCACCGGCCAGTCATTGTCGGCAAACATTCGCCGGGCATATTGGACCTCGCTATTGACCCGGTCGCTATCGACATAGGCGGTCTCGGGCGCCTGATTGAGTGACAACAATCGGTTGCGGCGGACCTGGACCAGCCGCTCTGCAGCGGTGGTCAGCCCGACTACCAAGGGATGCTTTAGCCCAAAGAGCGCCGATGGCGGCGGGCTTTCCACCACGATCGGGATATTGGCGACCTTGTAGCCGCGGTTGGCGAGATAGATCGAAGTGGGCGTTTTTGAGCTGCGCGAAACTCCGGCGAGGATGATATCCGCCGCTTCCCAGTTTTCCCAGCCAACCCCATCGTCATGGGCAATAGTGTAGTGGATTGCCTCGACCCGTTTGAAATAGGCCTCGTCCATGATGTGCTGGCTGCCGGGACGGGCCTTGGGGTGCTGGCCCAGTGCATTTTCAAGCGCGGCAACGGCGGCATCGAGCACCGGCACCACCGGCAAGCCGAGTGCGATGCAGCGTTCCTCCAAGCGGGCCCGGATATCGGCATTGGCGAGCGTGAAGAACACCAGCCCAGGATTGGCACCGATTTCGCCCATGATCCGGTCAAGATGCTGCTGGGAACGAACCATCGGCCAGAAGTGGCGGATAACTTCAGAACCTTCGAACTGCGCCAAGGCCGCTTTGGCCAGCATCTCGAGCGTTTCGCCGGTCGAATCCGACAGGAGATGAAGGTGCAGGCGCGGCATAGTGGTTCGAGTTGGCTTCCTGTGGATGAATAGGCCCATAAACCATGGGAGGAACAGGCGCACAAGTTTGGCAGTCGATTTCGCCCCCACTGACCGAGCGTGGGCAAGCAGCTTGTGGACAGGTGGATAGTGTTGCCCACAGGCTGGGGACAGCGGGGAAAACGTTCGATTGACTCATCCGGGCGGCGATTCGGAGTTACGCTTCCCCCTGTTCAGCGCGGGAGAATTCCGGCAAGGGCGCTCAATCCCCGATTTCCACAAGCCAACTACAACTGAATCCTTAGATTCAATCTAAATTGATTTTGATTGGAATCCTGCACGATGCCCGGTTTGCTACTCGATACCCTGCGCGGAAATAACATCCGTCCCCGGCCAGCATGGCTGATGCGCCAGGCTGGGCGCTATCTGCCAGAGTACCGGGCGTTGCGCGCGCAAAAGGGCGGATTTTTGGCGCTGGTTTATGATAGTGAGGCAGCGGCCGAGATCACGATCCAGCCGATCCGCCGGTATGGAATGGACGGAGCTATTCTGTTTTCGGACATTCTGATCGTGCCTTACGCAATGGGTCAGGATCTTGAGTTTCTGGTGGGTGAAGGCCCGCACCTGTCCCCTCGGCTGGTCGACACCGCTTTGTCGAGCCTCAGTGCAGTTCCTGAGCGGCTCAGCCCGATTTATGAGACCGTCAAGCTGGTCCGCGCGGCACTGCCAGCGGACAAGACCATGCTGGGCTTTGCAGGCAGCCCGTGGACCGTCGCGACCTATATGGTGGCGGGCGAGGGTAGCCGCGATCAGCACGATACCCGCAGCCTGGCTTACCGCGATCCGGCAGCGTTTCAGGCGATCATCGACGCGATCACGGGGGTCACGATCGAATACCTCGCCGGACAGATCATGGCTGGAGCAGAGGCGGTGCAATTGTTCGACAGCTGGTCGGGCAGTCTGGCCCCCAGCGAATTCGAACGCTGGGTGATTGCGCCCAATGCCGCGATTGTCAGCGCGATCCGGGCGCGTTTTCCCGACGTTCCGGTCATCGGCTTTCCGAAGGGTGCTGGCGAAAAGCTCCCGGCCTATGCCCGTGAAACCGGGGTTGACGCGCTGGGGTTGGACGAGACGATCGACCCGCTCTGGGCCCATGCCAATCTTCCCGCCGGACTGCCGGTCCAGGGCAATCTTGATCCATTGCTGCTGATTGCTGGCGGCGAAGAACTGGAACGGCAGACGCTACGGGTACTTGAAGCTTTTGCCGATCGTCCGCATGTGTTCAATCTGGGGCACGGGATAGGCCAGACCACACCGTTGGAGCATGTCGGGCAATTGCTCTCGCTGGTGCGCGGCTGGCGCGGATAGGCTAAAACACTGCAATGAACTGGGTGCTGTCGATGACCTACCTCTGGCTCAAGGCCGGCCACATCATTTTCGTGATCTTCTGGATGGCTGGGCTGTTCATGTTGCCGCGCTATTTCATCTACCATCAGGAAGCGGAACTGGGGTCAGAAGAAAGTTCGCGCTGGCTTGAACGTGAGGCGCGACTACTCAAGATCATTTTGTGGCCTTCAATGGTCATCGTCTGGTTGCTGGGACTGGTTCTGGCCTATTCGACCGGCGCTTTTGCGCAAGGCTGGTTCCACGTGAAGCTGGCCGCCGTGCTGGGCCTTAGCGCCTACCACGTCTGGCTGGCCGGGTATCACACCGCCTTGTTGGGCGGTGAGCGAAAACTGAGCGGTCGCAAGTTGCGGATGCTGAACGAGATACCGGGCATTGCGGCTGCGTTGATCGTGATTATGGTGGTTCTGCGGCCGTTCTGACACGGGCTGGGAAACCGGGGTCGACGGCGAGATCAAGTGTTGCGCGCTAGAATCAGGGACTGCGCTGCGGGCCGTTGGCAAGGCTGCCCAGTCAGCTGTAAAGTGACCCGGCGGGCGGGATGGTTCACCCTCAAGGTTGATTGACTAATCCAGGCAGTGGGCCTATCTCGCTGCTGTCCGGCAAGGCCTGCGCAAAGGTGCGCGGCGCGATCCGCTTTCCCCAAGCCCCTTGATCGTCCGGCCATTTACAGACCCGATTTCACGGAACGACAGTCAAAATGCATCTTAAAGAACTCAAGAAAAAAACCTCCGCCGAGCTGGTCGAAATGGCCGAAGAGCTGGGGGTTGAAGGCGCCTCGACGATGCGCCGCCAGGACATCATTTTCGGCATCCTCAAGGAAGTGGCCGAAGACGGTGAGGAAATCATCGGGCAGGGCACCATCGAAGTGCTGACCGACGGTTTCGGCTTCCTGCGCAACGCCGAAGCGAACTATCTGGCCGGGCCCGATGACATCTATGTGTCCCCAAACCAGGTCCGCAAATGGGGCCTGCGCACCGGCGATACCGTTGAAGGCGAAATCCGCGCACCCAAGGATGGCGAGCGCTATTTCGCGATCACCAAGCTGATGAGCGTCAACTTTGACGATCCTGAAGTGGTCCGCCACCGGGTCAATTTTGACAACCTGACCCCGCTCTATCCCGACAGCAAATTGAGCCTCGATACGCTCGATCCGACCGTCAAGGACAAGTCGGCGCGGGTGATCGATATCATTTCACCGCAGGGTAAGGGCCAGCGCGCGCTGATCGTCGCCCCGCCGCGCACCGGTAAGACGGTGCTGCTGCAGAACATCGCCAAGGCGATTACCGACAATCACCCCGAGGTGTTCCTGATCGTCCTGTTGGTCGATGAGCGCCCCGAAGAAGTCACCGACATGCAGCGCAGCGTGAAGGGCGAGGTAATCTCCTCAACCTTTGACGAGCCTGCCACCCGCCACGTCCAGGTCGCCGAAATGGTGATCGAAAAGGCCAAGCGGCTGGTCGAGCATAAGCGCGATGTCGTCATTCTGCTCGATTCGATCACCCGGCTTGGCCGCGCCTACAACACTGTGGTGCCAAGCTCGGGCAAGGTGCTGACCGGCGGTGTCGACGCCAATGCACTCCAGCGGCCGAAGCGCTTTTTTGGTGCGGCGCGGAACATTGAGGAAGGCGGCTCGCTATCGATCATCGCCACCGCGCTGATCGATACCGGCAGCCGGATGGACGAAGTGATCTTCGAAGAATTCAAGGGCACCGGTAACAGCGAAATCGTGCTTGACCGCAAGGTTGCTGACAAGCGGATCTTCCCGGCGCTTGATGTCGGCAAGTCCGGTACCCGTAAGGAAGAGCTGCTGGTCGAGAAGGACAAGCTCTCCAAGATGTGGGTGCTGCGCCGGATCCTGATGCAGATGGGCACGGTCGATGCGATGGAATTCCTGCTCGACAAGATGAAGGATTCGAAGACCAACGAAGACTTCTTTGCCACTATGAATCAATAGGTTGCATCGATGTCTGCCGACCTGATTCTGGTGGTTGGTTGCACCGGGGCAGGCAAGAGTACCTATGCCCGCGCGCTGGCCGACCAGCTCGGCGGCTTGCGGTTTTCGATCGACGAATGGATGGTCGCGCTGTTCTGGGCCGACAGCCCGCAGCCGATCGAATTTGCCTGGACGATGGAACGGGTGAATCGCTGCGAGGCGCAGATCTTCGCCATGGCCCGGCAAGCGGCGCAGCGCGGCGTACCGGCCGTGCTCGATCTCGGCTTCACCACCAAGGCCCATCGCGACAAGTTCCGCGATCTGGGCGAGCGGGGAGAGCTGAGCGTCGCGGTGCACTTCGTCGATGTTCCGGCAGAAGAACGCTGGCGCCGGGTCGAACAGCGCAACGCCCAGCAAGGTGAGACCTATTCGCTGACCGTTGACCGCGGTATGTTCGATTTCATGGAAGGTCTGTGGGAACCACCCAGTGACGCCGAATGGCTGGCTGGCAGTGGTTTGCGGATCGGCGCGGACGGGTGACCTTGGTCCTACCCCGGCAGGCGGTGATTACCGGCGCACCGGGGGCGGGCAAGACCACTCTGCTGAATGCCGCCGCCGCAGCTGGCATTCGCACCTCACCTGAAGTTGCCCGGCAACTGCTCCAGTCACCTGGCGGCATGGCACTGCGCGAATCGGATCCGCTGGGTTTTGCCGAAGCGATGCTCGAAGCCCATCTGCGCGAGTTTGAACGGCACGCTGACCACGGAGAGCCAGTGCTGTTCGATCGCGGCTTTCCCGATGTGGTCGGCTTTCTCGATGTATCCGGCCTGTCGGTGCCCAAGGCGGTCGATCAGGCCTGCCGCACCCTGCGTTACAGCGGCCCGATCCTGCGCGCGCCGGCTTGGGCGGCGATCTATGTGCAGGACAAGGAACGGATCCAGGACTGGGACCAGGCCGTCGCTAGCGATGAAGCGGTGACAGCGGCGTGGCGGCGGTATGGGTATGATGTGACGGACTTGCCGTTGACGGATGTGGAGGCGCGGCTGGGGTTTCTGCGCGGGCTAATTTACCCGGCCACCTGAAGCTGCGCCGCCATCAGCTCCCAGAGCTTGTTGACCGCTTTGACCGGACGAACCATCACTTTGAAATCGATAATCTTTCCGGAATCGTCGAACCGGATCAGATCGATCCCGTTGATCTTGATGCCGTCGATCTCGCTGGTGAATTCGAGCAGGGCATCATTGCCGTCGATAATCTCGCGGACATAGGTGAAGCTGTCATTGCCCAGCACTTTGGCGGCGCTGAGCAGATACATCATGACCTTGGCCTTGCCCTCTTGCGGGGAATGGACGACCGGCGAGTGAAACACCGCGTCGTCGGCCAGTTGCGCCGAGAGCAGATGGGCATCGCCGCCGCTTTCCATATAGGCGTGCCAGGCCGCGACGCCTTGGTGGGCGGCGCTCATGCGAGATGCTCCGCCAGGAAGGCTGCGGTGCGGCTGTCGGCCAGCTGCGCTCCAGCCTCGTCGCGGCGATTGCCCATTTCAGCGGCGAAGCCATGGTCGAGCCCAACATAGTCGTGCAGCGTAACGCGCGGGTGATCATCCAGACCGGCGTGAATCGCGGCTTGCGCTTCTGGCATCACGAAATGGTCGGCGGTCGGGATGTGGAGCATCAGCGGCTTGGCGATGTGGTGCGCCTCGTCCAACATGGTGTCGATCATCACGCCGTAATAGCCAACCGAAGCGTCAATATCAGTGCGGGCTGCGACCATATAGGCGAGCCTTCCACCGAGGCAGTAGCCGGCGCAACCGACCTTGTCAGTGCCCGAAGCGCGGATCCATTTGATTGTCGATTCAATGTCATAGACGCCGTCACCTGCATCATACTGCTGGAAATAGCCGAACGCCTGCTGCAACTCTGCCTCAACATCGGGGTTAAGCACTACGCCGGGGGCAAAGCGCCAGAATATGTCGGGCGCGACTGCCAAATAGCCTTCAGCGGCCCATTTATCGGCCTTTTGGCGAATGCCGGGGTTCACCCCGAAAATCTCCGGGATGACGATGATCGCCGCCTTCGGTGTCCCTGCTGGCCGCGCCACATAGGCTGGGATTGTGCCATCGGCCTTGAGTGAGGGGATCTGGACGGTTTCGGTCATGGCTTTCGGCTCCAGCTGGGGTTTGCGGCATCCTTAATCGGGCATTGGACTTTGTGAAGACCCTATGCCAGCTTGCGGGCAGGGATTGGCTGGGTGCGGCGGAGGAGTTTGCAATGAAGATTCGTGTTGAAGTGGAATGCACCCCGGAA
>JAGNTK010000018.1 GCA_017987575.1 Novosphingobium sp. | reverse complement strand
ATGGTGGGCGCGGCAGGGATTGAACCTGCGACCCCACCCGTGTGAAGGGTGTGCTCTACCACTGAGCTACGCGCCCATTCGCGGGTTCGGCGCCAGCAGGGCCGATGCGAATGAAGGCGGGCCATTAGTCCGCCTCGCGCGAATTGACAAGACTGCAAAGCGGGGTAGTGCAGCGCGCCATGAGCGAAGAAAACACCCCCGAAGCCACGCCCTCCGTTTCCGGCGCCGCAGATGTCCCGCCTGATCGGATCGCGATCAGCCCGCGCAGCCCGTTCTTTGACGAGGACAAGCTGATGCGCGGCATCGGCATCCGTTTCAAAGGCACGGTCCGCACCAATATCGAGGAATATTGCATTTCCGAAGGCTGGGTGCGGGTTCAGGCTGGCAAGACCATGGACCGCCATGGCCAGCCGCTGACGCTGAAGCTCAACGGCCCGGTCGAAGCCTGGTACGAAGATCTGGGCGAAGGCGCGCCCGTCGCGAAGGCTTAATCCTCCCCGGCACGGGGAGGGGGACCACCGAAGGTGGTGGAGGGGTACGCGCTGTGATCGCGACCTGTCCGGCCACGTTCTGAACACCGCACGTACCCCTCCACCATGCTTCGCATGGTCCCCCTCCCCTGAAGGGGAGGATCACCACTTCATCTTGCGTTTGATAATATCGCCGATCGGATCGCGGCTGGGGGCAGCTTTGGCGGCGCCGGCAGGCTTTGTCAGCTTTTCGCCCGGCTTTGGCTTGGCTGGATAAATAAAGCCCTGAACCGGCCAATGTGAGCCGCCCAGCGCCTGCAACGGCGCGTACCAGACCCGTACGGCTGACCAGTCGTTGGCTTCGGACACGTCGACCACTTTGACATTGTCCTCAATCTGGCCGCGGCGTCCGTTAATCACGCTCCAGTTGGAATGGCGGATCAGGATCGTGCGGCTATCGACGATCCGGCTGACCGCTGCGACATGACCAAGCGTGGAGCCGCCGCTGGGCTTGAGCGCCATGACCGCACCGACTTTGGGCCGAAACCCGCGAGCATAGCGTCCTTCGGCCTGGCCCCACCAGGTATGGGCATCGCCATAGATCTGGATGCCCGTCACCCGGCGGGCGTAGGGTACGCATTGCAGATAGGGCGGCAGGCGTGGGTTATCTTCGGCGTCAACCTCGGCCCGATCGGGCAGCGAGATTCGCGCGGAAACCGGCGCTGTGAAGAGCACGGCGAAGGCGGCGGCAAGCAGAAGATGGCGAGAGTTCATGCCATGGTGATGCACCAGCCATGGTTATGGCCAGCCTGCCCAGTGTGGTTAACAGCGCGGCAAGGATTTGCCGGAGTTCTTGCAAAAATTTGCCGCCCGGCGCAGGGCGGCGCCATGTCCCTCCCCCAAGTCATCATCATCGGTCGTCCCAACGTCGGAAAATCCACACTGTGGAACCGGCTGGTCGGCAAGAAACTCGCACTGGTCGATGATCAGCCGGGGGTGACGCGCGACCGCCGGTTTGGCGAAGCGCACCTGCTCGGGCTTGATTTCACCATCGTCGATACCGCCGGGTGGGAAGACGAAGACGCCAACACCCTGCCGGGCCGGATGCGCGCCCAGACCGAAGCCGCACTGGTCGGCGCGTCGGTGGCATTGTTCGTGATCGATTCGCGCGCCGGGCTGACTTCGCTCGACGAGGAAATCGGCCGCTATCTGCACGAAAGCACGGTTCCGGTGGTGGTGATTGCCAACAAGGCCGAAGGCAAGGCTGGCGATCACGGGGTCTATGAGGCCTTCGCGCTGGGCTTTGGTGATCCGATCCCGTTCTCAGCCGAACACGGCACCGGGATGGCCGATCTGTTTGAGGCGCTGCTGCCGCTGCTCGAAGGCGACAAGTCTGAAGAAGACGAGTTCGAACCCTTTCCTGAAGAGGATGAGGAAGACGAAGAGGTCCTCAACAAGAAGCCGCTCAAGCTCGCCATCGTCGGGCGGCCCAATGCCGGCAAGAGCACGCTGATCAACGCGCTGCTGCAGGAAGACCGGTTGCTGACCGGGCCTGAAGCCGGGATCACCCGCGATTCGATTGCGATCGAATGGGAATGGACCGATCCCGCCACCAGCGAAGTCCGCCCGGTTCGGCTGATCGATACGGCAGGAATGCGCAAGAAGGCGCTGGTGGTCGACAAGCTGGAAAAGCTGGCTGTTGCCGATGCTCGCCACGCGGTTGATTTTGCTGAAGTGGTGGTGCTGTTGCTCGACGCCACGCGCGGGCTTGAGCATCAGGACCTCAAGATCGCCTCGATGGTGATCGAAGAGGGCCGCGCGCTGATCGTGGCGATCAACAAATGGGACGTGGCTGAAGACGCCTCTGGCTTGTTCAACGGGGTCAAGGCGGCGCTGGAAGACGGGCTGAGCCAGGTCAAGGGCCTGCCGGTGCTGACGCTGTCAGCCCGGACCGGCAAGGGGCTCGATACGCTGATCCAGACCGCGTTCGAGTTGCGTGCCGCTTGGTCAAAGCGCGTGCCGACTGCGCTGCTCAACAAGTGGTTTGACGAAGCTTTGGCCAAGAACCCGCCGCCTGCCCCTGGCGGCAAGCGGATCAAGCTGCGCTATATTACCCAGGCCAAGACCCGCCCGCCCGGCTTTGTGCTGTTCGGGACCCGGCTGGACGCGCTGCCCAACAGCTATCAGCGCTATCTGGTGAATTCGATGCGCCGTGATCTGGGCTTTGACGCGGTGCCGGTGCGGCTGATGCTGCGCAGTCCTAAGAACCCGTTCAAGACTTAACGGCGCAGCGGCAGCCGCCTCCACTCCGTCAAACAGCGCCACAGCCATTCGAGCGGGCCCTGACCAAAGCGGGTGAGCCAGGGCTGGCTCCAGCCCAGCATTAGCGCCCAGGCCGCCAGCACGATCAGCCACTGCCCGGCCGCGCCGACTTGCCCGAACAGGCCCAGCCCCCAGCCATAGAACAGGCCGCACATCATCACGGTGCAGGCGATGTAGTTGGTGAAGGCCATCCGTCCTGCCGCCTCAAGACGTTGCCCCAGCGGGCCAGCCAGCAGGTCGGACGCGGCCAGCACCAACAGGGCGGCATAGCCCAGTGCAGTCAGCAGGTGCGGAAAGCTGAGGCCGTATCCGATCGCCAGATGCATCGCGAATTCGGGATAGCCGCGCGGGTGGGCCCAGAGCGCGAACAGCAGGGACAGGCCAAGCCCCAACCCGGTTCCGCCAATCGCCAACTGGCTCAACCTGTGCCGGGTCCACCCACCAGAGAAGAAGCCGGTTTTGAGCAAGGCCATGCCGATCATCATGTAGCTGAGCGTTTCGCCCCAGACATTCGCCAGCATCGCGATCGGATAGGCCGGGTGCTGGCGCTGGCGGGCGACGACTTCCATGCTCCATGACGACAGGCTGACCTGCGCGTCGACACCATCCTCCCGGCGCTTCTCGGTGACCAGCTTGGTGTGTTCGGCGAGTTCTGCCGGACTGGCAGTACCCGCTGCGACCCGCTCTTCGCGCAGTGCGCTGGAAGCCCAGCTCAGGCTGCCCCAAGTCTGCCAGACAGTGAACAGCAGCAGTGCGATCACCACCAGTTGCAGTGGCGGTGTGCGGCGCAGGATCAGCGCGCCGAGGCCGACGCAGGCATAAAGGAACAGAATATCGCCGTCCCACAGCAGCAGGAAATGCAGCCACCCCAGCAGCGCAAGCCATAGCAGGCGGCGAATCTGCAGCTCGGCCCCCTCGCGCCCAACCTGGTTCTGGCGTTCGACAAACAGCAACAGGCTGGCCCCGAACAGGATCGAAAACAGCGCGCGCATCTTCCCTTCAAAAAAGACCAGTGTGACGCCAAAGGCCCAGTTATCCGCCGTGCTGCCGGGGACCGGAAGATTGGGCGAATAGCCAGCCCCGGTCGGCGCGGCAAAGCTGGTGATGTTGACCGCCAGGATACCCAGCACGGCCACCCCGCGAATCAGATCAAGGGTGTGGATTCGGACAGGCGGGCTTTCGGGCACCCGTCAGCCTGAAATGGCGACGCATTCGAACCCGGCGGCCTTCAGCTTGGCACAGGCGCCTTGCGCTGCGGCCTGGCTGGCAAAGCCACCCGCCTGCAGTTTGGTCACCGCCCCAGCTTTGACATTGAGGCGCGAGTGCCCAGCCAGTTCGGGGCGAGCCTTGATCCGGTTCCACAGAGCATCGGCGTTGGACATTTGCCCGAATGCGCCGAACTGAATGCGCCACTTACCGGTTGCCGCTGGAGCGGGGGTGGGAGCAGGACGCGGCGTTGTGGCTGCCACCGAAGGCGGCACGCTGGTGTGGACCTTGACCGGTGTCGGAGCAGGTGCGGGTGGCGAGGTGCGCCGGGTATAGTCGGCCCCGGCGGTGGCGGGGCTATCGGTCCCGGCCACGCGGCCTGCGGCGCTGACCGCATCACCGGCTGAGGCCATGGTTGGCGCTCTGGTCGGAGCAGAGGTCGGCGCTGGTCCGGTTGGCACCTGTGTACCCAGATCGACTGACGCCATCTGGCGGGCGCGCGTTGCATCGGCCTGCGCCTGCAGCTCTCCCGCCATCGCAACGCCCTGCTGGCGTTGGTCGAGCGGGATATATTCGTCCATCTGCTGCAGCGCCGGTCCGGCCTGCGGCAAGCCTTGCTGACGGGCGAGGCTGAGCAGGGCATAGGCCCGCGGCCAGTCCTTCGGCACCAGATCGCCGTTGAAATGCGCGATCCCGAGCAGATATTGCGCGCGTGGATCGCCGCGATCGGCGGCAGCGCGAATAAAGGGAAGGGCGCGGTTCTTTTCGCCGCGCTGGAACAGCAGCAGGCCATAATTATCACTGGCCTGCAGATGGCCCAGCGCAGCGGCCCGCCCGAACAGCTCTTCGGCCTTAGCCAGATCCTGCGGCACGCCCTTGCCCAGCTTGTAGGCCTGGCCCAGGTTGAACATTGCGTCGGCATCACCCTTGGTGGCTGAAGCTTGCCATTCCCGTACCGCCGTGGGGAAGTCCCCCCGGGTCCAGGCATCGACCCCCGCCTTGGTATCGGCCTGTGCCGGAGCGGCAAGAATCGCCCCGGCAGCGGCGGCTAGTGCGGCGATCAAGATTTTGCGGCCCATCGAAAAATTCCCGTCTCTGAACGCCCAGCCTTAGGCTTTACCAGCGCCAGAACGTGCTGGGCCAGTCGGCTGGGCAGAACTGCCTAGTAAAGTGACATAGTAAACGCAGCTTTAGCAATGGATTAATCGAGCGCGAAAAGTTGACTGAAAGGCCCCTACGCGATGCGGCGTTAACTCAAAATTAGGAACGATCTGCGATCCCCGCCGTCAACTCCAATTGGGTTTGTTGCATTTTCTTAGGGGGAATGGCTTTGCGAGTACTGGCTTTGGCATCACAGAAGGGCGGATCGGGCAAGACCACCTTGTCCGGGCACCTTGCTGTGCAAGCCCAGCGGGCGGGCGCGGGTCCGGTCGTCCTGATCGATATCGATCCGCAAGGTTCGCTGGCCGATTGGTGGAACGAGCGTGAGGCAGAGTTCCCCGCCTTTGCCCAGACTACCGTTGCGCGGCTCGCCGCCGATCTGGCCGTGCTGCGCCAGCAGGGCTTCCGCCTTGCAGTCATTGATACACCGCCTGCAATCACTATGGCGATCCAGTCGGTGATTTCGGTTGCCGAACTGATTGTCGTTCCAACCCGCCCCAGCCCGCACGATCTGCGTGCCGTTGGTGCCACGGTCGATCTGTGTGAACGCGCTGGAAAGCCGCTGATCTTCGTGGTCAATGCTGCCACGCCGAAAGCCAAGATCACCTCAGAAGCCGCTGTCGCGCTGTCGCAGCACGGCACTGTTGCACCCATCACATTGCATCACCGTACCGATTTTGCGGCCTCGATGATTGACGGCCGTACCGTGATGGAAGTCGATCCAGGTGGCCGCAGTGCCGCTGAAGTCACATCACTGTGGAACTACATTTCGGACCGGCTCGAAAAGAATTTCCGCCGCACCGTATTCGCTGCGCCGACCAGCGTTACCAGCACCCAGGGCGTCCACCGCCCGGCCGGAGGCTTCGGCCGCCGCGTCGCAGGTTCCTAAAGGAGCGTGCGGGGCATGAGCGATCTCAAACCTGTTGCTTCGCTGAACCCGAAGCTGCTCGCCCGCAAAGGCGGCGCCCGCCCAGCGATGCGCGCTGCGATGAGCGCTCTGGCGGTATCGCAGGACGTTTCGCACGACGATCTCGGCTGGAACGACATGGGCCATGAAGAGGGCGGGGAAGTTGTTTCGATTCATGGCGATATGGCCTTGCCAGAAGTGGTCCGCCAGCAGCGCGCGCTTTCGCACCGCGTCGCCAAAGAGCGTCGTTCTGCGCTGCAGGATGGCCGCCGGGCAGCATTTACGCTGCGGCTCGATGCCGAACGCCACCTCAAACTGCGCCTCGCCTGCACCATCAAGGGGCGCTCTGCCCAGACCTTGGTGACCCAGGCGCTCGATAGCCTGCTTTCTGAACTCCCTGATGTCGCCGAATTCGCCGCTCAACTGGCGAACAAGCGCAAAAACTGATCAAGAACGGAGACCTCCCATGAAGTCCAACCGCATCCGCCGCAATGTCCTCCCTCTGGGGCTGGCCGGGGTAATGGCCGTGGCGCTCGCCACCGGCGCCGGGTTCACCCCCAGCGCTGTTGTCGCCAAGAGCTCACCGGACAAGGTGCTGGCCGAAGCGCGACAGGCGCTTTCGAAGGGACAGACCGACAAGGCGATCAGCCTTGCCGAAGGGCTGGTTGCTGCCAATCCCCGCGAAGCAAGTTATCGCGCATTGCTGGGGCAAGCTTATCTGCGTGCTGGTCGGTTTGAATCGGCGGCGCAATCGCTCAACGATGCGATGAAGCTGGGCGACAATTCGGCCCGCACCGCACTTTCACTGGCGCTCGCCAATGTCGGCGCGGGCAAGAACCGTGAAGCCGTGGCGATCCTTGACGATTGGCGCGATGCCATTCCCGCAGCTGATCTGGGCCTCGCCTATGCGCTGGCCGGGGAAAGCAACCGGGGCGTTGCGATCCTGTCGGATTCGCTGCGCAGCGGCGACAATACTCCGAAACTGCGTCAGAATCTGGCCTATGCCTATGCCCTCGACGGACGCTGGAAAGAAGCCCGGGTGATGGCTGCGCAGGACGTTCCGGCGGATCAGCTCGATGCCCGGATCAGCGATTGGGCCCACAAAGCCAAGCCTGAAGATGGTCGCCTGCGGGTCGCCAGCCTGATTGGCGCACCGGTCCGCGCCGATGGCGGGATGCCGGCCCAGCTCGCACTCAATGCCAGTTCGGATCAGGAGCAGCTCGCCGCAGAGACCGCTGCCCAGCGCAGCCCGGCTCCCGCTGTTGCTGTTGCTCCGGGCGGCGAACTGCCAGCCGTGACCGAAAACCCGACCGAACTGGCGCAGTATCAGCCTGTCGCGGCTCCGGCTTCTCTGCCGGAACCCGTTGCGGCTGCTCCGGCTCCCGTTCCGGCCCAACAGACCTTTGCTGCAACCTTTGGCGAACCGGCTAGCGCTGCACTGCCCGCATCGGTTCCTGCCGCTGCGCCCAAGATGAAGGCGAAAAAGCCGGCACGCGTTGCGGTTGCTGCTCCGGCCGCGCACAAGCCGGGCCTGCGCCCGCGCCGCGCTGCGGCTCCGGTGCTTGGCAAGGGTGCCAGCCACGCGATCCAGCTCGGCTCGTTCTCAAGCGAGCAGGGCGCGCGCCGTGCCTGGGGCTATTATGCCAAGCGCAATCCTGAACTGCGCAATTTCAAGATGAAGATCACGCCTGCCACCGTGCGCGGCAAGAGCTTCTGGCGTGTCGCCGCTACCGGCCTTGACGGCAATGGTGCAGGCGGACTGTGCTCGAAGGTCAAATCGCGCGGCGGGGTCTGCTTTGCCTATTCGACCACCGGCCGTCCGGCGAATGCTCCGGCCTATGCCGCCCGGGCCAAGCCCAAGGCACCGGTAATGGCCGCTGCCAAGCCCAAGGCTGCACCGGCTGGCCCCAGCAACGCCCGCAAGAAATAATCTGTCACCGATCAACGGACCGATAAGTCCACGCCAGCCCCCTTCCGCTTTCCCAGCGGGAGGGGGTCTGCGTTTCAGCTGACCTGAAGTCCGCCCTTGAACAGCGCCAAAACGCGGCCCTGCACGCCTTGGCGGTCAAACGGTGTGTTGCCCGCAGTGGCCGCCATCTTGTCCGAATTGACGATCCACGGCTTGTCCGGATCGACCAGCGCCAGATCGGCCTCTGTCCCCAATTCCAGCCGTCCGGCATTGGCCCCCAACAGCACTGCCGGATTGCTGGCCAGCAATTCAAACGCGCGCGCGGTATCGATCACACCATCGCGGACCAGGCCTAGCGTCAGCGCCAGCAGCGTCTCCGCGCCAGCCATGCCCGGCTCGGCATCGGCAAAGGGCAGGCGCTTGTCCTCGGGTCCGCGGGGATCGTGGCCTGAGGCGATGACGTCGATGGTTCCATCGGCCAACGCCTCAAGCACGGCCTGCCGATCATCGGCGCTGCGCAGCGGCGGGGACAGGCGGGTAAAGGTGCGGAAATCGCCGATCGAAACGTCCGACAGCATGAAATGCGCCGGAGTTACCCCGGCGGTGATAGCAGCCCCGCGGGCCTTGGCGGCGCGGACCAGCGCCAGTGCGGCGCGGGTGGTGACTTGGCGGAAATGGAGCCGCGCGCCAGTCAGCTCGGCTAGCGCAATATCGCGCGCTACGGCCAAAGCCTCGGCCTCGGCCGGGGCGGAAGGCAGGCCCAGCCGGGTCGCCATTTCACCGGCCGTTGCTACTGCCGTGCCAGCCAGACCGCCATCTTCGGCATGGGTTACGACGACGAGGCCGAGCATCGCGCAGTAGGACAGCAGCCGGTGCATCGTGCCCGAATCGGCAATCCAGCGCCGCCCGGTGGCGACCGCTTTGGCTCCGGCATCGCGCATCAGTGCCAGTTCGGCGAGTTCCGCTCCGGCCAGATCGCGGGTCGCGGCAGCCAAGGGGTGGACCCACAGATCGGGCTTGCCCGATTGTGCCGCGAACCGAACAGCGCTGGGTTTATCCAGCACCACGCCCTGATCGGGCATCAGCGCGGCGCGGGTGATCCCGCCAAAGTGAAACGCGGGCTTGTCGATCGCGAAGACGCCCAGATCGACCAGTCCCGGCGCAATCAGCGCGCCTTTGGCATCGATCACCAGATCATCCGGGCCGGGATCACCTCCGCCAATTGCCGTAATCAAGCCGTCTTCGCAGCGCACCGTGCCGGGCACCGGACGTTTGCCGGGAAGCACGAGCTGGCCGTTGAAGACCGTCAGCGGACGTGGCGTGCTCATGCCCATCCCTCCACACCGCGCGCCTTGCGGGTTAGCACGTCCAGGCAAGCCATCCGGATCGCCACGCCCATCTCCACCTGCGTCGTGATTGCGCTGCGCCCAGCAAGATCGGCGACATTGCTGTCGATCTCAACCCCCCGGTTCATCGGCCCGGGGTGCATCACCAATGCGTCGGGTGCGGCCAAGGCGAGCCGATCCAGCGTTAGCCCGTAAAGGTGGCGATATTCACGCGGAGACGGGATGAATTGCCCGCTCATCCGCTCCTGCTGCAAACGCAGCATCATCACCACATCGGCACCCTTCAGCGCGGCATCGAAATCATGGTACGGGGTTACCTTCATCGCCTCGATCCCGGCCGGCATCAGCGATGGCGGCGCGCAAACGCGGACATCTGCGCCCAGCGTGGTCAGGCAATGAATGTTCGACCGGGCGACCCGGCTGTGCAGCACGTCGCCGCAGATCACCACCGTCAGTCCGGCAAAGTTCTCACCCTTGGCCTTGCGGATGGTCAGTGCGTCGAGCAGGCCTTGCGTAGGGTGCTCGTGTTGTCCGTCGCCAGCGTTGAGCACCGGGCAATCGACTTTGTCGGCGATCAACCGCACCGCGCCGCTCGATCCGTGGCGGATCACAATCGCATCGGCGTGCATCGCGTTCAGCGTCATCGCCGTATCGATCAGGGTTTCGCCCTTCTTCACGCTCGACTGCGCGGCGTGCATGTTGACAACGTCCGCCCCCAGCCGCTTGCCCGCGATCTCGAAGCTGAGCAGCGTCCGGGTCGAGTTTTCGAAGAAGGCGTTGATGATCGTCAGACCCGCCAAAGCCTCGTCCCGCTTGTGCGCCGAACGGTTGAGTTCAACCCATTGCTCCGCCTCGTCGAGCAGGAACAGGATCTCCCATGGGGCAAGACCGGCCAGCCCGGTTAGACCACGGTGCGGGAATGCGGCGGACCCAGCTGGATAGCGGCCCATTGGCGTTGGGATCGGCGATGTCATTGAAGACGGCGTATTAGCGAGGCATCGCTCTGGGGGCAAGTGCCCAGCGGGATTGTCACCCGCCGATCCCGCTGGGGCGCTGGTCGAGCAGGCGCTGGCTTTGCGGCGGCATCGTGCCTATGTTCTGCGGCAAGGCTCATAAGGATCACCGCATGCTCTTTGCCCGCAAGGTTTGGCACTTTCTGGTCGCGATCAAGGACGGGATGGTCCTGCTGTTCATGCTGCTGTTCTTCATGGCGCTCTATGCCGCGCTGACGGCGCGGCCCAGTGCGGGCACGCTGCGCGACGGTGCGCTGCTGTTGAGCCTCAAGGGCTCGGTGGTGGAGGAACCGGCGGTGCGTGATCCGCTCGAGGATCTGTTTTCGGGCAGCGATCAGCCGCGCGAATACCGCGCCCGCGATCTGGTTCGTGCAGTCGAGCTTGCCGCAGAGGACGATCACATCAAGACCGTGGTGCTCGATCTCAGCCAGTTTTCCGGCGGAGGCCTCGTGACAATGCAGGAACTCGGCGCGGCGATCGACAAGGTGCGCGCGGCGAAAAAGCCGGTGCTGGCCTATGCGATGGTCTATTCCGACGACGCCTTGTTGCTGGCTTCGCACGCCAGCGAGGTTTGGGTTCACCCGCTCGGCGGGGCCTTTGCGATGGGACCGGGCGGGGACCGGCTGTACTTTGGCGGGTTGTTCCAGCGGTACAAGGTCAACCTGCACGTCTATAAGGTTGGAACCTATAAGGATTTTGTCGAGCCCTACCTGTTCGACAAGGCCTCGCCTGCATCCAAGGAAGCACGCGGTGCGCTGCTTGCTTCGATCTGGCAGGAATGGCAGGCCGATGTGACCAAGGCCCGGCCCAAGGCCAATCTGGCCATGGCAACCAAGGACCCGGCGGCATGGATCGCTACGGCCAAGGGCGATTCGGCGCAGGCCGCGCTCAGCGCAGGCCTTGTCGACAAGCTGGGCGATGAAGTGGCCTTTGGCGAGCGGGTCAAGGCGATCGCGGGCGAAGATCCGGCCGATGACACCGCTGGCGCCTTTGCGCACAACAAGCCCGCAACCCTGCTCGCGGCGCATCCTGAAAAGAAAGATGGCGAAGCGATCGCGGTGGTCACCGTTGCCGGGTCAATCGTTGATGGCAAGGCTGGCCCCGGCACAGCGGGCGGTGAACGGATTGCCAAGCT
This sequence comes from Novosphingobium sp., assembly GCA_017987575.1. GTDB lineage: Bacteria > Pseudomonadota > Alphaproteobacteria > Sphingomonadales > Sphingomonadaceae > Novosphingobium. Next base: position 16,327 of record JAGNTK010000018.1, on the reverse strand, counting down.
GATTGACGAGGCGACGGTTTCCGATGCCAAGGCCTTGGTGCTGCGGGTCGATTCGGGCGGCGGATCGGTGTTCGCATCTGAACAGATCCGCACCGCACTTGAACGGTTCAAGGCCAAGGGCAATCGTCCGGTGGCCGTATCGATGGTCAACTATGCGGCCAGTGGCGGTTATTGGGTGTCGACCCCGGCCAATCGGATCTTTGCTCAGCCGGGCACGATCACAGGCTCGATCGGGATCTTTGCAATCCTGCCCAGCTTTGAACGGACGCTGGCCGATTACGGGGTTAAATCCGATGGGATCCGGACTACGCCGATATCGGGCCAGCCCGATGTTCTGACCGGCTTTACTCCCGAAGTTGAAAAGATGCTCCAGGCCAATATCGAGAGCGGCTATTCGCGGTTCATCGGCCTGGTCGCCAAATCACGCGGTAAGACGCCGGAACAGATCGACGGAATCGCGCAAGGTCGGGCCTGGGATGGCGGAACTGCGCGGCAAAACGGGCTGGTCGACCAGTTCGGCGGGCTGCCCGAAGCGCTGGCCTGGGCCGCGAATGCAGCCAAAGTGGAAGAATGGCATGCCGATTATTACGGCACCGAAGCCAATCCCTATGGCTCGCTGCTCGAACGCCTGTCGGGCGGGGACGAAGAGGACAGCGAGCCGGGTGCAACCGACCTTGCCGGACTGATCGCCCTGCGTCAGCAAGCGCAGCTCGGCCGGGTGCTGGGTGAGCTGGGCTGGCTGGGCCAGGCGCGCGGAGCGCAGGCGCTGTGCCTCGATTGCCCGCTGCCGATGGCCGCCACCCCGCCGCAAGTTAAGGCCGGCTGGATCGGAAATCTGGCAGCGGTGCTGGGGATGCGCTGAATCGCACGCCTAGTGCTTGCCCTTTGGACTTAGCACCACTAAGGGCCACCGCTTGATCGCTGAATCGGTTCGCGCGCGCGGGTCGGCCCAGTGAACTTCGTCGGGCTGCGGGCGTGGCGGAATTGGTAGACGCGCTGGTTTTAGGTACCAGTATCGTAAGATGTGGGGGTTCGAGTCCCTTCGCCCGCACCAGTTCGGCCCGGCCCATCCGATGAAGCGGATGCAGATTTTCCAGAAGGCTTCTTTTGTCATGCAGATTGTTGAGACCACCAACGAGGGTTTGAGCCGCGGGTACACCGTTACGATTCTGGCCGGCGATATCGCCGCGCGGATCGATGGTGAAGTTGCCAAGATCGCGCCGCAGATGAAGATGCCCGGTTTCCGCCCCGGCAAGGTTCCGGCCAATCTGGTCAAGAAGATGCACGGCCCCTCGCTCCATCAGGAAGCGCTCAACACTTCGGTCCGCGAAGCGATCGACAAGGTGATCGGCGATAACAAGCTGCGCCCCGCGATGCAGCCGCAGATCGCCCTGGGTGAAGGCTATGAAGAAGGCAAGGATGCCGAGCTGACCGTCAGCATCGAAGTCCTGCCGACCATTGCCGCCCCGTCACTCGATGGGCTGAAGCTGGAAAAGCTGGTGGTGCCGGTCTCTGACGCCGAAGTGGAAGAGCAGCTGGCCAAGCTGGCTTCGGGCGCCAAGAGCTTTGTTGATGCCAAGAAGGGCAAGAAGTCGGAAAACGGTGATCAGCTGATCATCGATTTCGTCGGCAAGGTTGATGGCGTTGCGTTTGATGGCGGCAGTGCCACCGACACCGCGCTGGAACTGGGCGCTGGACGCTTTATCCCAGGCTTTGAAGAGCAGCTGGTCGGCGCCAAGGCTGGCGATGAAAAGACCATCACTGTGACTTTCCCTGATGACTATCCGGCTGAGAACCTGAAGGGTCAGGCTGCTACCTTCGACATCACCGTCAAGGCGGTGAAGGTTGCCGGAGAAAGCAAGGCGGACGATGACTTCGCCAAGTCGCTCGGTCTCGAATCGCTCGAGCAGTTGACCGGCCTGCTGCGCGGTCAGTTGGAACAGGAAAGTGCGGGCCTCACCCGCACCCAGATGAAGCGCGCACTGCTTGATCTGCTTGCTGCCGATCACGATTTCGACGTGCCGCCTTCGATGGTCGAAGCTGAATTCCAGCAGATCTGGGCCCAGCTTCAGCAGGAAGCCCAGAACGAGGAAGACCCCGCTGCGGCTCTGAAGGAAATCGAAGCCGAAAAGGACGATTACCGTGCGATTGCCGTGCGCCGGGTCCGGCTCGGCCTGCTGCTGTCCGAAATCGGACAGGCTGGCGGGGTCGAAGTGACCGCGCAGGAAATGCAGATGCTGATGCAGCAGGCTGCCCAGCAATATCGCCAGGAAGACCGTCAGCGGTTTGTCGAATACATCCAGCAGGATCCGCTCGCCGCAGCCCAGCTGCGCGCACCGCTTTATGAAGACAAGGTTGTCGACTATCTGTTCGACAAGGCCGAAGTCACCGAGCGTAACGTGACCAAGGAAGAACTGCAGGCCGCAATCGAAGCCGAAGAATCGGCTCCGGCTCCGGCCAAGAAGGCCCCTGCCAAAAAGCCTGCCGCCAAGAAGGAAGCTGCGCCCAAGGCTGAAAAGGCCGAAAAGCCTGCCGCTGAAAAGAAGGCCCCTGCCAAAAAGGCTCCGGCCAAGAAGTAAGCCGCAAAAGCGCGCTCAAGACAGCGAAAAGGCCCGGATCGCGGTTGGCGCGGCCCGGGCCTTTTCTTGACCGGCAGATGCGACCCAGACCGGCCCAGACAAGCGCGCCTTAGCGCGTCTTGCAGGTGTTGATCCCGAACAAGGCATAAGGCGGGCACCAGCCGATCAGGCCGGTCAGCAGCGGCACAACGCCCAGCCAGGTCCACGGCGTGTACTGGCCCGTGGCGGCGAGATAGAGCAATCCCAGACCGGCGACGATCCGGATCAGGCGTTCGGTTTGTCCAACATTGCGCGTCATGGTCTTTCCCCTTTGAATGCGTTTGGCAAAAGCAGGGGTGCCAGCGAAGCCGGGGCAGGTCTGTGACATTGTCACAGTGCTTCGATAAAGTTTCAGTCGGCGTGGTGCGCCATTGCCTCAAGACCAGCCCGGTCGAGCAGTTCGATATGCCCGCGCGCCGTTTCGATCAGTCCGGCGCGGGCAAACGCGGACAGTTGGCGGCTGATGACTTCGCGGGCCGAACCGATCTCGGTCGCCAAAGCCTCCTGCGTCGCCTCGACCCGGTTGCTGCCGTCCGCCAGCCGCAACAGGGCGCGGGCCAGTCGCTCTTCGATGCTCGACAGCGCCACATCCTCGACCAGTCGCTCCAGATCGGCGAACCGGGCCGCGACCGCGCCAAACAGCTGCTGGCGAAAGTCGAGGTCCTGGGCAACCAAACGCTGGAATTCGTCCGCCGGGATCACCTCGATCTCCAGATCGCTTTCGGCGATCCCTTCGGCCGAATAGGCGTGGCCCTGGATCAGGCAGCCGAAGGTCTGGAGGCAGATTTCGCGCGGACGGACCCGGTAGAGCACAATCTCGCGGCCATTTTCGGCGGTTAGCGATACCTTGATCGAGCCCGAGCGGACCAGCACAAAGCCCTGGCACGGGTCTTCCGGCCGAAACAGCACCGCCCCGCGCGGCACGGACATGGGTGCCGACGACGCGCTCATTCGCCCCACCGCTTGAAGCTGGGCTGGGCCAACGGGGTGGTCCGGGCGCGCTCATAGGCGGCGCCGAGGCTCAGTACGCGGGCATCGTCCCACTTGGCGCCGATCAGGCTGAGGCCAATCGGCAGGCCCTCAGTGGCACCCATCGGCACGGTCAGGTGCGGATAACCCGCTATCGCCGCCAGACTGCCAGCGCCAACCGGTATGTAGTGATCGCCGGAAACCAGATTGATCGGCCAGGTTGGACCTTCGGTCGGAGCGATCAGCACCATGACGGAGTGCTCGCGCAGCAGCCGGTCGATCCCTTCGGTTCCTGCCAGCCGCAGCGAGTTGGCCCGCGCTGTCTGATAGGCTGGACGGTCATTCAGCTTGTCAGCCGCCTCAAAGGTTTCCTGCCCGAACCAGCGCAGTTCTTCGGGATGAGCCCTGTTGAAAGCGATCACGTTGCTCAGCGTGCGAACTTTCGGCTGGCCCGGCAGACCCGCCAGATAGGCGTTCAGCCCCTCCTTCAGTTCGAATCTCAGCACCAGCCCTTCATCGCGGAACATTTCGCCCGGCGGGTCATAGTCGATCGGCACCAGCACAGCCCCGGCGGCCTGCAAATCGGCCTGCGCCTTGGCGAACAGCGTGTTCACCCCGGTGTGCTGCCCGGCCTGTTTGCGCAACACACCGATTCGCACGCCCTTCAGACTGGCCGTGCTGAGCCCTTTGGTGAAATCGGTCTTGCGAGCATCTGCCTCGGCAGTGGTGCGGTCGGCCGGATCGCTTCCAGCGATCGCGGACAGCAACAGCGCGGCGTCGGCGACATTGTGCGTCATCGGTCCGGGCGTATCCTGACTGGCACTGATCGGGACCACATGCGTGCGGCTGACCATGCCCACAGTGGGCTTGAATCCGACGATCCCGTTCATGCTGGCCGGACAGGTTATCGACCCATCGGTTTCGGTGCCGATCGCGGCCCAGGCCATGTTTGCGGCGACTGCCGCGCCGCTGCCAGAGGACGAACCACACGGACTGCGATCGGTAGCATGGGGGTTCTTGGTTTGCCCGCCGATCGCGCTCCAGCCCGATGAGCTGCGATTGCTGCGGATGTTGGCCCATTCAGACAGGTTGGTCTTGCCCAGCACCACACCCCCTTCGGCCCGCAGCCGCGCCACCAGCGGCGCATCGCGCCCGGTCATGTTGCCCGCCAGTGCCAGACTGCCCGCGGTGGTTGGCCATTCGCGGGTTTCGATATTGTCCTTGATCAGCACCGTGCGCCCGCGCAGCAGGCCGGTCTGGGCCTTGGCCCGCGCTTCGACTAGCGCTCTTGGATTGAAGGCGATCACCGCATTCAGCCGGGGACCTGCGGTGGAATCATCGAGCCGGATGATCGCCGCAAGGTGCTGCGCGGCGGCGGCGGCAGGATCGGGGCTGGCACCAGATTGGGCCGGACCAGCCAGCCCGAGCATGGCAGAGGCCAGCAAGGCGGAACTGGCGGCAGCAGTCAACAAGGCAGAGCGCATCGGGTTTCCTTGGGCTAGATAGCGGCGTCAATGCTGGGGCCAGTGCGGCGCAGATGCAAGCGGCTTGGCCTCTTGCCCTGTGCTAGTTTGGAAGGCAGTCTGCCTTGAGGACGCGCGATTAGGAGTGCCTATGAAACCGCTTTGGAAACTCACTGCCCTGGCCGCAGTTGCAATGTCCCAGGCCAGCCCGGCCCTGGCAGATGCCGCATTCGATCAGCTGGAACAGGGTACCTATTATGCCCAACTTGCGGCTTCCTCGATTGATCTGGCCAATCGGGGTTCGGCGCGCAAAGAAAAGTGCAAATGGGTCCGGCAATCGCGGGCCGAACTGACCCAGGCGCAAAGCCATTACGAAAGTGCCGAACGGCTTGCCCAGAACAGCTCCAGCTGGACTCCGCAACAACGTGTCCGCCTAGGCGAACTTGTCACCAAGACGCGCGGGTCGCTGGAAAAAACCGATGAGCTGATCCGGCAATTGTGCTGACCAGCATTAATGCGACCAGCGCGGGTCGACCGGGTGTTCGCTCAGGTGGCGTTTCACCGTGCGGCCTTTGTCGCTGGTCTGGACCCAGACCATCGCCGCGGCGGCGAAAGCAAAAGCATAGAAGACATAGCGCATCACGTGCTCCCTATCGGCTGCCCCCGCAGGTTGTGATCTGGTCTTCCCGCCAGCTTGAACCCGCGCGATGAACGGGCGGTTCGCGGGACTGGTAACCGGGGCTTAACCCTGTTCGAGCAGGTCGGCCCATTCGGGATGGCGCTGAAACGCGGCGGCAACATAGCTGCATTGCGGAACAATCTTGAAACCCAGTTCGCGGGCGTCGGCGATTAACGCCCCCACCAACTGTGCCGCTACCCCGCGCCCGCCGATCTCTGAAGGAACCAGCGTATGATCGGCGATCCGCGCCGATCCCCGCGCTTTCCAGGTCAGCCTGCCAATTGCTGAGCTGCCGGGGACATGGGCGCGATATTCGCCTGCCTTGGCGTTGCCGTGGCGGGTAATGGTCAGGTCTTCCATGGCGGCTCTCCTGCTTGACGGGCGGTGCGGCGCACAGCATGGCTGCGCCCCATGCAATTCCTCTCTGACAATGCCGCCGCTGTCCACCCCCGGGTGTGGGACGCCTTGCGCGCCGCCGATGCGCCGCAGCCGCCCTATGATAACGATGCGCTGAGCCAGCAGCTTGACGCAGTGTTTGCCGACCTGTTCGGGCGGCCCTGTGCGGTGCTGTGGGTAGCGACCGGGACCGCTGCGAATTGCCTCGCGCTGGCCAGCATGGTTCCGCCCCACGGCGGCGTGATCTGCCACCGCGAAGCCCATATCGAAACCGACGAAGGTGGCGCGCCGGGGTTCTACACCCACGGTGCCAAGCTGATCCTGGCCGAAGGCGAAGGCGCAAAACTGACCCCGGACAGCATCGCTTCGGTAATCGCGGGGATCCGTAAGGATGTCCATCAGGTCCAGCCGCAGGCCGTTTCGATTACCCAGGCGAGCGAATATGGCCGGGTCTATTCTCCCGCCGAAATGGCCGCAGTGTCAGCAGCAACGCAGGCCAACGGACTGAGCCTCCACGTCGATGGTGCACGCTTTGCCAATGCGGTGGCCTATCTGGGCTGCAGCCCGTGGGAGGCCTGCCAAGGGGCCGCCGCGCTGTCGTTCGGCTGCGTCAAGAACGGCGGGATGAGCGCCGAGGCGCTGGTGTTCTTTGACGAAGCATTGGCCGATGTCGCGCGGCTGCGGCGCAAGCGCGCCGGGCATTTGCAATCGAAGGGCCGGTTCCTCGCCGCGCAGGTGCTGGCGATGGTGCAGGATGGGCTGTGGCTTGAGAATGCCCGGGCCGCCAATGCCGCCGCGCAAGAAATTGCAAGCGCGGCAGGGCCGCGCCTGCTCCATTCGGTTCAGGCTAATGAGATTTTCCTGACGCTCTCTTTGGCAGAGCGTGAAGCACTGCGCAGTCAGGGCTTCTCGTTCTATGACTGGGGTGCTGATGCGGCGCGGCTGGTGACGGCGTGGAACAGCGATCCGGCGGACGTGGCAGCATTGGCTCGCGCGATCGCCGCATTGTGAGCGGCGCAACGATCACTCCACGGTCCATCGCAGCCTTTGTCCTGCTCGCGCTGGTCTGGGGATCGACCTGGCTGGTAATCAAGGACCAAATCAGTGCGGTGCCTGCGGCATGGTCGGTGGTTTGGCGGTTTATGCTGGCCGCCGCAGCGATGCTCGTATTCGCGCTGTTGAAGGGCGATCGGCTGCGCTTGACGGCGCGCGAACAGGCGGTGGCCGTGGCGATGGGGCTGTTCCAGTTTAGCCTCAACTTTCAGCTGATCTACCGGTCAGAACATTACCTGACCTCAGGCCTGGTCGCGGTGGTATTTGCGCTGATGATTCTGCCCAATGCCGTGCTGGCGCGGATCGTGTTGGGCAACCGGATGAGCGCCCAGTTCGCCGCCGGTTCGGCGATTGCCCTTGCCGGGATCGGCCTGCTGATCCTGCACGAATACCGGATCGCCCCAGTTAGCGACGGGGTTACGACCGGGGTGATGTTGGTCATTTGCGCTATTCTCTCAGTCTCGGTCGGGAACTTGCTGCAGGCGACCGAGACCGCGCGCGGGGTGCCAGTGGTGCCCTTGATGGGCTGGGGGATGCTGTGGGGCGTACTGGCCAGCGCGCTTTATGCGTCGGCATCGGTTGGCATGCCAGTGCTTGATCCGCGCCCAGAGTATCTGGCTGGTGTTGCCTATCTCGGGCTGGTCGGCTCGGCGCTGACCTTTCCGCTCTATTCGCAGCTCATCCGCGATTGGGGTCCGGGGCCAGCGGCCTATAACGGAGTGGCGGTGCCGGTGGTGGCGATGGCGCTTTCGACCGTGTTCGAAGGCTATCACTGGTCGGTGCTGGCAGGTGGAGGCGCCATGCTGGCCATGGTCGGAATGCTGATCGCGCTATCGGTCCGCAAGACAGTCGGCTAAGCCCTCGCGGTAGCTGGGATAGCGCGGCTGCCAATCCAGCACGCGCTTGGCCTTGCCATTGGAGACGCGGCGGTTTTCGCCATAGAAAGCGAGTGCCATCGGGGACAGTTTGGCTTCGTCGAGGGTCTGCAGCGGCGGCAGCGGCTGGCCAAGCAGGCGGCAGGCGTGCTCGATCACTTCGTTCTGGCTGCACGGTGCGTCGTCGGCGATGTTATAGGCGCCGGCCGGAGCGTTCAAGGCCCGCTTGGCCGCGCTGACGATGTCATCGACGTGAACCCGGCTGAACACCTGATCGGCAATGGCTATGCGCCGCGCGGCGCCGCTTTCGACCCGCTCCAGCGCCGAGCGCCCCGGTCCATAGATGCCCGGCAGTCGCAGCACCCGCGCGCCGCGTTTCAGCCACTGCGCATCGGCCTCTGCCCGCGCGGTTCGGCGGCCGGTGCCGATTGGCGCGGTTTCATCAACCCAGGCACCCTTTGCGTCTCCGTAAACCCCGGTCGAGGATAGATAGAGCAGGGCCTTGCCCGCCAGTGCATCGCCATAGTGATCCAGCACCGGGTCGCACCCGGTGCCTTCCGGCGGGACCGATGACAGGATATGGCTGGCATCGGCCAGCGCAAGCCGTACGTTGCTCGAATCATCGAACCGCAGCGTGCCGTCGCGCCCGGTTGAAATGGCTTCCCAGCCTTGCGCCTCCAGCGCGGCGGCGATCCGGCCGGCGGTGTAGCCCAGCCCAAAGATGAAAATGCGTCGCATCGCCGCATTCCATAGGCAGGAGTGCTGGCAATCGGAAGCGGCATCACTAGAAAGAGGTTATGGACATTCAAGCAACCCCCGAAGTCGCCCCGCCCGTCATCCGCCGCGAAGCCTATCGGCCACCCGAATGGCTGGTTCCGGAAATCACGCTCAACTTCGCACTCGGGATCGAAGAAACCCGGATTTCAAGCACGATCAAGGTCAAACGCAACGGGCAGAGTCAGACGCTTCGGCTCAAAGGCGATGGGATTGCGGCCGAGGCGGTGCTGGTCGATGGTCAGCCCAACAATGCCTGGCGGATGGAGGGTGCAGACCTGCTGGTCGATCTTCCGGGTGAAAGCCATGAGGTTACGATCACCACCCAGATCAATCCCAAGGCCAACACCCAGCTTATGGGGCTCTATGCCTCGAACGGGATGCTCTGCACCCAGTGCGAGGCTGAAGGGTTCCGGCGGATCACGTTCTTCCCGGATCGGCCCGATGTGCTTTCGATCTACACGGTCCGGATGGAGGGCCCGAAGGCGGCATTCCCTGTGCTGCTGTCGAACGGTAACTGTACGGCCACCGGCGATGGTGCGGATGGGGCGCACTGGGCCGAATGGCACGATCCCTGGCCCAAGCCGAGCTATCTGTTCGCCTTGGTGGCGGGCGATCTGGTCGCCAACCACAGCACATTCACCACGATGTCCGGCCGCATGGTCGATCTCAACATCTGGGTTCGCGAAGGCGATCAGGACCGCACCCACCATGCGATGCAGGCGCTGAAGGATTCGATGAAATGGGACGAGGAGGTGTTCGGGCGCGAATATGACCTTGACCTGTTCAACATCGTCGCGGTCAGCGATTTCAACATGGGGGCAATGGAGAACAAGGGCCTCAACGTCTTCAACACCCGCTACATTCTGGCCGATCCCGATACCGCGACCGACATGGATTATGACGGGATCGAAAGCGTGGTCGCGCACGAATACTTCCACAACTGGTCGGGCAACCGGATCACCTGCCGCGACTGGTTCCAGCTGAGCCTGAAGGAAGGCTTCACCGTGCTGCGCGATCAGTTGTTCAGTCAGGACATGGGCAGTCCGGCGGTCAAGCGGATCGAAGATGTGCGGGTTTTGCGCTCGGCCCAGTTCCCTGAGGATTCGGGGCCGCTGGCGCACCCGATCAGGCCCGATTCCTATCAGGAGATCAGCAACTTCTACACCTCGACGGTCTACAACAAAGGCGCCGAAGTAATCCGGATGATGCGGACGCTGGTCGGGGCAGAGCGTTTCCGGGCGGGCACCGATCTGTACTTTGACCGCCACGATGGCGAAGCGGCAACATGCGAAGATTTCATTGTCGCGATCGAGCAAGGGGCCGGGATTGATCTTTCCCAGTTCCGGCTGTGGTACAGTCAGGCCGGCACCCCGCAGGTCACCGCGCGACTGACGCATGAGGGCGATACCGCGACGCTCAGCCTTGCCCAAGAGGTGCCTGCAACGCCGGGTCAATCAGACAAGCAACCAATGGTGATTCCGCTACGGTTGGCACTGTTTGATCAGGTGACTGGCCAGCATCAAGGTGAAAAGCTGGTAGTGCTTGATCGGGCCGAGATGGAGTTTTCCTTCCCCGGCTTTGCCGCGCGACCCGTGCTGTCGTTCAACCGGGGATTCTCCGCGCCGGTCAACATTTCGGCCGACACCAGCCGCGCCGATCTGTCCTTTCTGGCGGCGCACGATGACGATCCGTTCGCCCGCTATGAGGCCTTGCAGCAGCTCGCGGTCCAGCACCTGCTGGCGGTGATCGGCGGGGATGAGGATACTGCCGGTGCCGCTGCCATTGTCGACGCCTTGGGTAAGGTCATCGCCGATCCTGCGCTGGACGATCTGATGCGCGGCGAACTGATGATCCTGCCGGGCGAGGCCTATCTGGCCGAACAGTTCGCCGCAGCCGATCCGGGGGCGATCCGAACCGCACGCGAAGACCTGAAAGCACAGCTTGGCACAGGGCTGGAAGACCAGCTGGTGGCGCTTCATGCCCGCGCCAGTGCGGTGCCCTATGATCTGTCCGCCAATTCCAAGGGTGCGCGCAAGATCAAGACCCAGGCGCTTGCGCTGCTCGCCGCCGGAGCTCCGGCGCTGGCCGCAGAGCTGGCCGCCACGCAGTTCGATGGCGCCACCAACATGACCGACCGGCAAGGCGCGTTGATGGTGCTGTCCGGGCTCGACACCCCGCTCAGGGCTGAGAAGCTGGCGCAGTTCCATGCCCGCTTTGCCGGGAACGCGCTGGTGATCGACAAGTGGTTTTCGCTCCAGGCCGGATCGCTTCACCCAGCGGTGCTCGATCATGTCCGCGCGCTGGCGGAGCATCCCGACTTTACCCTCGCCAATCCCAACCGGGCCCGCGCGCTGTATATGGCGGCGGCGGTCAATCCCGGGGTGTTCCATCAGGCGGACGGGGCGGGTTACCGGATGATCGCCGATCTTATCCTCGCGCTCGATCCGCTCAACGCCCAGACGGCGGCGCGGTTCGTCGCGCCGCTGGGGCGCTGGCGGCGGATTGAGCCGGGCCGGTCGGCTTTGATGCGAACCGAGCTGGAGCGGATTGTCGCTGCGCCGGGGCTGTCCAAGGATACGTTCGAGCAAGTGAGCAAGAGCCTTGGCTGAGGCGGTTCAAGTCCACCGCGCCGCTGAGCTTGAAGGGATCCCGCACGGCTTCCTCGGGCGGGTCGGCGGGGTTTCGACCGGATTGGTCGCCGGGCTCAATCTCGGGCTGGGCACCGGGGATGATGCGGCCGCGGTGGCTGAAAACCGCGCCCGGGCGGTGGCTGCGGTCCTGCCGGGCGCGCGGCTGGTGACAGTCTATCAGGTCCACAGCGCAGATTGCGTTGTCGCCGGCGAATGGAGCGATGATGCACGCCCCCATGCCGATGCGCTGGCAACCGATCAGCCGGGACTGCTGCTCGGCGTGGTGACCGCCGATTGTGCGCCGGTGTTGCTGGCTGACCGGTCGGCGGGCGTGATCGGCGCGGCCCATGCCGGCTGGAAAGGCGCGGTCAGCGGGGTCACGGACAGCACGATCGTGGCAATGGAGGCACTCGGGGCGAAGCGCGGCAATATTGTCGCTGCAGTCGGCCCCTGTATCGCCCAGCCCAGCTATGAAGTGGATGCGGGCTTTTATCAGCGGTTTGTCGCGCAGGATCCCGGGAATGCCGCATACTTTGTTCCGGGGGTGCCAGATCATTGGCAGTTCGATCTGGAACGCTATGTGGCCGAGCGGCTCCAGCAGGCCGGAATCGGGGCGGTCGGGCGGCTTGGTCTGGACACCTATCCCGATGAAAATGCGTTCTTTTCGTTCCGCCGCGCTACCCACCGGGGCGAGCCGGACTATGGCCGCCAGATGTCGCTGATCGGGCTGGATTGAGCCAGATGCAAGGCTCTCAACAGGTTCGGACATTTTCGCAGTTGGCAGGGCGCGGCTTCGAGTCTATCAGGCCCGCCAAATCGACCGGGCAAGCTGCACTTGCAGCGCGCGGGCGGTTGGCATAGGGGCTTCCTGAAGTCAGGATTTGAGGGGGTCGTTTCGGTCGGGTGCAAATGTACCTGCGGGGGCGGCCACAACAACAGGATCGGTTCGACCATGGCACATGATGCTGGCATCGACACTTCGGCCGCGCTGGGCGGCGATGGAGTGCGGCGGCGCGATTTCATCAATATCGCAGCGGTCAGCGCGGCTGGCGCTGGCGGCGCAGCGGTGCTTTACCCGCTCATCAGCCAGATGGCCCCTTCGGCCGACGTGCTGGCGCAAGGATCGACTGAGGTTGATATCAGCGCGGTGCAGCCCGGACAGGCGATCAAGGCGGTGTTCCGCAAGCAGCCGCTGTTTATCCGCAACCTGACTGCGGCGGAAATCGCTGCGGCGGGCGAGGTGAGTGTTGACGGCCTGCGCGATCCGCAGACGCTGAAAGAGCGGACCAAGGAAGGCCATGAAAACTGGCTGATCACGATGGGCGTCTGCACCCACCTCGGCTGCGTTCCCTCGGGCGCTGCAGCGGGTGAGGTGAAGGGTGAGTTCGGGGGCTATTTCTGCCCCTGCCACGGTTCGCACTACGATACCGCAGGCCGCATCCGTAAGGGCCCGGCTCCTAAGAACCTTGAGGTTCCGGAGTATGAATTCGCCTCCGACACTGTCGTGAAGATCGGCTGAGGTAACAGACCATGAGCTTTCCCTGGGCAAACGAATACAAGCCGAGCAACCCCGCGATGGTGTGGTTGGACGAGAAGCTTCCGCTTCCGCGCCTCGTCTACAACGCGGTGGGCGGCGGCTATGAAGTGCCGCGCAACCTCAACTATTTCTGGAACTTCGGGTTCCTGGCCGGCCTGTGCCTGATCATCCAGATCGTCACCGGGATCGTGCTGGCGATGCATTACGGCGGCGACGCCCGGATTGCCTTCGATTCGACCGAGCACATCATGCGCGACGTCAACTGGGGTTGGCTGATGCGCTATAGCCACGCGAATGGCGCTTCGGCGTTCTTTGTGGTGGTCTATCTGCACATCTTCCGCGGGTTCTATTACGGCTCGTACAAGGCCCCGCGGGAAATGATCTGGCTGCTGGGCGTCGTGATCTTCCTGCTGATGATGGCCACCGCCTTTATGGGATACGTGTTGCCTTGGGGCCAGATGTCCTTCTGGGGCGCTCAGGTGATTACCGGGCTGTTCTCTGCCATTCCGCTGGTCGGCGATGCCTTCCGCGAATGGCTGCTGGGCGGCTTCTCGCCCGATAATGCCACGCTTAACCGGTTCTTCTCGCTGCACTTCCTGCTGCCGTTTGTGATCCTTGGCGTGGTTATCCTGCACGTCTGGGCGCTGCACATTCCCGGCTCGTCGAACCCCACCGGGGTCGAAGTGAAGGACAAGAGCGATACCGTACCGTTCTATCCCTACTACGTCGGCAAGGATGGCTGGACCGTCGCCTTGTTCATGGTCATTTTCAGCGCCTATGTCTTCTTCATGCCGAACGCGCTGGGCCACCCGGACAATTATATTCCGGCCAACCCGATGCAGACCCCGGCGCACATCGTTCCTGAATGGTACTACTGGCCGTTCTACGCGATCCTGCGGGCCTTCACGGTCGACTTTCTGATCGTCCCGGCCAAGCTGATGGGCGTGCTGGCGATGTTCTCGGCGATCCTCGTGTGGTTCTTCCTGCCTTGGCTGGATAAATCACCGGTTCGTTCGGCTGACTACCGCCCGATGTACCGCAAGTTCTTCTGGTTCGGTCTGATCCCGTCGATGGCGGTGCTGTTCTATTGTGGCGGCGCTCCGGCTGAAGAACCCTATGTGATGCTCAGCCAGCTCGCCACGCTGTACTACTTCGCCCACTTCCTGATCATCGTCCCGATCGTCTCGTCGATCGAGCGCCCCGATCCGCTGCCGTTTTCGATCACCGAGGCTGTCCTTGGTACCGATGACAAGGCCGCGCTGGGTGGCCAGGGCTGAACTCCTAGAGAGGGACTAGAGATACCATGATCCGCATCATCTCTCTCGCAGTCGGCGCGTTTTTCTCGCTGGCATTGCTTTTGGCTTTCGGGACCGGGCTGTATAACTACATCAGTGAACCGCCTGCGCCGACTGCTGAAAAGCTGTTCGTGAAGCACGATCTCAAGCCGCTCAAACTGGCCAGCGATGGTCCGTTCGGCAAGTTTGACGAAGCCCAGCTGCAGCGCGGTTTTGCTGTCTATCAGGGCGTTTGCGCATCGTGCCATGCGATCAAGCAGGTCGCTTATCGCGATCTTGAAAAGCTGGGCTACAACGAAGCTGAAGTGAAGGCGATCGCGGCCAAGGCGACGATTTCTGCCAAGGATCCGCTGACTGGCGAAGTCAAGGATCGCCCGGGCCTTCCGGCCGACAAGTTCCCGCCGGTGGTCTATGCCGGGGTTGGCAATCCGCCAGACCTGTCGCTGATCACCAAGGCTCGCCACGGCGGCGCTGCCTATGTCTATTCGCTGCTGACCGGCTATGAAGCCAGCCAGCCAGCCGAACTGGTCAAGAAGTTCCCGGATTCGAAGACCGGCGAAAACATGCACTACAACCCATACTTCGCGAACCTCAACATCGCGATGGCTCCGCCGCTCGCTTCGGACGACATGGTCACCTATTCGGATGGGACCAAGGCGACCAAGGACCAGATGGCGCAGGACGTCGCCGCCTTCCTGGTCTGGACGGCCGAGCCCGAGCTTGAAAAGCGTCACCAGACTGGTTTGGTCTGGCTACTGTTCATGGTCTTCGCGACCGTGCTGGGCTACATGTCCTACCGCAACATCTGGGCGGAGAAGAAGGGCCACTGAGGCTCGCACTCCGCTGATAGCGTTCAATGCGCCCCGGCCTCGGTTGAGTGCCGGGGCGTTTTGCTATGAGTGGGTTCACACGAAGACACGAAGATGCGGCGCTAACCGGCAAAGCCGCCTGGACAATCAGAGGTTGCGGTTTGCCATGGGCTCTCAAGTAGTCACTAGGCCTGTGCCATCCCGAACATCTTCGTGTCTTCGTGTGAAACCATTTCCCCAATCAATGAAAGAGGCGACCCTCTAACTGAGAGCCGCCCCTATCAATGCATTTAAAAGATCAGTCGTTGTCGGCCAGCAAAGTCCGGTAGCTGATCCCGCCCAAAACCCCGCCGATCATCGGCGCGAGCCAGAACAGCCACAGCTGCTTCAGGGCCTCGCCACCCTCAACCAGCGCCGGGCCGGTGCTCCGCGCCGGATTGACCGATGTGTTGGTGATCGGAATCGAGATCAGGTGGATCAGGGTCAGCCCAAGACCGATTGCGATTGGCGCAGCGCCTGCCGGAGCCAGCTTGTGCGTGGACCCCATGATGATCATCAGGAAAGCAGCCGTCAGCAGTACCTCGGCCACGAAGGCAGCGCCCATGCTGAACTTACCGGGTGAGGCGGCATCATATCCATTGCTGGCAAGCTTTCCGGCACCCAGTTCCCAACCCGGTTGACCCTTGAGCAGCCAATAGAGCACGAATGCCGCAATGATTGCGCCCACCACTTGTGCGACGATATAGGGCAGCACGTCTTTCTGCG
Source organism: Novosphingobium sp. (assembly GCA_017987575.1). Taxonomy (GTDB): domain Bacteria; phylum Pseudomonadota; class Alphaproteobacteria; order Sphingomonadales; family Sphingomonadaceae; genus Novosphingobium. The sequence continues at coordinate 461 of JAGNTK010000018.1, read as the reverse complement.
GGAAGCGCCCACCAGCCCACAATCCAACTGTGACGGCCGGATTGAAATGTCCGCCCGAAATATGCCCGACGGCATAGGCCATCGTCAGCACAGTCAGGCCAAAAGCCAGGCTGACCCCGGCAAAGCCGATCCCCAGCGCCGGAAAAGCCGCCGCGAATACAGCGCTGCCGCAGCCGCCGAATACCAACCAGAATGTTCCGAATGTTTCAGCCCAAAGGCTCTTTGTATCGGTCATCGTCCCCTCCTCTTCACGCCGTCCTTGCGGCTGACAGAGAGGCTGCGCCTGCACTTCCCTAAGGTAAAGCTGAATTTATTGCTGGATGCGACCTGCGGATTGACCGCGCCGCAGGTCTGACGCATAGGGCGTCCGCAAGCCTTTTTGGCAATGCGGGTATAGCTTAGTGGTAAAGCACCAGCCTTCCAAGCTGGCTATGCGGGTTCGATTCCCGCTACCCGCTCCA
>JAGNTK010000096.1:5752-7433 GCA_017987575.1 Novosphingobium sp. | reverse complement strand
CGGCGATGAACGGCCGTGCCTGCGTATCGGAGAGCAGCTGGCTGGCCACCCCAACCGCGCGGCTGGCGTCGAGCACATGGATCACCGGGCCATCATAGGCCGGATCGATCCGCAGCGCGGTGTGGACCTTGCTGGTGGTCGCGCCGCCGATCAGCAGCGGCATGGTCAGCCCCGCGCGCTGCATTTCTTCGGCCACGGTGACCATTTCATCCAGCGATGGCGTGATCAGGCCCGACAGGCCGATCATGTCAGCGTCCTGCTGAACCGCGGTTTCGATGATCTTGGACCAGGGCACCATCACGCCCAGATCGATCACTTCGTAGCCGTTGCATTGCAGCACGACGCCGACGATGTTCTTGCCGATATCGTGGACATCGCCCTTGACCGTGGCCATCACGATCTTGCCCTTGGGCCGCGCGCCCGGCTGCTTGGCGGCTTCGATATAGGGGATCAGGTGGGCGACCGCCTTTTTCATCACCCGGGCCGATTTGACCACTTGCGGCAGGAACATCTTGCCGGCGCCAAACAGATCGCCAACGGTGTTCATCCCGGCCATCAGCGGGCCTTCAATCACTTCGATCGGGCGGGCATGGAGCAGGCGGGCTTCCTCGGTATCCTCGACGATATGCGCGTCGATCCCTTTGACCAGCGCATGCTCCAGCCGCCGGACCACATCCCACCCGCGCCATTCGGCGGCCTGCTTTTCAGCAACCGCGTCGGTGCCTTTGAAGCTTTCGGCCATCGTGATCAGTCGTTCGGTCGCGCTGTCATCGCGGTTGAGGATCACGTCCTCACAGGCGGTGCGCAGCGCGGGGTCGATCAGGTCATAAACGTCAAGCTGCCCGGCGTTGACGATTGCCATGTCGAGCCCGGCCGGGATCGCGTGGTAGAGGAACACGCTGTGCATCGCGCGGCGAACCGGTTCGTTTCCGCGGAACGAAAACGACAGGTTGGAAAGCCCGCCCGAGAAGTGGACGTGCGGGCAGCGCGCGCGGATTTCGGCCACCGCTTCGATGAAATCGACCGCGTAATTGTTGTGCTCTTCGATCCCCGTCGCGACGGCAAAGACGTTGGGATCGAAAATGATGTCTTCGGGTGGAAAGCCGATACCGGTCAGCAGCTTATAAGCCCGCTCACAAATTTCGACCTTGCGAGCTTTGGTATCGGCCTGGCCCTGTTCGTCGAAGGCCATCACCACCACGGCGGCGCCATAATCCATGCACAGCCGGGCGTGGTGCAGGAAGGCGTCTTCGCCCTCTTTCATGCTGATCGAATTGACGATCGGCTTGCCTGACACGCATTTCAGTCCTGCCTCGATCACGTCCCATTTGGAACTGTCGATCATCACCGGAACCCGCGCGATGTCCGGTTCGGCGGCGATCAGCTTGAGGAAGGTGGTCATCGCGAAAACCGCGTCGAGCAGGCCTTCGTCCATGTTGACGTCGATGATCTGGGCGCCGTTCTCAACCTGCTGACGCGCAACCTCGACCGCGCGGGCATAGTCGCCCGCCAGGATCAGCTTTTTGAACGCGGCGCTTCCGGTAACATTGGTGCGCTCGCCGATGTTGACGAATGAGGCAATCTGCTGGGTCATCGAATCAAGCCGCCATCACAAAAGGTTCCAGCCCGGCCAGCTTCGTTATCGGCTCAAGCTGCGGCAAGGCGCGTGGCGGCAGCCCGG
>JAGNTK010000096.1:0-5652 GCA_017987575.1 Novosphingobium sp. | reverse complement strand
ACCCGGCGGGCAAGCTGCGCGCTGGCCAGATTGATCTCGCGGACCAGATGTTCGGCGCCGTAATCCGCCTGACTGATCCGGTTGGCTGAAAAGGTGTTGGTTTCGGCGATGTCAGCCCCGGCGGCGAAATAGGCGCGATGGATCGATTCGGGCACTTCGGGCTTGGTCAGCGCCAGAATATCGTTGTTGCCCTTCTGGTCCTTGGCGAGGCCGAGCGATCCGGCATAGTCAGCCTCGGACAGCTTCCAGTTCTGGATCTCGGTCCCGAAGGCGCCGTCGATGATCAGGATGCGCTTGGCCGCTTCGGCCAGCAGGGTTTCGCGCGGGGTCATGGCTGGGCATCCTTCGGGCGCAGGCCGAGCAGGTGGCAGATCGCATAGGACAGCTCGGCCCGGTTGAGGGTGTAGAAATGGAACTGCCGCACGCCGCCGGCATAAAGCCTGCGGCACAATTCGGCCGAAACGGTCGCGGCCACCAATTGCCGCGCGGCGGGCAAGTCATCCAGCCCTTCGAACAGGTGCGCCAGCCAAGCTGGAACCGCAGTGCCAGTCATCCCCGACATCCGCTGGACCGCGCCGAAATTGCTGACCGGCATGATCCCGGGGACAAGCTCGGCACTGATTCCCGCAGCAGCCGCGGCATCGCGGAACCGCAGGAAGGTGTCGGGTTCAAAGAAGAACTGGGTGATCGCGCGGTCGGCCCCGGCATCGATCTTGCGCTTCAGGTTGTCGAGATCGGCTTCGGCGCTGGCGGCTTCGGGGTGGGTTTCGGGATAGGCCCCGACCGAGATTTCAAACGGCGCGACCTTTTTCAGCCCTGCGACCAGATCGGCCGCGCTGGCATAGCCATCGGCGCGCGGGGTGAATTTGGCCCCGGCCACCGGCGGATCACCGCGCAGCGCCACGATGTGCCGCACGCCGATTTCCCAATATGCCCGGGCGATTTCCTCGATCTCGGCCCGGCTGGCATCGACGCAGGTCAAGTGCGCGGCGGCCGGGATGCTGGTTTCGCACACGATCCGCTCGACCGTGGCATGGGTCCGCTCGCGCGTGGTGCCACCCGCGCCATAGGTGACCGAAACGAAGCGCGGCTCCAAAGGCGCCAGCGTGGCAATCGAATCCCACAGGATCTCGCCCATCCGCTCGGTTTTGGGCGGGAAGAACTCGAACGAAACGCCGATGTCGCCTTCCAATCCGGCAAACAGCGGCGTGGCCTGAGCGCGGCGGGCTTCACTGGACGGGTTCATGCGGAAAGGACCTTGGCTGGAGTATGAGATGTAGTGGTGGCGAGGCGCGATCCGGTCCAGATCTTTACGGTCAGCGGTTTGCCGGCCAGCGCCTGCGGAGCAGCGGCGGCAAAGCCAGCATCAGTCATCAGCGCCAGCATCGCTTCATCGGTAAAGCCCAACCGCGCGTGGGCATGGCGCTCACGCAGTTCTTCGCGGTCGTGCGCAGCGAAATCGACCACGGCGATGGTCGCGCCTGCCCGGCAGACCCGAGCGGCTTCGGTCAGGGCTAGCAGCGGTTCCTGCGCATAGTGCAGCACCTGGTGGAACACGACCGTATCGAAACTGGCATCGGCAAACGGCAGTGCGGCAAAATCGCCCTGGACCAGTTCGAGTGACTGGGCTGGCAGGTGCTGCAACCGGGTGCGGGCCAGCCGCAGCATCTCCGGGCTCTTGTCGAGCCCCGCGACGCGCGCTGCGCAAGGGCTGAGCAGTTCAGCGATCCGTCCAGTACCGGTGCCGATGTCGAGCAGCGCGCCCAAGTTGGCTTTTCCCAGGGCGGCCAGCAGCGCGGCTTCGACTGGACCATCGGGGCTGTGCAGGCTGCGCAACTGATCCCATTCGGCCGCGTGGCGGGCGAAGTAGTGTTCAGCCGCATCCTCACGCGCGGCGCGAATGGCGGCGAGGTGGCGGCGGTCCTCTGCACAGCGAGCGGCAAAGGTGGCATCACCTTCTTCCGCCAGCGCCAGCAACCGCGCGGTCGCGCCACCCAGCGGCGGTGCGCGGCCTTCTCCGATGGCGCTGCGCAGGAACACCCAGCTGCCTTCCTTGTGCCGTTCCGCCAGCCCGGCATCGCACAGGATCTTGACGTGCCGCGAAACGCGCGGCTGGCTTTGCCCCAGAACCTGTGCCAATTCCCCCACCGCCAGCTCCATCGCTGCCAGCAGGCGCATGATCCGCAGCCGAGTTGGATCGGCCAGCGCGCGCAAGGTCGGTTCGATCTTCATTGCGGTATCATATAAAGAAATCTTTATATCTTATCAACCGCCGCCGGTGAAAAACTCTCGCTCGGCGGAGATTGGCGGTTGGCAGCCGATTCCGGGGCAGCTAGAACCCCATCTATTGCGGTAACTCTGCCGCCGGGCCGCACAGTTCGGAAAGGTGTTTTTCATGAAGAAGTTTGTTGCACTGGCTTTTGCGTCGTCCGCTGCCCTCGCGCTGGCCGCTTGCGGCTCAGCCGATAGCGCCAAGGAAGATGCGCAGGCCGATAACGTTGAAATCCCTGCGGAAGAAACCGTGGGCGATATCGACGCGACGCCAGCTGCCGATGCTTCGGCCGGGGCTGATGCTACAGCGGCAACCAAGCCGTAAGATCGGTTCGGATTGATTGGAAAAGCGGGGTTGCAGCGCTGCGCTGCATCACCCGCTTTTTCTTTAAGGAAAAACGCCTATGGTGCCGCCATGCGTAGATTGTCAGTCCTGATCATAGCCCTGTCGCTTACCGCCTGCAGCGATGACACGCGCACGGCGGGCGGCGTGACTAAGGGTGAGGCAGACGCGCTCGATGATGCTGCGGCGATGGTGGAGGAGCAGCGTCCGCCTGCCGATGCGGCGACTGCTCCGCAACCTCCGGTCGAACCAGATAAGAAATAACGATACCAGAATTTTACCGCGCTTATGCTGCGCAGCATTCGTGCAGCATTTCGTAGATACTGGCTGCAGCATTGTGCGCAGCATTCAGCCGCTAGTCGAACTGCACTTTGCCGCGTCCGGCCTTGACCGTGCCGCGTTTTTTCTTGCCCTCGAGCCGGGCCGTTTTGCCGATGCGGTTCAGCCGGGTCTTGGCGCGGGTTGCGGGCAGATCAAAGGCTTCTGCAATCAGCTTGGCCATCCGATCGCGCGCGTCCTGCCGGTTGGCTTCCTGCGTGCGAAACCGCTGGGCGGTGAGCAGCAGTTCGCCCTTGGCAGTCATTCGGCTTCCGGCGAGCAGCTTGAACCGCGCGAACACCGGCACTGACAGGGCGAGGGCATAGACGTCGAGCCGCAGTTGCACGGCGGTTGCGACTTTGTTGACGTTCTGGCCGCCCGGACCCGATGCCGCGATAAAGCTCTCACTCACCGCCCCCAGCGCGCGGGCTATGGCTTCGTCAGCCGAGGTCGTCATTGGTGAAGCCGAGGGCGATGAAATCAGCCGGGAGCGGCGCCACCGCGCTGATCGGCGGCTTGCCTTCGCGCTGTACCACCAGTGCACGGGCGTGGAGCATGGTCCGCTTGGCGCTCTTGCCATTGCCATAGACCGGATCCCCCAGCAGCGGATGGCCCAGGCCGTGTTCGGCGTGGACCCGGATCTGGTGGGTGCGGCCGGTTTCGGGGCGGAATTCGACCAGCGTATTGCCGCCGCGTTCGACCAGCTTGCGCCAGTGAGTGACGGCTTCCTTGCCCTTCTTGGCGGCGATCATCCGCCAACCCGCTTCGGCGCTGCTGATTTTGGTCAGCGACAGTTCGATGGTTCCCGCTTGGCCCTCAACCGGGCCAGCCACGACACCAAGATAGACCTTTTCTACTACGCGCGCTTCAAACGCAGCGTGAAACCGTTTCAAGGCCTTGGGATTGCGGGCCATCAACAGGCAGCCAGAGGTATCGGTATCAATCCGGTGGACCGCCACGGGGGCCCGGGCAAAGCCGAGTTTCAGCGATTCGGAATGGTTTTCAAGGCTGAGGCCACCCGCGCGCGGCTGCTCGATCGGAAGCCCCGCCGGCTTGTTGATGACCAGTGCCTCGCCATCTTCGTACAGGATCGGGATAATGCTCATGTCAGTGCCTCCGCTATGCGGCGCACCGCCTCATTCAAAACGCAATCGTCTGCGGCAAAGCTGATCCGAAAACCGTCCTTGCTGCCAAAGGCGCTGGCCGGAACCACGGCCACGCCGTAGTCGAGCAGGTGCAGGCACAAGGCCTCATCATTCCCGAACCGGGCCATCAGCGGCGCGGCATCGACCAGGCAATAGAATGCGCCATCGGGTGCCGGGGTCGATAGGCCGGGTATCGCATTGATCGCCGCCACTACGGCATCGCGGCGGACCCGAAAGCGGTCGCGCCAATCCAGCAGAAAGTCCTGTGGTCCTTCCAGAGCTGCAACGGCAGCGGCCTGGCTGATCGAGCTGGGATTGCCCGACGAGTGTGACTGCAACTTGCCCATCGCCTTGATCAGCCATTCGGGCCCAGCCGATACGCCGATCCGGAACCCCATCATGGCGTGGCTTTTGGAAACGCCCGATACCGTCAGCACGCTGTCCGCCACTTCCGGGCAGACCACCGCCATAGTGGCGTGGGCCCCGGCGCCATAGCGCAGCGGGGCATAGATATCGTCGCTCATCACCAGCACTCTGGGATGCCGCGCCAACACATCGCCGAGTGCGCGGAGCTGGTCTGCCGAATAGACCGAGCCGGTCGGGTTGCCGGGACTGTTGAGCAGCAACCAGCGGGTGCGGGGTGTAATCGCGGCCTCCAGCTGCTGCGGCGTGATCCGAAAGCCGCCAGAAGCGGTGGTTTCCAGTGCCACCACAGCGGCCCCGGCAAAGCGGACAATCTCGGGATAGGAGACCCACCATGGCACCGGGATCAGCACTTCGTCACCGGGATCGAGCGTGGCCAGCAGCGCGTGAAAGATTGCCTGCTTGCCACCGGCGCTGACGATCACTTGGGCAGGCGGAACATCGATCCCCAGGTCGCGCTTGAAATGCAGCGCCGCCGCCTTGCGCAAGGCGGCCGTACCCGCGACCGGGGTGTAGCGTGTATCGCCAGCATCCAGCGCAGCTTTGGCGGCGGCGATGACGTGCGGCGGGGTGGCGAAGTCCGGCTCGCCCACTGACAGCGAAATGATGTCGCGTCCAGCGGCGCGCAATTCCGTTGCGCGGTCAGACATCGCGGCGGTTTGCGATCCGGCAATGCGAGCAAGGGCGATTGAGAGGTTCATAGCAGCACCGCCGGGATCAGTCCGCGCAAGGCGTTGCCGATCAGGAAGCCGTCCTTGAGATCGTCCAGCGTCAGCTCCGCCTCGACTGCGCGGCCGTCATCAATCAGCGAGCGGCGCAGTACCCCGGGAAGCAGGCCGAGCCGTGCGGGCGGGGTCAGCAAGCGGCCGTCACGTTCGACAAACAGGTTGGTAAAGCAGCCCTCGGTCAGCAGGCCATCGTCGCGGATGAACAGCGCTTCGTCTGCCCCGGCCGCTTGGGCAGCAGCCAGTCCCGCCTCGTAAAAGCTGCGGTCGCTGCTCTTGTGGCGGAGCCGCCAATCGCCAGGATCAACTGGCAGTGGCAAGACCGCGCAGCGCAGCGGTCGGTCCAGTGTTTCGGGCAGCGGGCCCAGTTCGAGCGAGTAGGCCCCGCTTCGGGCCGCCGCCAATCGCAGCCGGGCGGGCGCATCGG
>JAGNTK010000095.1 GCA_017987575.1 Novosphingobium sp. | reverse complement strand
ACGGGAGACCACAACCCGGCCATGGACTTGATCACGGCGTCTCCCAGCGACAGCACGGCAAAGCCCGCCAGCGCAAAAAACAACCCGGCCCGTTCGTTCTGGCGCAAGAAACAGCCCTCCTGCCGGGGGCTCTAGGCAGACCTTTGGGCAGCAGCAAGGTTTACCCGGCGTTAAACAGTCATGCTTAACAAGACCTCACCGAAAGTGGGGCACAAGTGACGAAGCTGATCATCCAGATCCCGTGTTTCAACGAGGCTGAAAGCCTGCCTGACACGCTGATTGCCTTGCCCCGGCGCTTGCCCGGGGTGGACGTTATCGAAGTGCTGGTGATTGACGATGGCAGCCACGATGGCACCGCCGATGTCGCGCGCCGGTTCGGGGTGCACCACATCGTCCGCCACCGCCGCAACCGCGGTCTTGCAGCTGCATTCCAGAGCGGCATTGATGCGGCGCTGGCCGCTGGCGCAGACATCATCGTCAACACCGATGCCGATGGCCAATATGCCGGTGAAGACATTGCCAAGCTGGTCGCGCCAATTGTCGCGCATGAAGCCGATCTGGTGATCGGCGATCGCGGTGTAAGCGACAACACTCATTTTGGTCCGCTCAAGCGGTTATTGCAGCGGCTTGGAAGCTTTGTGGTGCGCAGCCTTTCGGGCACCGAAGTGACCGATGCCGTCAGTGGATTTCGCGCAATCAGCCGGGCCGCCGCGCAGCGCATCACGATCACGACCGAATTTTCTTATACCACCGACATGTTGATCCAGGCGGGGCGCAAGCGGTTCAAGATCATCAGCGTGCCAGTGCGAACCAACGCCACGCTGCGCCCGTCGCGGCTGTTCAAATCGATCCCGCAATTCATCACTCGCCAGTTGATGACCATGGCGCGGGCCTATGCCACCTATAACCCGCTGCGCACCTTCGCCGCGATTGGCGGGGCGATTGCCTTGATCGGTCTGGCGCCGATCGTGCGGTTCTTGTGGTTCTGGGCGAACGGCGCCGGTGATGGCCACGTCCAGTCGCTGGTACTCGGCGGATCGCTGCTCGTGCTGGGTGTGTTGACCGGCCTGATGGGCGTGCTGGCAGAACTGATCGGAGCCAACCGCAAACTGCTGGAAGCGACGCTGAGTCACGTCCGGCGGCTCGAAGAAAAAGTGGCCAAGCTTGATCACGCGGCGACGCACGATACCGGCACGCAATCTCCGGCAGACGAAAAGCGCCGCGCATGATCCCGCCCCGGGTCAACCGGATCCGCCTTCCCCACCCCGCCGATCCCGGCGAGCAAAGAACCGTGCTGGCCGTGCTGGCGGCGGTGCTGTTGCTGCAAATCGAATTGGTATTCAACCGCCCGGTCAACTGGGACGAATTCTATCACCTCAGCCTGGTTCACGCCCAGGCGCAGGGCCGGATGAGCGAGTTTCTGCAAGTACTCCACATCCGCCTGCTCGGCTGGCTGCCGCTGTTGGGGCTGGACGAAATTGGCCAGATCCGTGCTGCAAGGCTGGTAATGCTGGGCTGCGAGCTGGTGACGCTAACCGCGATTTATGCCCTCGCCCGCCGCTTTGCTCATCGCCGCCTCGCGCAGCTCGCGCCGCTGCTGTACCTTTCGGCTGGCTTTGTGTTCCAGCACGGCATGTCGTTCCGCGCCGATCCACTGGTAACCGCTTTGTTGATGGGTGCCCTTTGGCTGCTGCTCACCAGCCGACTGCGTTTGGCAGCGCTGGCATCGATCGCGCTTTTGCTTGCTCTTGCCGTGCTTGCCACAATCAAGGCAGTGCTGTTTGCCCCGGCTTTTGCCGGGATCGCTTGGCTACGCATCCAGCAAGCACCGAACAGGCGTGATACGCTGGTACGGATGATCGCGATCGGCCTATTTGCCGCGATCCTACTTGGCCTGTTCACAGCGCTGGTTCAGATGGGTGCCGCTCCCGCAGTTGCAAGCAGCGCCAAGTCAACCCTCAGCGCTTCGGGTTCGATGCTGCTCGCCGAAGGGCTGTTCCCGCGCTGGCACTATCTGCTGCTGGCGATCGGCACCGCCCCCGTGCTGGCCGCTGCGATAGCGGCGACAGTCGGACTGCTGGCCCGCAGCAGCGCCGATGCTGGTCAGCGCATTGCACTGGCAGGACTGATCCTGCCGCTCGTCAGCGTGGTGTTCTTCCGCAACGCCTTTCCCTATTTCTATGCTTTCATCCTGGCACCGGTCGTGGTGGGTGTACTGCCGGGCATCGCCTGGCTGAGCCAGCGCTATGCGTTGCGCGGACTGGCGGCGGTCTGCCTGCTCGGCTGCACAGTGCTCAGCCTGATCACCCCGCGCGGTGTGCTGGATCAACAGCGACAGGTTCTGGAAGCGGTTCACCGTGCCTTTCCGCAGCCCGTGTCCTACTTCGACTTCAGCGGCATGGTCAGTGCCTTTCCCAAGGCCAATGTGTTCATGACAACGTGGGGCCAGACCCGCTATCGCAGCGGAGAGCTGGAAAGCTATGCCAGCGCGATGGCGCGCGAGACGGTGCCGCTGCTGCTCACCAACAATGATGTTCTGGCGCGCAATCAATCAAGCGAAGGCCCAGCTTGGGAACTGTTGCCCGCCGATGCCGCTGCATTGCGAACGGGTTACATCCAGCATTGGGGGCCGATCTGGGTGGCCGGGCAGCGGTTCGGCCGGGATCATCGTCAAGGAGAATTCTCGATCCACGCCGCAGGAACCTATACGCTGGAACAGACGCCCGCCTTGATCGATGGCAAGCGGATCGAAGTGGGACAGACCGTGGCTCTGTCCAAAGGAACCCACCAGATCGAAATTCTCGGCAACGCTGACGCCGTTCTGCGATGGGGCGATCACTTGCCCCGTCCGGCAGGACCGGCGCCAACCGATGTTCCGTTCAAGGACTTCTAGGCCGGTGTCGCGCTCTTCCCTGTTAGCCCGCTGCGGCGCCATTGCCGAAGCTCCGCGCCGCTTTGTTGCGCGCTGGCAAAGGCCGATCGTGGCAGCTGCACTGGTGCTGTTTCTGGCCGGGACGATCTGGTCGTTCCTTGGCCTTGGCTTGAAACCGTCCGAACTCAACCTGACCATGCTGGCGCTGCTGGTCGGACCGATGGGTCTGGTGATGCTGGGCTTCAGCGCTTTGTCGTTAACACTGCTAGCCCGCACCGCCGGGGTGCAAATCGGCTTTGTCGAGGCGATGCGGGCATCGGCAAGGGCGCAATTGGCAGAAGCGCTGCCCTTGCCCGGTGGCGCTCTGGTGCGCGGCGCCGCGCTGGTTTCAGCCGGCTGCGCGCCTGCGAAAAGCGCAGCGCTGGTGATAGGCACTGCGCTGCTGTGGATCGCATTGGCAGCCATTGCGGCGGGAGTGATCCTGATCGCTTCGACGCCGCTGGCTGGTTGGGCACTGCTAAGCGGCGGCATACTGGTAAGCGCAACTGCGCTGATCCAGGTCGCGCGGCTGGGCGGACTGGCCAACATGACGCTGACCTTGCTCCATCGCTGCGCCGGGCTCGGCCTTGCTGCAGTGCGGCTGTGGCTGTCATTCGCGGTGGTGGGCGCCGTGCTGCCGATAACGGAAACCTTCCCATATGTTCTGGCGGCGATTGCCGGTTCGGCTTCTTCACTGGTCCCCGGCGGGCTTGGCGTCAGCGAAGCGCTTGGTGCGCTGATGGCCAGCGCGGTCCACTCTGCCCCTCAGGCTGCGTTCCTGGCGGTCGCGGTAAACCGTGTGACTCAGTTTCTGGCAGCGGCACTGTTTGCTCCAGTGCTTGAATTCGGCACCCCGCTCAATAAGGTCTCAGCCAATCCATGAGCGATAGCCTCAGCCTCCACAGCGGCGACTATGTCGAGCGCTACAATCGCAAGCCGCTAGACCGGGTCCGCAATCTGGCCCGGCGGATGGTGCTGCCCAAGGGTGCGCGGGTGGTTGATCTTGCCTGCGGCAATGGCATGTTGCTGCACGCCTTGGGTCAGTTTGACGGCAGTTATGACGGGGTTGATTTCTCGGCCGACTTTATCGCTTCGGCCAATGCCTGGGCGGCGCGCGCCGAGCTGCGCGACTACCGCTTTCACTGTGATGACATCATCGCGTTCTGCACCCGGCATCCCGGCGCCTTCGATGTCGCAGCAACGCTCGATTTCTCGGAGCATGTAACGGACGATCAAGCCGTCCCGATTTATGCCGCGATCCGCCAGGCACTCGCTCCCGGCGGTCGGCTATACCTCCACACGCCCAATTTGCAGTTCTTCATGGAACGCGCCAAAGCCGCAGGTATCCTGCCCCAGTTTCCCGAGCACATAGCTGTGCGCAGTGCAGCGCAGACGGTTGACCTGCTGGTCAAGGCCGGGTTCCCACCCGAAAGCATTCGCGCCAGCCATATCGCCCATTACAACGTGCTGCGCTGGCTCCACCCCTTGGCGCGGCTGCCACTAATCGGGCCTTGGTTTGAAGCACGGCTGTGGATCGAAGCGCAGGTCTAGGCTGGTGACCGCGCCTGATATCCTGTTCGTGACCCGGAAATGGGCCCCGGCAGTCGGCGGGATGGAGACCTGGTCCCACCAAATCACCGCAGAACTGGCAAAGCTGGCCCCGGTTGAGGTCGTGGCCTTGCCCGGCCGCAGCAATGGCCTGCCGCCCGGGACACTGGCCTTACTGGGCTTCCCCTTTACAATTCTGCGGCGTTTTTTTGCGCGCGATCGCGCCCCCGATGTGCTGCATCTGGGGGACATGGCGCTGTGGCCAGTGGGCTTGCTGGCCCGCCTGCGCGGCGGCCAGACCCGTGTGGTGATCAGCGCGCATGGCACCGACGTTTCTTATGCCCGGCGCCAAACCTGGCGCGGTAAGGTCTATCGCAGCTATCTCAAACTGGGCGCAAGGCTGCTGCAGAGCGCGCTGGTCCTGCCCAATTCGCAAGCGACTGAGCATGCCGCGCGCGAGACTGGCTGGCAGCACACCACAGTCATCCCGCTCGCCACCACCATGCAGGGCAAACTGCCTTCCAACCCACCGCAACACCACCTGCTGTTCGTGGGCCGCTTGATCCCGCTTAAAGGCTGCGCTTGGTTTATCCGCTCTGTCCTGCCCTTACTGCCCGAAGGACTGACACTGCATGTGGCCGGGACCGTCGTTGACCCGGCCGAGCGCGCCGCACTTGATCATCCGCGGGTACGCTATCTTGGCTCGCTGAACGCAGAGCAACTGGCGCAGGCCTATGCCGCAGCCATGGGAGTAGTTGTTCCCAATATTGAGCTGGCCGATGGCACCTTCGAAGGGTTTGGCCTGGTTGCGATCGAAGCGGCTGCTGCTGGCGGCGTGGTGCTGGCGGCAAATTGTGGCGGGCTGAGACAGTCGGTGATCGATCAGACCACCGGATTCCTGCTTCCCCCAGGGCAGCCGCAGGACTGGGCGGCGGCGATCAACGATATCGTCAGCTGGCCGCAAACCCAGCGCCGCAGCTTTATCGCCGGATCGCTGACCGCGGTTGAGGACCAGTTCCGTTGGCCGCGCATCGCTGCCCTTACATTGGCGGCCTATCGCGGTCTGGACCGGGTCTAGGATTTCCTGCGTGGCATTAGGAAATATTCAAAGTTTCCGCCTTATTCACCATTTGGATAAGCCTCTGAGTATCCATCTTGCAGGCATGATTGTGGCAGAAAGCCGGGGGATTTAGGCAAAATGAGCGCATTTGGCCGACGCAATGGAGCAAGTGGCATGGCCCCCGGGGCCCGGCCTCAATTCGGCGTGGCCCGCCCGATGAAGGGCGGCCCCGAAGCTGCGAAAGGCAATTCCCAGCCGCTGGGCGGGGAACAGTTCCCCCCGCTTCCGGGTGAGGACGCTGGCCCGCTGCCTCCAATGGATGGCGGCCCTGGCGGGCTTAAGTCCGATGCCATGACTCGGCTGGCCGACCGTGTGAACGGTGTGTCCGAAGGCAATTACGAAGCGCAGGGTTTTGAAGCTTCGGTCCACAAGATCAAGGAACAGGTGCTCCCCCGCCTGCTCGAACGCGTCGATCCCGAAGCCGCGGCGACGCTGACCAAGGACGAGCTGAGCGAAGAATTCCGCCCGATCATCCTCGAAGTGCTGGCCGAACTGAAGGTCACGCTGAACCGGCGCGAACAGTTCGCGCTGGAAAAAGTGCTGATCGACGAGTTGCTCGGCTTCGGGCCGCTCGAAGAATTGCTCAGCGATCCGGACGTGTCCGATATTATGGTCAATGGCCCGGACCAGACCTACATCGAAAAGAAGGGCAAACTGACCATTGCCCCGATCCGCTTCCGCGATGAAGCGCATCTGTTCCAGATTGCCCAGCGGATCGTCAACCAGGTCGGCCGCCGCGTCGACCAGACCACCCCGCTGTGCGACGCCCGTCTGAAGGACGGCAGCCGCGTTAACGTCATCGTTCCGCCGCTCAGCTTGCGCGGCACCGCGATCTCGATTCGTAAGTTTTCCGAAAAGCCGATCACGATCGACATGCTCAAGGACTTCGGTTCGATGAACGAGAAGATGGCGACCGCGCTCAAGATCGCGGGTGCCTGCCGGATGAACATCGTTATCTCGGGCGGTACCGGTTCGGGCAAAACCACCATGCTCAACGCCATGTCGAAAATGATCGACCCGGGCGAGCGCGTGCTGACGATCGAAGACGCCGCCGAACTTCGGCTGCAGCAGCCACACTGGCTGCCGCTCGAAACCCGCCCGCCGAACCTTGAAGGGCAAGGCGCGATCACCATCGGCGATCTCGTCAAGAACGCCCTGCGTATGCGGCCTGACCGGATCATCCTGGGCGAAATTCGTGGCGCGGAGTGCTTTGACCTTCTCGCCGCGATGAACACCGGCCACGATGGTTCGATGTGCACGCTTCACGCCAACAACCCGCGTGAGTGCCTCGGCCGTATGGAAAACATGATCCTGATGGGCGACATCAAGATCCCCAAGGAAGCCATCAGCCGCCAGATCGCCGAATCGGTCGATCTGATCGTGCAGGTGAAACGTCTGCGCGATGGTTCGCGCCGGACCACCGAGGTGACCGAAGTGATCGGGATGGAAGGCGACGTGATCGTCACCCAGTCGCTATTCAAGTTCGAGTATCTCGACGAAACCGACGATGGCAAGATCATCGGCGAGTTCCGCTCGTCCGGCCTGCGCCCCTATACGCTTGAAAAGGCCCGTCAGTTCGGGTTCGATCAGGCTTATCTGGAAGCCTGTCTGTAATTCAGACGAAATAGGGCCCGAACACCGCCGCCAGAAAGGCCAGAAATCCGGCCCAAAAGGCGATGTCGCGCCACGGCATCAGGCCGACGGCATCGGCGTCGCTGCGGGTCATCCGCCGCCGGTCGCCGCGCCAGGCGACGAAGGCGAGGCAAACCAGTGCGAAAGCCAGCAGCTCCGCCCGGACCCAGGCCAGGTCGAGCCATTCGCTGATCGTTGCTTGCCAGTCCATCCTGCGCCGTTAGAGCGAAGGGGTGGAACCTGTCCAGAAGCCCTTATACGCGCTTGGCCTGCG
>JAGNTK010000094.1 GCA_017987575.1 Novosphingobium sp. | reverse complement strand
GGCAGCGCCGCAGCTTCTGCTACCGCCGCGACTTTCGCCGTCTGTGGCTGGGCCGGGCGCAAGACCGGCCCTGGCAGCGCTGCCAGTTGTCCCCGCAGCCGCCCGGCCTTGTCCAGCTCTCCCACCAGCCCACCCAGATCGCGGGCTTGTTCAGCCAAGGCCAAAGCGCGTTCGGATTCGCGGTCAGCGCTGCTGCTGGCGCCGCGCGATTCAAGCCGTTGGCGGGCTTCGAGCGCGGCGAGAGTCTGGCGGCGGCGGCCGAGCTCCCCTTGGTTGGCGCGCAGATCGGCACTGGCCTGTTCGGCCTGTGCCTGAAGCGCCTTGCCCCGCGCAATCGCAGCACGCAGTCCGGCAGTGCGGCGTTCAACCTGCGGAAGCATCGTTTCGAGCACAGCGCGCAGATAGACCGCCTCTTGCAGCGAGCCCGGCCGCAGCAGCGAGAGCACCGCCGGACGGCGCGACAGCCGCTGCAGCGCGGCGGTCAGCTCGACCAGTGGACGCTGGCGCTGCGCCAGTTCAACCCGCAGCGCGGCGCGTTGCTGTTCAATCAGGCGGATCTTGGCTTCATTGGCCGCAATCTGGGATTCGGACTCTTGAATTCGAGCGGCCAGCGCGGCGGCTTCTTGTGCGGTACGATCGGCTGCGGCGACGGCGGTGGCGGCCTTGGCCTCCAACGTTTCGGCGCGAGCGCGGGCTTCTTTGCCTTGCGCATCTGCCTCAGCCAGCGCCTTCTGCGCGTCTTCGGCGGTCTCGATCACCTGCAGCGGCTGGTTCTGGGCAAGGCCCAGCTCCGCACTGACCATCAGGGCCAGAGCGCCTAGGCCGATCAGGATCAAGCGAAACGTCATTGCGGCGCCCTTATCCCGAACGGTGATAAGGATGGCCAGCAAGAATACTGGTGGCGCGGTACAATTGTTCGGCCAACATCGCGCGGACCAGCAGGTGCGGCCAGGTCATCGCGCCAAACCCCAGTAGCAGATCGGCCTTCTCGCGAGCGGCCACGCCATGGCCATCGGCGGCGCCGATCAGGAACCGGGCTTCGCGCACCCCGTCATCGCGCCAGCGGCCCAGGAGCGCGGCAAGCTCCTGTGATGACATGACCTTCCCGTGTTCATCGAGCAGAACTTCGCGCGCCGGGGTTTGCGCGGGCGGTGGCACGGTGCCGCCGGTGTCGGGCAATTCGGTCAGCTTGAGCGGCCAGGTGATTCGCTTGGCATAGCGCTCAACCAGTTCCGCTTCAGGCGAGCGACCGATCTTGCCCCGCGCAATAATGTGCAATTGCACGGCGCCGCTCAGGCCGCGCCGAGGCTGTCCCCAAACGCCCACATCCGTTCAAGGTTGTAGAACGTGCGCACTTCGGGGCGGAACAGGTGGATCACCACATCACCGGCATCGACCAGCACCCAGTCAGCGGCCGGCAGGCCTTCGATCCGGACGTGGCCAAAACCGCCGTGCTTGATTCGTTCGGCCAGTTTCTGGGCCATCGCGGCAACCTGACGGGTCGAGCGACCGGAAGCGATCACCATGTGATCGGCGATCGAGCTTTTGCCTTCGAGCGGGATCGAGACAATCTCCTGCGCCTGATCGTCGTCTAGCGACTTCAGCACCAGCTCGTGGAGCGAGCCGGCTTCCGATTCGGGCAGCGGGGCAGCCGCAGCGGCCGCAGCAGCGGCCGGATCGGCGGGGGCAGTATTGGCGGAATCAGGCGTCATTTGAGCGGAAACGGCTCCTCTATGCGGGCTTCGCGGCTAAGGGACCAAAGCCCTGTCATGCGATGTCGGGATCGACTGGATGGTTCGTCAAACTATCCCTCAGGCTCTGGCCGCGAAAGCGGCTGGCCCAGTGTGGATCGGCGCGGCGAATGGCAGTTGCCGAGCGCGGATCGGGATCAAAACGCAAATGTATCAGCGCGGGTGCGCTCCATCCTGCCCGGTGTTTCAGACTGGCTGCGGACCGCCGGTATCGGCCGAGCCAAGCCCCGGCGAGGCTCGCCCGGGCAGCGCCCTCATAGCCCGGACGGGCGATAACCGCAATCGGCATGGTGCGGGCGATCTTTTGCCAGGATTTCCATTGGCTGAATTGCACCAGATTGTCGCTGCCCATCAGCCAGACAAACCGATGTTTGGGATAGCGCGCCTGCAGCTTGCGCAGCGTATCGACGGTATAGCGCGTGCCGAGTTCGCGTTCGATCACAGTCGGCACGATGCGGGCGCGGCGGGCTTGCTGGCGGGCGGAGGCGAGGCGGGCGGTGAGCGGCGCCATTCCAGCTTTGGGCTTGAGCGGATTGCCGGGAGAGACCAGCCACCAGACTTCATCAAGCCCCAATGCTTCACGCGCAAACAGACTGATCCGGCGGTGGCCGCCATGCGCAGGGTTAAAACTCCCGCCCAGAAGACCAATCGTTTTCAGGATCTTACCTGCCCCGTCCCGCGCACCAACCACTTGTAGGTCGTAAGCCCCTCCAAGGCGACCGGACCGCGCGCGTGGAGCCGTCCGGTTGCGATACCGATCTCTGCACCAAGCCCGAATTCGCCGCCATCAGCGAACTGGGTGGAGGCATTGGCCATGACAATCGCGCTGTCGACTTCGGCCAGAAATCGCTCTGTCACATCCTGATCTTCTGAGACAATCGCTTCAGTGTGTTGAGAGCCGTGTGCGGCGATGTGCGCCAGCGCCGCATCCAGTCCGTCGATCACAGCGACAGACAGGATGCTGTCGAGATATTCGGTATCCCAATCCTCAGCGCTTGCCGCACCAATCCGCGAATCAAGCGCCATGGCCCGCGAATCGCCCCGCAGTGCACAGCCCCGGTCCAGCAGAGCGGCGACCACAGCCTGCGCTGCCGGAAACTGCGCATCGAGCAGCAGTGTTTCCATCGCCCCGCAGATCCCGGTCCGGCGCAGTTTGGCGTTGACCGCAATCGCCAGCGCCTTGGCCGGATCGGCCTCGGAATGGATGTAGGTGTGGTTGATCCCGTCAAGGTGCGCCAGCACCGGCACCCGGGCATCGGCCTGAACCCGCGCGACCAGGCTCTTGCCGCCGCGCGGCACGATCATGTCGATAAGGCCAGCCGCACTGAGCATCGCACCAACCGCCGCTCGGTCTTGCGTTGGCAGCAATTGTACCGCCTCGGCAGGAACCCCCGCACTCTCCAGCCCGCGCACCATGGCAGCATGGACCGCGTGATTGGAGCGAACTGCTTCGCTGCCCCCGCGCAGCAGAACCGCATTGCCCGAGGCAAAGCCCAGCGCGGCGGCATCGGCGGTCACGTTGGGACGGCTCTCATAGATAATCCCGATCAACCCGACCGGCACCCGCACCCGGCTCAGTTCAAGCCCGTTGGGCCGGACCGCACTGTCAATTACCTGCCCGACCGGATCGGGTAATGCAGCAACCGCTTCGACCGCCGCCGCGATACTCTCCAACCGGACGGGATCGAGCATCAACCGGTCGAGCATGGCTGGTGTCAAACCGGCCGCCCGTCCAGCTGCCAGGTCTTCGGCATTAGCGGCCAGAACTGCGGCGGAATCGGCGCGCAGGGCCCGCGCCGCGGCCTGCAGCGCCGCTGCCTTGGCGTCATGATCCAGCCGCGCCAGCACGCGCTGTGCGGCGCGTCCAGCTTTGGCCATCCGGGTAACCAATTGCTCGGGCGTTTCGCGCACTTCAGGGGGAAAACTCATGGTCCCCCGCGCCTATCACCCTGCGCCGCGCTTGTCACCGCTGCTGCCGCTTTCAATGCTGTCAGCAAGCCAAAACGATTCATCGCGTGACTCGTTCGATTCGACGAGTCCGGGGCCTCGTTGATTCGCTATCGTCTCAACTTGCTGCTAGCGGGCCGTCCAAGGGTTAACCACGGGCTAAGGGGTCGCTTTGCCAAATATCGCCGCCAACGGGTTTTTCGCCCGGTTGCGGACCTGGTTTCCGGATCGCGAATTCTTCATGCGATCCGAAGGGCAGGTCCGTTTTATCAAGGTTTCTTCGCGCGTTCAGATGATCGGCGCGGGAGCTGCGGCTGGACTGTTGCTGTTCTGGATCCTTTCGATCAGCGGCATGGCCATTTCCAGTTATCTGGCGAATCAGGATCGCAATTCGCTGCTGGACCGCGAAGCCAAGATCGCCACCGCCGAAAGCCGGGTCAGCGCTTATCGCGACGATCTGGGCAAGGTGGCGGGTGATCTGAAGCGTCGGCAAGACTTCATCGACAAGGTGGTTCAAACCCATCTGGGCGAGCTGCCAACCGACGCGAAGGCGGGCGAAACCGTATCGGATTCGCGCACTGAAGCCGCCAATACGGTCAAGAAGGTTAGCGCAGTGCTGCCCGAAGCCGCGGCACTGGCTGAAATCGAAGCGCGGCAACTGGCCCAGATCGAAGGACTGACTCGCGCCGCCGATCGCCGCGCCGCGATTGCTGAATCCAAACTTGCCCGACTCGGCCTCAGCCCGAAGGCGATGCTGGCCGCAATCAACGATCCAACCGCGCAGGGCGGTCCGCTTTCCCTGTTGGCCACCTCAGCCGATGGCTCCGTCGACCCCCGGTTTCAGCGCTTTGGCCTGAGCCTTGCGCGGATGGACGCGCTGGAACGCTCGGTCGCTGGACTGCCGCAAGCGCTGCCAGCGAACCTCGAATATATCTCATCCGGCTTTGGATACCGCGCCGATCCATTTACCGGCGGCGGCGATTTCCATCCTGGGCTTGATTTCCGCGGGCCGCACGGCGCCCCGATCTTTGCCGCCGCGCGTGGCATCGTCAGCTTTGTTGGCTGGAAATCGGGCTATGGCAATGTGGTCGAAATCGATCACGGCAATGGTCTGGTTACCCGCTATGCCCACATGTCGGGCTTTCGCACTGTGGTTGGCAAGCCGGTTCAGCCGGGTGAGCCGATCGGCCTGATCGGCAGCACAGGTCGCTCAACTGGTCCGCACCTGCATTTCGAAGTGCGGGTCGGCGATCGCGCCGTCAATCCCCGCCCTTTTCTTGAGGCTGTACCCCATGTTCTCCAAAAAACCGGCGCCCCAGCCGCGCAGCTCAGCAGGTAAGCCCATGGCAGGATCGACTTTTTCGGTGTTTGGCGCCGACATCCGGATCAAAGGCAATGTCCATGCCTCGGCTGATTTGCACATTGATGGCCATGTCGAAGGCGACGTATCCTGCACTTCGTTGGTGCAGGGTGAAAGCGGTGAGATTGTCGGCGCAGTCAAGGCTGAAAGTGCGCGGCTATCGGGCACGGTCAAGGGCACCATCAACGTCCGCGATCTGGTCGTGCTGAAAAGCGCCCGGATTCAGGGCGATGTTCACTACGATTCGCTGACGATTGAGCAGGGCGCTCAAGTCGATGGCCGGTTTGCCCCGCGCGCTGTCTGCGAAGACAGCGCGGTGGTCGCACTGGCGGCGGGCTAAGCTTCCCGCGCCAGCTCTTCGCGCAAGGTCTTGCGATCAAGCTTGCCAATCATCGTCTTGGGCAGGCTAGAGCGGACCACCACGGCATCGACCCGTTCGTGCTTGCCAACGCGCGGGTTAAGCCAATCGCGCAGCGCATCGCCGGTCTCGCCGGCCCCGTCCTGCAGGGTGACGAAAGCGCGCGGCATTTCGCCCATCCGATCGTCTGGCACCCCGATCACCAGCACTTCTTTGACCGCCGGATGCTCTTCCAGCACCGCCTCAACCTGGCTGGGGAACACCTTGAAGCCGCCCACCGCGATCATGTCCTTGATCCGATCAACGATGGAAATGTAGCCCTCGGCATCGATCACCGCGACATCGCCAGTGCGCAACCAACGCCCATCGGGTCGGTCCGCAAAGGCGCTGGCCGCCGCTTCGGGCCGCTCCCAATAGCCCTGCATGACTTGCGGGCCTCGAATCGCCAGTTCACCCGGTTCACCCACCGGAGCATCGTGGGTGGCGTCCTCACGGTCGAGCAGCTTGAGCCGGGTTCCCGGCACCGGCTGGCCAATCGTGCCGGGGCGTTCCAGCCCTTCGTAAGGATTGACCGAAGCGACGCCCGAACATTCGGTCAGGCCATAGCCTTCGACCAGCCGCGCACCGCTGAGTGCTTCGAAGCGGTGCTTCACCGGCAACGGCAACGGTGCACCGCCGGAAATGCAGACCCGCAGGCTTGAGAAATCCGTCTTGGCCGCCAAGGGATGATCGAGCAGCGCCTGATACATCGTTGGCACGCCTGGAAAGGCTGTGGCCTGTACCCGCGCCAGCGTTTTTAGCGCCTGGCCCGCCTCAAACCGTGGCAGCATCGCGATGCAGCCGCCTGCCAGTACTGTCCGATTGAGCACACAGACATTGGCAAAGACATGGAACAGCGGCAGCACTCCCATGATCACATCGCGCTGGCCGGTTTGCGGATCGATCGCCATCACCTGCCGGGCATTGGCGGTGATGTTCTGGTGGGTCAGCATCGCGCCTTTGGGCACGCCTGTGGTCCCGCCGGTATATTGCAGCAGCGCCAGATCGGTTTCGGGATCGAGTGTCACAGGGGCAGGCGCCGCCTTGGCCAGCACAGCTTCCCAGCGCAGAACATTGGCGGCCTGCGGGATCGGACTGATCGCCTTGCGGCCCAGCAGCGCCAGCAGCACCCGCTTGGACAACGGCAGCATCGCGCCGAGAGAGCCGACCACCAGCGTTTCGAGTGAGGAGGTGCGCTGAACCTCCAGCGCAGTCGGCAGCAGAGCCGATGAATTGAGCGTCACCAGCAGCCGGGTGCCCGAATCCTCTACCTGCGCGGCAAGTTCGTGGGCGGTATAGAGCGGGCTGAAATTGACCAGCGTCGCCCCGGCCATCGACGCACCGTAATAAGCCGAAATGTAGATCGGAACATTGGGGAGATAGAGCCCGACCCGGTCACCCTTGCCAATCCCCAGTGCCTGGAGCCCTGCGGCAAAGGCCTGAGCTTCGGCATAAAGCTGGGCGTAGGAATAGCGCCGACCGATGAAGTCCACCAATGACTGCTGGCCATACTGCTGCGCAGCGGCTGCAAACATGGCGGGCAGGCTTAGCGGCGCAAAGGCCGCGTCCCACGATCCGGGATGGCCATAGTGCGCCCGCCAGGGTTCGGCGGCAGATGGATCAGCAATCATACCAGCAGTCTACGCCCTTGCCGGACGCTTGAACAGACTGCTGTGTCAGCGGCTTATCCTTCGCCTGCAGCCTCTGCCGCGCGCTTGGCTTCAAGCCAGGCGGCTGCTTCGGCTTCTTGCGCGGCTTCACCGGCCAGCTTGGTGGCGGCATCACGCTCTGCCCGCAATTCTTCGATCAGCGAGGCGCGATCATCGCCCAGTCGCGCGTCATCGCCAGCCTGGTCGATCAGGCCAGCCTTCTTGGCCGCCTTGGTCACGATTGCGTCCAGTTCGCGCTGGCTGCACAGACCCAGCGTCACCGGATCCTTGGGCTGGATGTTGGCAATGTTCCAGTGGCTGCGATCGCGGATCGCGGCAATGGTGTTGCGGGTTGTGCCGATCAGTTTGCCGATCTGGGCATCCGAAATTTCCGGATGGCTGCGCAAAATCCAGGCGATGCCATCGGGCTTGTCCTGACGCTTGGACACTGGGGTATAGCGCGGGCCCTTGGTCCGGCTGACATTGACCGGGGCTTTCTGCATCACCAGCGCATAGCTTGGATCGGCCTGACC
>JAGNTK010000093.1:2572-7654 GCA_017987575.1 Novosphingobium sp. | reverse complement strand
GAACAAGCGCCAAGCGCAAGGGCGTTGGCGAATAGGGCGATGGCAAGAATTGGCTTCATCATGGCGCGGCGGTTCATGCTCTGCTAAACTGCTACGCGCAAGGAGCGTTTGGGGCTGTGCCAGTGATTCTTGGCAAAGTGCTCAAGCAACAGGAGGATCAACTCGGTGTCGAACATGCGCAGACTGGCTTTGGCCCTAGCCGCCCCAATTGCGGCATTGGTGGCGCTGCCCAGCCCGGCCACAGCCCAATTTTCTGAAAGCTACAAGTTTCTTGAAGCGGTGGAAAAGAAGGAAGGGCAGGAGGCTACTGACATGCTCGAGAAGGGCAGCCCCAACCTCATCAACACCCGCGATATCTCCAGCGGACGAACCGCTTTACATATCGTTGTCGCGCGGCGGGACCAGGCTTGGCTTGAATGGCTGATCGCCAAGGGCGCCAATGTCAATGCCAGCGACAATAGCGGGATCACACCATTGGTCGCAGCCGCCAACCTCAACTGGATCGAGGGGGTTGAGGTGCTGATCGGCAGAGGAGCGAGAGTCGACAATTCGAACAATTCGGGCGAAACCCCGTTGATCACGGCAGTTCACAACCGCAATCTTCCACTGATCCGGATTCTGCTGAAGGCAGGGGCCGATCCGGACCGGGCCGACAACTCAGGTCGTTCGGCTCGCGAATATGCGCGGCTGGCGGACAATACTGCAATTCTCAGCGTGATCGCCAGCGATGCCAAGCCCAAGACAAAGGCTGGCGAGGGCGGCAAGGTTTATGGACCGAAGTTTTGACTATGGAACAGCCCGCCAGCCTTAATGAACTGCGGCTCCTGCTTGCCCCGGCTATCGCCGATGCCGCAGCCTTTGACGGCTGGAGCGACGTGGCGGTGCGGGATGCTGCGTCAGCGGCTGGACTCGACCCCGCAGCAGCGTCTTTCGCTTTTTCCGGTGGATCGATGCAGATGATCGAGGCTTGGGTGCAAGCGGTCGATGCCGCGATGCAGGCTGCTTTGCCTGCAGATCAGATCGCGCAACTGAAAATCCGTGAGCGGATCCGCACTCTGGTTCAGTTTCGGCTCGATGCAATCGTCCATCAGAAAGAGGCGCTACGCCGCGCCCTGTCGATCATGGCGTTGCCGCAGAATGCGCCGCGCACGCTGGCGCTGGGCTGGCGCAGTGCAGACGCGATGTGGCGGCTGGCGGGCGATACTGCGACCGACTACAACCACTATACCAAGCGGATGACGCTTGGTTCGATCTATGCGGCGACCTTGGCGGTTTACGTCAATGACAGCAGCGACGATCATGCCGATACCAAGGCTTTCCTCGATCGCCGGATCGAAGGGATCATGAAATTTGAGAAGGCCAAGGCTCAGTTGCTGCGCCCGCGCGAAGAACTGTTCAGCCCGGCGCGGCTGTTGGGGCGGTTGCGTTATCCGGCCCGGTGATCCGCTCTGGCTGAGCCGCTGACTTTTTGACCTTGATCAATTCTATTGCGAATGACTTGCAACAGGCTGCAACCTATGGCAGCGCCAATTCGGCATGACACTCGATCTTCTTCCGCTTGAAACCCGCGCGCGTATTACAGCGGTTGATTGGTCGCGGCTTGTCGTGGAAGAGGCGCAGCGGTTGCAGGCGCTGGGGATCGATCTGGGCGCAATCATAAGTGTTGCGCACCGCGGAATATTCTCGGGACGCGACCCAATTGCGTTGTCGGTCGGGCGGATGACTGTCGCGCTGCGCCGGGTTCATGCCCAGGCGATCGAGGTCGAAGCGCTATGACACTGCGCAGCGCTGCGCTGGTCGGCAATCCTAACGCCGGGAAAAGCGCGTTGTTCAACGCGTTGACTGGTGCGCGCCAGAAGATTGCAAACTATCCCGGCGTCACGGTCGAGCGCAAAGCCGGGCGGTTGACGCTGCCGGGCGGCGAAACGATTGTTCTGACTGACCTGCCGGGATCCTATGGCCTCGATGCGACCAGTCCGGACGAAGAAGTGACTCGCAAGGTCATTCTGGGTGAGTTTCCGGGCGAGGCTGCGCCGCAAGTGCTGGTGGTGGTGCTCGATGCCTCAAACCTCGAACAGCATCTGGTCTTTGCCCAGGAAGTGATTGCGCTGGGCCGGCCCTGCGTGGTCGCGCTCAACATGGTCGATCTGGCTGAGCGCGATGGTCTGGTGATTGATCCCACTGCGCTGGAGGCCGCGCTCGGCATTCCTGTGATCTCGACCGTCGCCGTGCGGCGGCGCGGATTGACCGAACTGGCGGCAGCGATTGCCGCAGCAGAAGAGCGCGCTGCGGAACATCACCGCCCGCGCACCACATTGACCGAGCGCCGCGTAACCGCTCATGCGATTGCCGAAGCAGCGATCGTTTCTGAATCGAGCCGCCACCGGCTTCATGCCAAGCTTGACCGGGTATTTCTGCACCCATGGCTTGGCCCGCTGATCCTGTTTTCGATGCTGTTCGTGGTGTTTCAGGCGGTGTTTAGCTGGGCGACACCGTTTGCCGATGCCCTGGAAGGCGCGATTGGCTGGCTGACCGAGCAAGTTCGCGCGGCAATGCCGGAGAGTCTGGCGCGAGACCTAATCACCGACGGGATTCTGTCCGGAGTTGGATCGGTGGTGGTGTTTTTGCCGCAGATCGTGATCCTGTTCTTCTTTATTCTGGCGATGGAAGCCTCGGGCTATATGGCCCGCGCCGCCTTCCTGATGGACCGGATGATGGCCGGGGTTGGCCTGTCCGGGCGCAGTTTCATCCCGTTGCTGTCCAGCTTTGCCTGCGCGATCCCCGGGATTATGGCGACCCGCAGCATCACCGATCCCAAGGACCGGCTGACAACCATCCTCGTTGCCCCGCTGATGACCTGCTCGGCGCGGCTGCCAGTCTATGCCGTGATCATCGCAGCCTTCATCCCCAATCGGGCAGTACTGGGGCCGGTCGGGCTGCAGGGACTGGTCTTGCTGGGGCTATATGTGTTCGGGATCGTGGCGGCGATGGTGATGGCGCTGGTGCTGCGCAGTTCGGTGACAAAGGGTGCTGCATCCGGGTTCATCATGGAGCTGCCCAAGTATCAGTTGCCCCATCCCAAGGATCTGCTGATCGGGCTGTGGCAGCGGGCGTGGATTTTCCTGCGCCGCGCCGGCACGATCATCTTCATGGTCACGGTGGTGCTGTGGCTGCTGCTCAATTTCCCGCGTGCTGCGCCTGGTGAGGATCAGATCGACGCTTCGGTTGCGGGGCACATTGCCAATGGCCTTGCCGTGGTGGTTGAGCCGATCGGGTTCAACCGCGATATCGCGCTGTCGCTGATCCCGGCGATGGCCGCGCGCGAAGTGGCGGTCAGCTCGCTCGCCACGTCCTATGCAGTCGGTGCCAGCGACGAAGAAGCCCAGGCCCAGCAACTCGGCGACCGGCTGAAAGCCAGCTGGAGTCTACCGACCGCGCTGGCGTTTTTGGCGTGGTTCGTCTTCGCCCCGCAATGCATGAGTACGATTGCGGTGACCCGGCGCGAGACCAATGGCTGGAAATGGCCGGTGTTCATGCTGATCTACCTGTTCGCGCTGGCCTATCTGTTTGCGGGAATGACCTATTGGACGGCGGTCTGGCTGGGGCTGGGGTAGAGTCGGGGAAACAACCTGCGCTGCCCTTGGAGCCATTGCCGTGATTGGCTAGGCAGAGCGCCTGAATTCAAAGGGACTCGATTCGATGGCAGGCAGCGTCAACAAGGTTATTCTGGTCGGCAATCTGGGCGCCGATCCCGAAGTGAAGTCATTCCAGAATGGCGGCAAGATCTGCAACCTGCGGATCGCCACCAGCGAAAACTGGAAGGACAAGAACACCGGGGAGCGCAAGGAGCGGACCGAATGGCACACCGTTGTGCTCAATTCAGACGGGCTGGTTGGCGTCGCCGAACGCTACCTCAAAAAGGGCAGCAAGGTTTACATCGAAGGCCAGCTGCGCACCCGCAAGTGGCAGGATGCCTCGGGCAATGACCGCTACTCGACCGAAATCAGCGTTGGCGGGATGCAGGGCAATCTGACTATGCTCGATGGCGCGCCGGGTGGCGGTGGTTCGGGCGGCGGCGGTGGCGGCGGCAACTACGGCGGTGGTCAGCGTTCCGGCGGCGGTGACTTTGGCGGCGGTTCAGGTGGCGGCCAGCGCTCTGGCGGCGGCGCACCCAGCGGCGGGTTCGCCGATGATCTGGATGACGATATTCCGTTCTGATCTCAACCTAGACTGACCAAGTTGATGTTGGGAAATTCCGAACTTGCGCATTGACCGTCTCGTCCTGATCCTAACGGGCATTAGCTCAACTCTGTGGGCTATGAGCCTCATGGCCTATGTTCAGGTGCCGAAGCTGGCAGACCTTTATGCCGAACTTCACCCAGGCAGTCGGCATCGGGCGGAGAGCAGCGAAGTCTATTTATTCGTGCTGCCACTTATGAGTCTGCTGCTCATCGCGGCTGGAACGGCTTCACATTTGCTGCGCAGGACTGATGCCAGGTCTGAAAGTGGTTGGCCGGGGTTGGTTTTTCCTGGCGTGATCTACGGCGCTTTCGTGATTGGCTCACTGCTTAGGATTCGGGCTGTAAGCTGGCACTTTGACATCCATCTTATTGATGCACTGATTTAGTCCCCCAACAACCCCTTCAGCGCCGCAAAAGGCCCGCCTTCGCCCTCGTTCAGGATTCCGGCCTTGCGCCGCGCTTCCTTGGCGCCGGGCCCTTCGGCATAGGGATCGATCCCCAGCGCCATGCCCTGCGCGATCGCTTCGCCCAGATCGAACCGGGTGCCGTCCATCTCGATCTGGTCAAGGTCGGCGGCGTCGAGTTCGACTTCCCCGGCGCTCGGCGGCAAGGCCGGGACAAAGTGCAGCGCAACCGGTTCGGCGATTCGTGCGGGCAAGTCATCGCCTGACACCGCGCAGCTTTGCACAACATCGGCCTCCAGCCGCCCGGTGGCGCGCACAGTTGGCCCGTCGGCAGCCATCGTCACGCGCGCGGTCAGACGTTTCACTGCGACCAGTCCAAATCGCTTGGCCAGCGCAGCGCATTCGGCTTCGTTGGCTTCCAGCATCTGCTCTCCCGC
>JAGNTK010000093.1:0-2472 GCA_017987575.1 Novosphingobium sp. | reverse complement strand
AGCAGGCGTTGCAGCAGTGACATCGGACCGGCCTTTCATTCATTCAGCGGGCATTAAAGCCGCGCCGCCCATCGCCCGCCATTGCACGGCGGGCCAAGGCGGCCTAAGGCTGGCGGCGATAGATCAAAGGGGCGGCGCGGGCAATCCTGCGGCCACCTGACGGAGCGAGATAAAGATGCCGGTTAAGGGACGTATTGCAGTTGCTGTTTTGGCGGCATTGGCGCTGTCAGCTTGCGCCTCGATCAAGGATCATCGCGGCTATCTGGTTGACGCTCCGCTGCTCGATTCGGTCCAGCCCGGGATCGACAACCAGATTTCGGTTGAACGGATGCTTGGCCGGCCCAGCTTCATCAGCCAGTACGGCTCGAAGGACTGGTATTATATTTCGACCAACACCCGTCAGGCAGCGTTTTCACGTCCCAAAAGCCATGAACAGCTGCTGGTCCGGATCAGCTTTGACGACAAAGGCAATGTCGCTTCAATCTCACGCAGCGGGATGGAAAAGGTCGCCCAGATCAGTCCCGATGGGGACAAGACCCCGACCTTGGGGCGTGAACGTTCGTTCCTTGAAGACCTGTTCGGCAACATCGGTCAGGTCGGCGCCGGCGGCGCAGGGCCAGGTGGGCCAAACGGCAGCTAGTGCTCCCGGGTTCAGGCCTAAGGATTGAAGGCTGCCGGATAAGACATATATCCGGCTTATGAGCACCTCTTCAGATAGCCACGGCCTGATCCAGTGGCACGGTACTACCATCATCGGCGTCAAGCTGGGCGGCAAAACCGTTATCGCGGGCGATGGCCAGGTTTCGATGGGCAATACCGTGATGAAACCCAACGCCAAGAAGGTCCGGCGGCTGGGTGACGGTAGCGTGATCGCCGGGTTCGCCGGGGCGACCGCCGATGCCTTTACCCTGTTCGAACGGCTGGAAAAGAAGCTGGAACAGCACCGCGGCCAGCTGATGCGCGCTGCGGTCGAACTGGCGAAGGACTGGCGCACCGACAAGTATCTGCGCAATCTGGAAGCGCTGATGATCGTGGCGGACAAGGATGTTCTGCTGATCCTGACCGGCAATGGCGATGTGCTGGAACCCGAAGAGGGCATCGCCGCGATTGGATCGGGCGGAAACTATGCGCTGTCTGCCGCCAAAGCGCTGGTCGATTACGAAACCGACCCCGAAAAGATTGCCCGCCGGGCGATGGCGGTAGCTGCCGATGTCTGCGTTTTCACCAACGACCGCGTGACTGTTGAGGTGGTGGAAGCGTGAGCGATAATCTGACCCCCAAAGCTATTGTCGCCGCGCTTGACGAGCATATCGTCGGGCAGGCCGATGCCAAGAAGGCCGTCGCGGTGGCCCTGCGCAACCGCTGGCGGCGTCAACGCTTGCCCGCCGAATTGCGCGACGAGGTGACGCCCAAGAACATCCTGATGATCGGGCCGACGGGCTGCGGCAAG
This sequence comes from Novosphingobium sp., assembly GCA_017987575.1. Taxonomy (GTDB): domain Bacteria; phylum Pseudomonadota; class Alphaproteobacteria; order Sphingomonadales; family Sphingomonadaceae; genus Novosphingobium. The sequence continues at coordinate 1,022 of JAGNTK010000093.1, read as the reverse complement.
ACCGAGATCTCGCGCCGCTTGGCCAAACTGGCCGAAGCCCCGTTCGTGAAGGTTGAGGCGACCAAGTTCACCGAGGTCGGCTATGTCGGCCGCGATGTCGAACAGATCGCCCGCGATCTGGCCGAAGAAGCGATCCGGCTGGAAAAGGACCGCCGCCGCGAAGCGGTGCGCGATGCGGCGGAGAAGGCGGCGATGGACCGGCTGCTCAAGGCCTTGGTCGGCGATGGCGCCTCTGAGGCCACTCGCGAGGCATTCCGCCAGCGGATCGCCGAAAAGGCGCTTGATGAGACCGAGGTTGAAATCGAGGTTGAGGACGCGCCGAGCGGCGGGATGGAGATTCCCGGCATGCCCGGCGGGATCGGGATGATCAACCTCAGCGAAATGATGGGCAAGGCGCTCGGCAAGCAGGCGCTTAAAAAGCGCAAGTTGAAGGTGCCCGAAGCCTGGACCAAGCTGGTCGACGAAGAAGCCGAAAAGCGGATGGATCAGGACGATGTCGCCCGCGTCGCGCTCGCCAATGCCGAAACCAACGGCATCGTGTTTCTGGACGAGATTGACAAGATCGCGGTCAGCGACGTGCGTGGCGGCTCGGTCAGCCGCGAAGGGGTGCAGCGCGATCTGCTGCCGCTGATCGAGGGAACCACGGTCGCCACCAAGTATGGCCCGATGAAAACTGACCACGTGCTGTTCATCGCCAGCGGCGCGTTCCATGTCGCCAAGCCGAGCGATCTGCTGCCCGAATTGCAGGGCCGCCTGCCGATCCGGGTCGAGCTGAAAGCGCTGAACGAGGACGATTTCGTCCGGATCCTCAGCGAGACCAAGGCCAATCTGGTCGAGCAATACTGCGCGCTGCTTGGCACCGAAAAGGTCACGCTCGATTTCACCCCCGGCGCGATCCGCGCTGTCGCCCGGATTGCCGCCCAGGTCAACGAAGCGGTCGAAAACATCGGCGCGCGGCGGCTCCAGACGGTGATGGAGCGGTTGCTCGAAGAGTTGAGCTTTGAGGCTGAGGATCGTGCGGG